>CAJWZU010000013.1 GCA_913050115.1 uncultured Cellvibrionales bacterium
GACTAAACGCGGGAATTTAGATTAAACGCGGGATTCGGGTGTAATTGTTTAGGTACCTGAACGCTAATTTTCAAACTGCGACTATGGGGTTGTAAACACGTGAGTAAACGCACAAAAAATATTCCTGTCCGAAACTTTTGACCGAAAATAAAAATGTTGATTCCAAAAAATTTTAGACCACATCGAAATTTTGCAAATATCATTGATTTTGCACCACTTTTTGGGAGATTTTTGTCACGGGCGATCAAAATCGCCTGAACTTAAGTTAGCTTAGTAACGTTATGCGATATCTGTGACTTTAGCTTACGGTATTTACTGTGACTTTGTAAAAACAATACTAAAACTTCATGCATGTAAAATAGGGCCTTATAACTCCCATTATTCATAAGAATATAATCTATAGATACGGTGTCAAAAGCAACGTGTGATCGCCATTTTTCTGCTTACGACAGGCGAGCGTGACAAAAATCTCCAAAAAGTTGTGAAAATCCTGGAAGTTGGACACTGTCGTAAACTCGTAAAAGCTGTGGAATTACCACAAACGTTGGCACGTGGTAAAAGATCTCACGTATTGTTGATGGAAACAAATTGTCATTATGTTAGGACTTGAATTTCGAAGATTGCGTTGAGGACCTACAATTTCAAAGTCTGGAATTGTGGATTTGAAAAAGTGTACGCAAATTCTATAAAATGTATAAAAATTGATGGAAAACCATTTTAAAGATTTTTTCAACCATGTGATGGATGATTATTTAAAAGACAAAGATGATCCTTTTGTGGTGGAAATTGGAAGTAATGATGGGATCATGTTGAAAAATTTTGCACAAAATGGGATTAGACATTTAGGAATTGAACCATCTGCTAATGTTGCGCAAGTAGCAATGGACCAGGGCATAAATACTATTGTAGAGTTTTTTGACAAATCATTAGCAGAAAAAATTGTGAGTGAACATGGTCAGGCGGATGCTTATATAGCAGCAAATGTCATGTGTCATATACCATACATCAATTCTATTGTAGAAGGAATAAAAGTATTGTTAAAGCCTGATGGAATTGTAATGTTTGAGGATCCATATCTTGGTAATGTTGTTGAAAAAACCACTTATGATCAAATATATGACGAACATACATTTTTATTTTCAGTACACTCGATTCAATATTTATTTAATCAATTTGATATGGAACTAATTGATGTAGAACCTCAGGAGTCTCATGGTGGTTCTATGCGCTATGTGCTTGCTCATAGAGGGGCTAAACCGGTGAATCAAAATGTTCAAAAGCACCTAACCTTCGAATTGGAGCTAGGGATGACGGATCAAAAGACTTATACAAAGTTTAGCAAAAGCTGTGAACGATACCGAAATGATCTCATGAGTTTGTTGAATGATTTCAAATCTCAAGGAAAAACCATTGCCGGATATGCTGCTACATCTAAAAGCACCACTATTATTAACTACTGTGGTATTACAGCCGATCATCTTGACTGTATATATGATACTACACCCATAAAGCAGGGCAAATTTAGTCCCGGTGCGCATATTCCCGTAAAACCCCATAGTGAATTCAAAGATAACTATCCTGATTATGCATTACTGTTTGGATATAATCATGAAAAGGAGATTATGGCGAAAGAACAAGAATTTATGAACCAAGGCGGTAAATGGATTACTTATGTTCCAGAAGTGAAAATAATGTGATGATTCCCTGTGCCAACCCTAAAGCACAATACCTGTCTTATCGGGATGATATAAATTCAGCAATTCAGCGTGTGTTGGATAGCGGTTGGTATGTTTTGGGTGAAGAAGTAACTCGATTTGAAAAGGAATTTGCCCAATTCAATACTGTATCTCACGCCGTGGGTGTAGGCAGCGGGACCGAGGCATTACACATTGCACTTCGTGCTTTAGATATTGGTCAAGGCGATGAAGTAATTACAACCGCTCATACGGCTGTAGCTACAGCATCTGCCATTGATTTGGCAGGCGCAAAGCCAATATTTGTTGATATTGAACCTGACTTTTTCACAATTGATCCAGATTTGATTGAAGATGCTATCACACCCAAAACAAAAGCAATTATTCCGGTGCATATTTATGGCCAGCCATGCAATATGGATGCCATTATGGAAATAGCCAATAAAAACAATTTTAAAGTAATTGAAGATTGTGCCCAGACTCATGGTGCAGAGTATAATGGAAAACGTGTAGGCTCAATAGGTGATGTGGGCTGTTTTAGTTTTTATCCCACCAAAAACTTGGGTGCTATTGGGGATGGTGGCGCTTTAGTAACAAATGATGATCAATTGGTAGAAAAAATAAAATTACTCAGAGAATACGGATGGAAAGAGCGGTATATCAGCAGTGCAGAAGGATGGAACAGTCGACTGGATGAAATGCAGGCAGCCATCCTGCGGGTCAAACTAAAAAATCTTAATAAGGATAATAATCTTCGCCGCCGACATTCAAAAAAATATAATGAGTTACTAAAAGACTTGCCTTTAGAATTACCAAAAACAAGGTCAAATAGTTCCCATGTGTTTCACTTGTTTGTGATAAAAATAGAACAAAGAAATAAGTTAAGGGATTATTTACAAAAAAATGGTGTGAATACAACCATTCAATATCCGGTTCCTGTCCATAAGCAGAAATATTTTCAAAAAATGTGTAGTGAGAAATCCTTACCAGTGACAGAACAAGTAGCAAAAAACATACTATCTATACCCATGTATCCGGAATTGGAAGAAAAAGAAATAAATAAAGTATCAAATAAATTAAAGGACTATTTTTCGTGATTGATGGTGTTAAAATAATTAACCTGACAACTCACGAAGATGAGCGCGGGTCTTTCCGAGAGGTTTTTCGCTTCCCTGAACAGTTTCAGGGGATTCCCATAGGGCAGTTAAGCCATTCTCGGGTGAATGAAGGGGTCATTAAATCCTGGCATGGGCACGTATATCAGTCCCAGTGGAATTATGTGGTATCGGGGCAAATTAAGGTGGCCTTGTACGATGATAGGAAAGATTCTTCAACATATAAAAAGACAATAGAGTTTATTGTTGGTGATGAAGTCGAATCAATTGCATATTTTTTCCCGCCGGGTGTTCTGCATGGATACAATTGCATACAAGGTCCCATGCATATTATTTATGTTACGTCGGGAGTGTATGATCTAGAAGATGAAATACGCAAGTCTAATAAAGAACTGAATACTGATTATACATGGTAGCAAAGAAGCAATCGTCATTAACTGAATTTTATCATAACAAACGTATCCTGATCACCGGTGCTTCCGGTTACATCGCTTGGAATCTTATCAGACAACTAGCAGAATATAACTGCACGCTTGTTTGTTTTTCTAGATCAGCTGATATAATTGAAAGGGAAAAAGGGGATGCAAACTTTGAATTTATCGTGGCCAATTATCAAGATGAAGTTGCATGGAAAAAAGCAGTAAAAAATGTTGATATCGTTTATCACTTGGCGTCACAGACAAGTGTATACGAGGCAGAAAAGGATCCATTGGCAGATTATGAAGCGAATGTCAAGCCCATACAGTTGTTGCTTGATGCCTGCAGAAAAGAGGAAACCTGTCCAATCATTGTTTTTTCAGGCACGTCAACCCAGTGCGGAATGCCAAAAAAACTGCCTGTGGATGAAAATGTGGTTGATGATCCCATAACAACGTACGATTTTCATAAACTGCAGGCAGAACGCTGGCTGAAGTTTTATACTCGGCAGGGATGGGTGAGAAGTGTGTCATTAAGGTTGACAAATGTATATGGACCTGGACCAAAAAGTAGTAGCAACGATAGAGGTATCCTAAATCTGATGATCAAGAGGGCTCTTAATGGAGAAGAGCTCACCATTTATGGTACAGGGAAATATATTAGAGATTACATCTATATTGATGATATTGTTTCAGGTATTTATAACTCATTAGATTTGAAAAAGAAATTTGGTATCTATAATCTTGGAAATAATGAAACTGAGGAGACAGAAGAAGGTGTTTAAAAACGAGATTTATCAATATATGACAAAATAAAAACTAAAATGTCCATGTCAATAAAGTCAACACAAATAATTCCACCCATATCACGAAGTCTGAGCTGGCGAGCAACTTCTTTAACATCAAACACTTCGATCTGGTCACCGACCTTAACGTCATAGTTCTTCACGCCGATACCACACTCGGTACCATTGCGAACGTCATTGACGTCATCTTTAAAGCGACGCAGAGATTCCAGCTCACCCTCGAAGATCACTACATTGTCACGCAATACACGAATAGGCTTGTTGCGGTAAACCGTACCTTCAACCACCATACAGCCGGCCACTTGACCAAACTTAGGCGAACTAAAGACTTCACGCACATTGGCGATACCAACAATTTCTTCGACACGCTCAGGATCCAGCATGCCCGACAGAGCCGCTTTCACATCGTCTAGCAGTTGATAGATGATGCTGTAGTAGCGAATGTCAACGGCTTCTTTCTCGGCCAGAGCGCGAGTTTCGGCACCGGCGCGAACATTGAAGCCCACCACAATGGCGCCAGCACTGGCGGCCAAGTTGATGTCGTTATCGGTAATACCACCCACGCCAGAGGAGATCACATTCACTTGAACTTCGTCGTTACCCAGTTCGAGCAGTGAGGCCTGAATCGCTTCCATGGAACCGCGCACATCGGACTTGACCACAACAGGAAGTACTTTCTTCTGGTCGGCGCCCATGTCGGCAAACATGTTTTCAAGCTTAGCGGCCTGTTGGCGACGCATGAAGTCTTCACGTGCCGTAATAGCACGATGCTCCGCGATCTCACGGGCCTTGCGCTCATCGGAAATAACAACAAAGTCATCACCGGCATTAGGCGCAACATCCAAACCTAGAATTTCGACAGGAGTTGAAGGTCCCGCAGTGTCTACCTTTTGGCCTGTTTCATCGACCATCGCACGGACACGGCCTGAGCTCTCGCCAGCCAGCAATACGTCGGCACGGTTCAAAGTACCGCTCTGCACCAGAATGGTGGCTACCACACCGCGACCTTTGTCGACGCGAGATTCAATGACCACACCTTTAGCAGGAACATCGGCGATCGCCTTCAATTCCAGCAATTCGGCCTGCAAAGATATAGCTTCTAACAGCTCATCAATACCTTGGCCGGAATGTGCAGACACCTGAATAAACTGAGTATCACCACCCCAATCTTCGGGTACAACACCTTTAGCCACCAGCTCGTTTTTAACGCGATCTGGATCAGCAGTTTCTTTGTCGCATTTATTAATAGCAACAACCATCGGCACGCCTGCGGCCTTAGAATGCAAGATCGCTTCCTCGGTCTGCGGCATAACACCATCATCAGCCGCCACCACCAGAATAACGACGTCGGTACACTGAGCACCGCGAGCACGCATAGCGGTAAAGGCCGCGTGTCCCGGAGTATCTAGGAACGCAATCTCGCCCTGATTGGTCTTAACGCGATAGGCGCCAATATGCTGGGTAATGCCGCCGGCTTCGCCAGAGGTCACCTTAGTTTCGCGAATATAGTCGAGCAGCGACGTCTTACCGTGGTCAACGTGACCCATAACGGTAACAACCGGCGCACGAGTGACCATCTCACCTTCAACCGCAGTGTCCTGCTCAAGCTGTTCTTCAACGGCGTTTTCGCTGCGAATCTTGAAGCTGTGATCAGTCTCTTCAACAATTAACTGTGAGGTCTCGATGTCCAGCGGCTGATTCATGGTCGCCATGACGCCCATTTTCATCAAGCTTTTAACAATTGAGCCGGCCTTAATAGCCATACCCTGAGCCAGTTCAGAAACAGTCATACCCTCAAATATCTCAACTTCATGAGTAATTTGATCGGTTGGCTTCTTGAATCCGTGCTTGTTGTTCATCTTGGCAATAGCACGGAAAGACTTATGCTTGCGCTTGTCTTCCCAGAGATCGTCTTTGATGTTCAATAAGTCTTTCTTGTTGCCCTTCTTCTTGCCACCCGCTCCACGACTAGCCGGCTTTTTCTTAGCCGTTAGTTCTTCGCGACCACCGCCAGCAGGCGCTGCTGCATTACGGAAAGCGTGCGGAGTCTTGGTTTTGGGCTTAGCTTTGTCAGCGTCGGTTGTGGCTGTATTCGCCGCCGGCTTGGCTGCAGTTTTAGCGGTGGTTTTGGCCGCGGTTTTAGGCGCAGCTTTTTCTGCTTTTTCGGCTTTTTCTGCGGCAATACGTGCGGCCTGTCTAACAGCCTTGTCTTCTTCTTCCTGACGCTTCTCTTCGGCCTTGGCCTTGAGTTTAGCGGCTTGAGCGGCTTTTCTCTTCGCTTCTTCAGCTTTGCGGCGCAAAATAGCGGCCTGACGCATAGCTTCCACGTCATCGGCATAAGAACGCTGTATTGGCGGTTCTACAGCTTTGTTTTCTTTCTCGGCTTTAGCCTTGGCTGCAGCATCGGCTTTGGCGTCAGCTTCGCGATGTGCTTTTTCATTTGCCTTAGCTTTAGCTTCGGCTTTAGCGGCCGTAGCCTCAGCTTCTTTAGCGGCCGCTTCGGCCTTATCTGCTTTCTTGGCTTGAGCGTCTTCCACAGCTTTGGCTTCGTCCAAAGCTTTTTGGTTGGCCGCTGCAATCACTGCCGCCGCTGCCGCTTCCGCTGCTTCGGCCGCAACTTCAGCAGCGGTTGCTTCTACAGCTGCCGCCTCTTCTGCCTGCACTTCAGCATCGTCGCGCTTTACATACGTGCGCTTCTTGCGAACTTCAACATTCACAGTCTTACGGCCTGAGCCCGCTTTCAAAGTGCTGGTAGTTTTGCGTTTTAGGGTGATTTTACCCTTTTCTGCAGGTACTTCACCGTGGCTGTTCTTTAAGAAGGTCAGCAGAGTCTGCTTTTCTTCGTCGGATACAGCGGCGTCGGCGCTGGATTGCTTTAATCCCGCGTCTTTCATTTGCTTCAACAGGCGCTCTACCGGGGCACCTACTGACTTGGCGAGTTCTGTTACTGTTACTTCAGCCATCTTAATTCCTCAGTCGTAGATCCGGGTATTACACTGCGTCACCGGTGGTTTCTTCAGCGGCGAACCAAGGTTCACGCGCTTTCATAATCAGCGCTGCAGCGCGCTCTGGGTCGAGACCTTCAACGTCCAGCAAGTCATCAACAGCCTGCTCAGCTAGGTCTTCCATAGTAATAATGCCCTTGCTGGCCAATACAAAGGCCAGATGCTTATCCATGCCCTCCATTGTCAACAGGTCTTCTGCTGGCTCGGTATTTTCCAGCTTTTCTTCGCCAGCCAGAGCCTGTGTCAGCAGTGCATCTTTCGCACGCGAGCGTAGCTCTTCGGCCATATCTTCATCAAAGCCATCAATTGCCAGCATTTCTTCAAGCGGCACGTAAGCGACCTCTTCAAGACCGGTAAAACCTTCTTCAACCAGAATTTCAGCCATCTCTTGATCGACATCGAGCGCCAACATAAAGGTCTCAATGCTATTGCCAGATTCCTGCTGCTGCTTGCCCTGCCAGTCTTCAACACTCATGACGTTGACGGTCCAGCCGGTTAGCTCTGAAGCCAGACGTACATTTTGACCGCCGCGACCAATGGCCATAGCCAAAGTTTCGTTATTGACCGCAACATCCATAGAGTTACTGTCTTCGTCAACCACGATAGATTCAATTTCGGCCGGCGCCATGGCATTGATCACAAACTGGGCCGGATTATCATCCCAAAGAATGATATCAACCCGCTCATTGCCTAGCTCATTAGATACTGCCTGTACCCGCGCTCCGCGCATACCGACACAGGCGCCAATAGGATCGATGCGGCCGTCATTAGTAGTCACGGCGATTTTGGCACGTGAACCAGGGTCACGAGCAGCACCTTTAATTTGGATGATTTCTTCAGAAATTTCCGGCACTTCAATTTTAAACAACTCAACCAGCATCTCTGAACAGGCGCGGCTCAAAAACAACTGCGGACCGCGCTGTTCATGCCGAACATCCTGCAAGAAGGAGCGCACACGGTCGCCCATGCGGAATATCTCACGCCCAACTAGCTCGCTGCGAGGCAACAAACCCTCGGTATTATTGCCTAGATCAACAATAACATTGTCGCGAGTTACCTTCTTAACGGTGCCGTTAATCAGCTCGCCGACGCGATCTTTATAATCTTCAACCATCTTGGCGCGCTCAGCTTCACGCACCTTTTGTACAATTACTTGCTTGGCGGTTTGGGCGGCAATGCGGCCAAAACCAACATTCTCTACTTGCTCTTCAAAGACATCGCCGACCACCAGACTTTCGTCTTTTTCGTGTGCCTCTTCCAGCGTAAACTGGGTACCGAGAAGCGCCATAACATCATCGGCCATAACTTCCCAGCTACGATGCGTCATATAGTCGCCCGTCTCGCGGTCAATAACCACAGAGATGGTGGAATCTTCATCGGTGTAGCGTTTTTTTGTTGCAGTGGCCAGTGCCAGCTCAATTGCCTCGAAGATGATGCCTTTATCGACACCTTTCTCGTTGGAAACGGCATCTGCAACCAGTAAAATTTCTTTGCTCATAAGTGTGCCTCGTACATATTCAACCGTTAAAAGCGGGGAATAATGTTCGCCTTATCAATGGAACCAATTGGTAGTAGAAACTCTTCTTTATCTACAACCACCACAACATCATCCGACTCTACTGCATTGAGTATGCCGGTAAATTTACGACGTCCCTCGAAGGGCACGCGCAATTGAATTTTCACTTTTTCGCCAATATAACGCTGATACTGATCGAGTGAATAGAGCGCACGATCAGCACCTGGCGATGACACTTCGAGGGAATACTCGCAGCTAATAGGATCTTCTACATCCATTACTGCACTGACCTGACGGCTGACATTGGCGCAGTCCTCAACCAAGATACCGTCTTCTTTATCAATAAAAAGACGCAGCGTGGCATGACGACCCTGCGTTAGATATTCAAGACCCCAGAGCTCACAGCCCATAGATTCTACAACTGGCTCGATTAGAGCGCGTAGTTCATCGTGCTTTGACGCCATTCGGCAATCACCTCTCTTTACCTACTGTTTAAAATTTTCGTGCCAGAATATTTTAAACAGTGCACCGTAGGTACTGGCGCAAATGTGTGAATTTTCTGGTACTTACGATGCTACCGCTGGCTCATGGCCGCGGCCACACACCCTGTGCGGCATTTATTAACAGGCACAAAAAATGGGCCCGAGGCCCATCCTACTGATACCGCCGCAGGCCTCTGCGACTACTGTCCACCGAGCAAAACACCTCGGCCACTTGTCGCGAGCGACAAATACAAAAAAACCCCATAAAGGGGCTTTTTCATGACACTGCGACTTCTCGCAACATCCCGATACCGAAAAGTAACTTTCGTTATCGTTTAAATTTGGTAGCGGGGGCAGGATTTGAACCTACGGCCTTCGGGTTATGAGCCCGACGAGCTACCAGACTGCTCCACCCCGCACCAGATCTCAACAGCGCTTAGCTAACTGAGGCCGCGGATTATAGGGACGACACCAGTAGAGGTCAATAGATATGATGTTTTATTTTCTCTACAGCCATAATCGATCTCTTTATCACACCACCCCATGCCAGCGCGCTATAGCAAAGCTCAATAGGCTTAAGCAAGTTAGCACCGCGACCACAACCGCCAGCAATAACAACGGACGAAAAGGCTTGTGGTCTAAAGCATAAGTACCGCGAGACAATACTGCATCGACACGAGATTGATCTACATCTGATAATTCAGTATTCATAGTGATGCATCACTGTTGATAAGCTGGGTTAAAAAAGTTCCGCTGATAACTGCATTAGCGCGTCGCTACCTCGATCAATAGATTCAGCCAGCGCCTTAGTTTGTGGCAGTAAATGCGCAAAGTAAAACCGTGCGGTAGCCAGTTTTGCCACATAATAGCCATCATTATTGTTTTGCGCGACCGCTGCAACACGTGCCCACAACCAAGCGTATGTTACGCAGCCGAATAATTGCAGATACTCGACACTGGCGCTACCGGCGGCATTAAAATCACTACTCGAACGTTGCAACAAGCCCGCTGTCACTTTTTCTAATCGTGCCACCTCCGTCTCTAATGGCGTTATAAACTCGGCCATTTGCGGTGAGACCTGTTGCGCAATCCAATCCCGTATTTCGCCGGTAAAGTCGTCGACCAACTGCCCACGTGAACCGATCACTTTGCGCGCCGTTAAATCCAGCGCCTGAATACCATTGGTACCCTCGTAAATTTGCGCAATACGCGTATCGCGTACCAACTGCTCTTGCCCATATTCACGGATATAACCATGACCGCCGAAGACCTGCTGCCCCATTACACAAACATCAAAGCCTTTATCGGTAAAAAAAGCTTTGCACACCGGTGTTAGTAGCGCCACGCGATTTTTTGCTCGTTGAATATCCACATCGACATCACTGTATTTGGCAATATCCAGCTGCTCGGCAGTGTAAACCGCCAGCGCGCGTGCGCCCTCTGTCCAAGCGCGCATGGTCAATAGCATCCGGCGAACGTCTGGATGCACAATAATCGGGTCGGCTATTTTATCGAAGCTAACAGCACCGGTAGCCGCGCGCCCCTGCAAACGTTCGCGAGCGTAGTCGCGCGCATTCTGGTAGGACATTTCGCCCGATCCTATGCCCTGTAAGCCAATCGATAAGCGCTCGTAATTCATCATGGTGAACATACACTTTAAACCCTGATGCGGTTCACCAATTAAATAACCACGGGCATTATCGTAATTAATAACGCAGGTACTCGAGGCGCGAATACCCATCTTGTGCTCGATCGAACCACAGTGCACGCCGTTGCCGTCAGCGGATAATTCACCATTGTCATGAGGCCAAAATTTGGGCACTAAAAACAGTGAAATACCTTTTGCTCCCGCAGGAGCATCGGGCAACTTGGCCAAGACAAAATGAATAATATTGTCGCTCAGATCATGCTCGCCAGCAGTGATAAATATCTTGCTGCCGCTAATGGCAAAAATGCCGTCGTTGAGACTTTTGGCCCGAGTACGAATAATGCCTAAATCGGTACCCACGTGCGACTCAGTTAACGCCATAGCCCCAGACCATAGACCCCTGTAGAGTTTGGGTAAAAACTGCTTTTTTAACGCTTCACTGCCGTGCACATCGAGCGCAATACAGGCTCCGGCGGTTAGTGCGGGGTAAAGTGCAAAGGCATTGTTGGCCGAATAGAGCATCTCTTCGCAGAGCACACTCAAGGTTTTTGGCATACCCATGCCACCAAATTCAGGATTTCCGGCAAGCCCCGTCCACCCACCGTCAATATAAGAGCGATAAGCCTCCTTAAATCCTTTCGGTGTAATTACCTCGCCATCATTCCAGTGGCAACCCTCTTCGTCGCCCGAACGATTTAGAGGCGCAATTAAAGCAGTACTTACCTTAGCCGACTCCTCCAAAATGGCATCGGCGGTATCGCGCTCAGCCATATCGCTTAAACCGGCAAGCTTGGGCCAACGTTCCTGGACACGAAACAGCTCATAAAGTAGAAAACGCATATCGGTTAACGGAGCTGAGTATTCAGCCATAAAGCCTCCAGTTAGCTGTATAAATCGTGGTTGCTATAGCTAAAGTGTAGACCTAGGTGAGCCAGAACGCTGAACACGCGACAGCGCTTAAGCTATTTGATCTAAATAAGTGCCGAGCGGCTCTGTATGCGGAATGTCTATGTCGATTAAAGGCTGATTTAAGTTGATGCTCGGCAAAGAGAAACCCGTCTCAATGAGATCAATGACCTATGAGGAGTATTTACGATTACTCGAGCTCACCCGACTAGCGGGCCGAACAGGCCCTAAAATGGTTGTCCGCCTTACTTTAACGCTGTCGCTCTTCCTGTTGCTCTTCCCAGCGCACCAAAAATTATTGCGCGCTCTGCTCAACGACGGCAAAACGAACTACCATACTGTCCACATACAACCCCAGCATCGGCGTATATGCCGGCTTAAAATGACCGGCTAGTTCGTTTTCTGATCTGTATGATCAGTGACATCACCGTACAACTGCCTTAAGTTAGATAACTCATTTTTAAGCAACACCACTGTAGCCTGTTGCTTTTTATCGGCATATATATTATTCAATTCTTTGGGATCAAGATCTAAATCGTATAATTCCCATTCATTGATATCGTAATAATGAATCAATTTGTATCTGTCTGTTCGCACTCCGCGATGCCTATTAACAGAGTGCCAACCGTGCGGAAATTCATAATAGTGGTAATACACCGAATCTCTCCACTCACCCGCTGTTTGTTTAGCATCGAGACGGCCATTTTGCATAATTTCTTTAAGTGATAACCCCTGCATATCTGCAGGGATTTTGACGCCAGCAAAATCTAACAGAGTGGGAGCCAAGTCTAGGTTCATCACTAAATCATCAGACACTAACCCAGCCTTAATCATCTTGGGGTAGCGAATAGCCAGCGGCATGCCAAAAGACTCTTCATACATAAACCTTTTATCAAACCAACCGTGCTCGCCTAAATAAAAGCCCTGATCAGAAGTGTATACAACAATAGTGTTATTACTGAGCCCAGCTGTGTCCAAATATTTAAGCAGTCGACCGACATTATCATCAACCGATTTAACCGTAAGTAAGTAATCTCTGATATAGCGCTGATACTTCCATATTGCCAGCTCAACGCCTGTTAATTTGGCGTCTTTAAACTTTTTATTATCACTTTCGTAGGCGTTATCCCATGCCAGTCGCTGACCTTTCGTCATGCCGTTGTAAACGGTATTCCATTCCGAAAGTGCATCCCACTCAGCATTACCACCGGTGTTAGTCTCTTTATCAACATGCAGCTTCATATCGAAAGAGCTGTACATATCTTCTACCCGCATATCTTGATTTTTAACCGCTGCGGAGCGGCCATGGTAGTCATCAAAGAATGTATCAGGAAGAGGGAAATCGATATTATTGAATGCGCCTAAGTCGTCAATATCGGGCATCCAATTACGGTGTGGGGCTTTGTGAAAATACATCATGGCAAAGGGTTTTGATTTGTCGCGTTGGGCAATTGTTTCAAGCGCAAAATCGGTGATTAGTTCGGTAACATAACCATGGTGCTTAACAGTACCCTTATCAGTAATAAAGTCAGGATTATAGTAAGCGCCTTGCCCAGGTAGAATATTCCAAATATCAAACCCTGTGGGTTTAGATTTAAGGTGCCACTTTCCAATCATGGATGTCTGATAACCAGCCGACTGCAGCAGCTGCTGCAATGTCTGCTGCTTGCCGTCAAAGATATCTCGATTGTCTTTGACACCATTAATATGGCTGTACTTACCCGTTAAGGCAACTGCACGGCTGGGTGAGCAAATAGCATTAGTAACAAAACTTTTATCAAAACGAATACCCTCATTGGCAATTCTATCCAAATTCGGTGTGTCTATGAGGCGGCTTCCATACGCAGACATGGCCTGTTTAGTATGGTCATCGGTCATAATAAAAATGATATTAGGGCGAGATTGAAAACTTGTAGCAAATAAATTATTCGAAAAAACCATCAACAATATGATCAGAAAATAATAACCAGATAGAAAATTATTCATAAACACCACTATAAATTTACTTTGTTAACAACCCATCTAACGTCAGACCCAGTAACAGTTGCTTCCATTACAGGCCAACAAAACCTATGCATCCGTCGATAAGTAGGCCGGCTCTGTCGGATATGCTTAATACTACAGAAAGACCTTTAGCCATTTATCTAACAAAGCATGGCGGCATAACCACATCAAGCAACAACCTAAGGGCATAGTGTTCATCAGCCAAGCAACCGCTTCAAGTCGATCTGCTCAGCAGCCTGTTCTATGGAGTCGATCAACTCGCCTTGATCAATAAAGTCGACTTTAGCCAACAACGGGAACGCCAGCCGCGTCTCGATACTGTCGATATTCTCCTGCAAAGCGGGCATATTAGGGTCGATACAGTTGGCGACCCAACCTGCAATTTGCAAACCATCGCGTAAAATAGCCTCAACCGTTAACAATGTATGATTAATACAGCCCAGGCGCATGCCCACCACGAGAATAACCGGCAGGCGCAGTTCTTTCACTAAGTCGGCCATGGTTTCACGATTGTTTAACGGCACGCGCCAACCACCCGCACCCTCGACAACATTAAACTGACCAGCACACATTAAGGTGCCACGGCAGTAACCTGTAAGTCGAGACACAGTAATATTTTTGCCTGCTTTTTGCGCGGCTATGTGGGGCGCTATAGCGGGCTCCAATGCCACTGGATTGACAACTTCGTAGTCCAGACCTTTGCTCATGCACTGCTGTAACAGCACTGCATCGTCGTTTTTTAACTCGCCATCAAGCAGCTTACAACCTGCCGCCACGGGTTTAATGGCGGCTGTTGTCAGACCTGCTTTTTGGGCGGCTTTCATCAGCGCGCAGGCGATAAAGGTTTTTCCTACCGACGTGTCGGTACCCGCGATAAAATAATTTTTAGCCACAGTTAAGCTCTCAAATTTAAATAGTAAACTTCGTAGGTCGCAGGCAATTTTCCCTCGCTACGAAAGGTTTCATAGGCCCTGCGAAATTTATCGATACGAGCGCGACCACTTAAACCTTGGCTCTGGCCGCGGTTGATATTGTGTGCACCGATCGCTTTAAGCTCGCGGGTTAATTGCTGTAATTTTTCATAGCGAAGCGTTCGCGTTTCACACAAAACCGCAGCGCTGCTAAAATTTTCAACCGCTATGGCTTCGGTTAGCTCTATATTTGATGCAAATTGATTCACATGCACATAATCATCAACCTGCCGCCAAGCATGGCGCAATTCAGACAAAGTCTCCGGTCCTAAAGTAGCCAGCAATGCGTGGCCATTGGGACTCAGCACTCGCTGCAACTCAGAAAACAATGCGTTCAGGTTTTCACACCACTGAATCGCCAGGGAAGAGAAAATCAAATCGACACAGCCTGCTTGCAGCGGCAGGTTTTCGGCATCGGCGCAAAGATACGCGGCGCTCAGTTCTCGCTGGTGCTGCGCAAACTGCAGCATGCCCTCGGCTAGATCTAGGGCAATAATTTTAGCGGCGGGAAAGCGCCGGACCAGAGCGTCGGAAAAATAGCCGGTGCCGCAACCGAGATCAACAACGATTCGAGGATGTAAATCGTCGGGTATCTGCCGCAACAATTCTGAGCCAATATCGCGCTGCAACTGCGCAGCACTGTCGTAACTGCTGGCAGCGCGCCCAAAAGAGGCTGCCACTTGTTTTTTATCCAGCGCGGTCATACTTGTGCGACCAAAAAGTTTTGCAGCAACGTTAGAGTTTTTTGTACTTGGGTAATATGCGGGGCATGACCGCAGTCGGCGATAATTTCAATCACCTGCTCTGGATTCAAAGCCTGCATAGCCTTGGCAGTAGATACTGGCACCAGTGCATCTTTTTCACCCAGCAAATGCAGGCCGGGTATTGTCAAGGCACTAAATACCAAGCGATTATCGAGAGCGGCCAATAACTGTAGAGCGCAGTTCCAGCCAGAATTTATCGCTTTATTCTGTCCACTGCGTATTTGTTTCAAGGCCGCACGTGCGTCATCGTCACCCTGTACAACCAGCGCTGAAAACATCTTTACGGTTTGTTCTGGCGCCGCGCAAAAACCTTGATAAAAACTGCGTTCGACCTTGGTAGGCATGGCCGTACGCCAGCCATCGCCACGCACAAATTTCAAATTACTGGCAACAGTCGCCAGCGCGGCAACTCGCTCGGGGTACTGCCCCGCCAACGCCATGGCGAGCATACCGCCCAGTGACCAGCCGATGTAAATAGCGCGCTGAGGCAGTACCTGAAGCAGCGCCGTCAGCCAATCATCCAGCAGCTCACTATCAAGTTTTGGGCTGCCGCCAAAACCGGGTAGGTCGAAGGTAAAGATATCGCGATGCTTATTTAAATCAGGCAGTAACTGTTGCCAGCACCGAGCATCCGCCGCCCAACCGTGCAGTAATACTAATGGCGTATCGCTATGACGCTGGCCGCTGGCCGCATAAAAGTTTACGTTCAGCGTCATACTACGTCTGCCAAAACATTGAGCAGCTGACAGATTTGTTGATCGGTGTGCTGAGCTGAAAAAGTAATCCGCAGACGCGAACTGCCGACCGCCACAGTCGGCGGTCGAATAGCGCCCACCAAAATACCGCGCGCCTCTAACGCTTGCGCCACCTGCATAGTTTTGGCTTCAGAACCGAACAATACCGGTTGAATCGGGGTCGCTGAATTTAGCAGTGTTACACCGAGCGACTCGGCTCCGCTGCGAAACTGTTGAATGTTTTTTTGCAATTGCTGACGGCGCCAGTGCTCGCCCTGCAGTAGCTTTAAGCTCACCCTTGTGGCGGCAGCTACAGCCGGCGGCAGTGCCGTGGTGTAAATATAGGCGCGAGAAAATTGAATCAAGGTTTCAATGAGCGCCTCGCTACCGGTAATAAATGCACCACTAGTGCCAAAGGCTTTGCCCAGTGTACCCATTAAAATCGGCAGCTGATGTTGACTTAAACCAAAGTGCTCGGCACTGCCGCCACCATTTTTGCCCAAGCAACCAAAGCCGTGAGCATCGTCGACCATTAGCCAGCTATTATTTTGCTCGGCCAGTGCTGGCAGTTTATCCAGCGGCGCGGTATCGCCATCCATACTAAATACGCCGTCGACGACGATTAACTTTCTCTCGGCCTCTGACTTTTTCAGCTTTGCAGAAAGGCTGCTCAAATCATTGTGCAGAAAACGCTGAAAACGCGCGCCTGACAATAAGCCGCCATCAAGTAGTGATGCATGATTGAGTTTATCCTCAAACACAGCATCGCCCTTACCGACTAGCGCATTAATAGCACCGAGGTTGGCCATATAACCAGAAGAAAATAACAGCGCACGTTCGCGACCGCAGAAGTCAGCCAGTTCTTCTTCTAGGGCGTGATGCTCCGCCGAGTGACCGCAGACTAAATGCGAAGCGCCACTGCCGACACCGTATTTTTTTGCCGCGCGCACAAAAGCGCCAATCACGTCAGGATGATTGGCGAGGCCGAGATAGTCATTGCTGCTAAACGCGAGGTAAGGCTTACCGTCGACCACCAGTTCTGTACTCTGAGGTGACTGCAGCGTCTTGCGGTGACGATACAGGTTAGCGCGCTCGCGAGCCTTGAGATAGGGCCTCAAGGCACTGTCAATATTCATAAAGACCTTAGCACAATAGTTATTTTGCCCTCTGGCGGCGTTAAAAACCTACTCAATCGGTCATTTATCATCTATAAATTCCCTTTTTGCGTGGGCTTTCGCCTTGCCAGAGAGCAAAATCTCGGCTCATGCGAAGGTTTTATCTTTAAGCGGTATAGAAGAATTTATCGTTTTTGATCGACTCTTGTTCAGCCGCCAAAGATTTTACCAGCGCCGCCGCCTGCTCTTTTTCGTCCATGTGAATCTCATAGGATTCCTGATGAATACCCAGACGCTTAAAAAGCAACATGTCTTTGCTAGCTTCTGGATTTGGCGTAGTCAGCAGTTTTTCACCATAGAAGATCGAGTTGGCACCAGCCAAGTAGGCCATTGCTTGCATCTGCTCGTTCATCTCTTCGCGGCCGGCAGACAGACGCACATGTGACTTGGGCATAATAATGCGTGCCACGGCGATAGTGCGGATAAAGTCGAAGGGGTCTAGATCTGCCTGGTCAGCCATGGGCGTGCCTTCAACCTTAACCAACATATTTACCGGCACCGATTCCGGATGCTCTTTCATATTGGCCAACTGCTGCAATAGACCGGCGCGATCAGATTCCTCTTCGCCCATACCAACGATGCCGCCACAGCATACTTTCATACCGGCATTGCGAACATTGTCGAGCGTTTCCAGGCGGTCGGAATAGGTACGCGTGGTAATCACATCACCATAGTACTCGGGCGAGGTGTCGAGATTGTGGTTGTAGTAGTCGAGACCGGCATCAGCCAACTGCTCGGCCTGTTCGCTCTTAAGCATACCAAGGGTCATACAGGTTTCCAGACCCAACCCTTTTACGCCTTTAACCATATCGGTGACGTAGCCCATATCGCGGCCTTTAGGCGAGCGCCACGCCGCCCCCATGCAGAAACGAGTAGCTCCCGATGCCTTGGCCGCTTTGGCCTCATCAATTACCGCCTGCACGGCCATCAGTTTTTCTTTCTCTAAGCCTGTGTCATAGCGCGCGCTCTGCGGGCAGTAAGCGCAGTCTTCGGGGCAGGCCCCGGTTTTAATGGAGCAGAGTGTGCTCACCTGTACCTGATTGGGATCAAAATTGGCCCGGTGTACCGTTTGCGCCTGAAACATCAGGTCGCTAAACGGCTGGGTAAACAGGGCCAGAATCTCTTCGCGAGACCAATCGTGGCGAATATCGGTAATAGCTTTTTTATTGAAAACAGGTTTAGCGACAGCGTTCATGATCTATCCTTTGACAACCCAAGGAGGGGATTTAAAATTATCGCCATAATAGCTGCTACCTCCTTGCTGTCAACCTAGACACACACTGGAGGTTAACTGATTTTGCCAAAATCACTACCTAATCCCTTACAAAAGGCTGCCCTGTGGCTGTTAAACCAGCTCATACCGCCCTCTTGTCTGCTGTGTGCCGCCCCTCATAATAATGACATCGCGCTGATCTGCGGCCCCTGTCGCGATGACCTGCCCTATATTAGTAACCCCTGCTATCAGTGCGGTTTACCACTGCCCGCTGAATCGAGTAGCGCAACAGTTTGCGGTCAGTGTTTAAAACAGCCCCCACCGTTTAAGCACTGCTTGGTACCACTGGGCTATGCGACGCCCGTGGACAGCTTGATCGCCGCATTCAAATATCGTAAGCAGCTGACTAACGGACGCCTGTTGAGCCAGTTACTACTGACTGAAATTTGTCGCCATTACGCCGACGAGTCGCTACCGGAGATAATAGTGCCAGTGCCACTGCATTGGCGCCGGCAATTGCGTCGCGGCTACAACCAGAGCCAGTGCGTGGCGAGTTATCTGGGCGCACAACTGTCTATTCCAGTGCAGCTGCGTCGCATCCGGCGGATTCGGCGTACGCCTGCGCAGCAGGGATTAAATAAGCCTCAGCGGCAGCGCAATTTAAAACACGCTTTTACCGTTAGGAAACCCTTTAACGGAGAAACTATTGCCCTAGTTGACGATGTTATGACCACTGGCGCTACCTGCGCCGAGATAAGCCGTGAACTGTTAAAGGCAGGGGCTGGCGAAGTGCATATTTGGGCACTGGCGAGAACTCCAGTGCGGCATTAAGCTGAGCTCTAATAACTGGCTCAAAAAACGAATTATTGAGGCGCTATAACGGCCCCCAATAACCACTTTATATCTACCTTTTTACCGGGCAGCGTAAAGTTTCGACAACTTTCTAACACTGAGCCCTAGGCCTTAAGTCGAAAACATCCCAGCCAAGCAAATTTATATCTGTAGCTTTAGGCGCAAGACATAACTCCTAGGTGGCGCCAGATACGCGGCATGACCACCAGGAACCAGCGGTATATCGACACCATAGTTAACAATGGTTTCATCACTAAGATTTTTGCCCATCAGCATTAATTCCCAATGGTTGGCACGCAAACCTAATTGAGCATCGTATTTTGTGTAAGCCGCCTGTGAATCTATCGGGTCCAAATCGGCATTGATACTGTAATCGGAGCTGTAGCTGATGCCGAGCCCGGCAACAATATCGATACCAGCGCCCAAACCGTATTCATAATCCAGCTGCAAACCGGCATTCCACTCGGGTGCAAAAAGGGTCGTTGCACCACTGAGATCGCAGACCGATGCCCCAGAGGCTGATGCTTTGGCCGTGCAAGGACCATCTTCAAAGTCTTCGTAAAACGCATCGAGATAGGCACCATAAGCCGACAACTGCCAAGCGTCATTAATACGCCAGCGGCCATCTAGCTCTACTCCCTGCGATATAGACTGAGCGGCATTACCAACCAAAAAGCGCGTGTCGTTTAATACCGTCATTTGCAGGTCATCGATCTGGGTATAAAAAATCGCGCTATTGAGCGAGACGGTGTTATCAAAAAATACGCTTTTACTGCCTATCTCAAAGGTGGTGGCCTGCTCGTCTTCATATTCCTGCTCGCTTGGTGCGGCATCGGCCGTTGCATTAAAACCGCCGCTCTTAGCGCCACTCTCAACTTTCGCATAAGCATTGGTCGAAGCATTCAAATCCCACCAAAGCTTGACTGCAGGTAAGAAGTCATTTTCAGCCCGCTTAGCACTAAACGCCGAGGAGAGAACGTTGACATCAAACACGGTGGCAGTGACCTGAGCCGGCAGAGATGCCGGGGTGCCGGGATTTAAAAATTCATCTTCGCTGGAGACACGCTGATAGTCTTTGTTTTCACTATTGTAGCGACCGCCCAAAAACAGGCTCCAATGCTCGGCAAATTGCCACTGCCACTCGGCGAATAACGCCCTAGTTTCGGACTTTTGCTGAAAAGAAGTATTGCGGGTAAATGGCGTAGGGGGAATAACACTGGGGTCTATACCAATACTGGCAAACAATCCGGCCCAAAAAAGCCCAAGGTCGGGCAGACTAAGATTCTCCTGAAAGTTGCCATCGAGGTCTTGGTCCTGCCAGTAGAGTCCCCATTGAAATTGCGACGTCGCACTCAATTCATGCTTAAAGCGCAGTTCCTGACTCCACTGATTAAAATCGCGTTCGTCATCAACACCAACAAATGATAGCGGCGAGAAATCCAAGTCCTGACTCTCTTCGCTCTCAAAACCGGAGTAACCCAAGGTGTAAGTAACCGCTACGGTTTCCGCCTCAAAGTAGGCACTGACCAGAGCGTTGTCGATCACTTGGTTGCGATACACCGGCCGACCATAATTATCCGCTGACTTGCTACCATCGAGCTCTGTTTCAAGCTGTGGGTCAGCCACAAACATCTGCGCCTGTAACAGTGCAGATAACGGTGTCAGTTCTTCTAATTCACGCAACTGCACGCTACTGCCGTCACTGTCGACCTCTGCGCGCTCGAACTTAGCATTAAAGCGCCAGTTATCACTGGGCTGATAAAGCAAAGACAAGCGATTGATGTTCTCATCAACTTGAATTTCATCGTCATCGTTATAAGTATTGTGCCAGTAACCTTGGCTGCTAGTGGTTTTATTAACGAAACGCGCCGCCCATTGATCACTTAAAGCGCCGGACAATATTGCGGTGACACTCTGTCCATCTTTTTCAGGCTCTAACTCGGCACTAATACTAGCGGCAAAACTCTCATCAAGATCGGGCTTGCGCGTACTCAACACCACCGCCCCAGCAATAGTATTTTTACCCAATAATGCGCCCTGAGGGCCCCGTATCACTTCAACTTGCTGCAAATCGAGAAAAGGCGCGCGGTACTGATTACCGCGGCCCATATAAATTTCGTCGATAAACATACCCACTGACTGCTCGAAACCTCGGTTGGTCCCCGAGCCAATGCCACGCATATAGATATTGGTATTAATAGCACCGGCAGCCACTACTAGGTTGGGCACACTGGCCGACAGCTCTGATATATTCTTGATTGCCGCTTGATCGAGACGCTCACCCGTCACCACATGCACCGATACCGGGACTTCGCGCAGCGGTGACTGATAGCGTTCGGAGGTCACTAACACTTCTTCTAGATGCACCGGTTCAGCGGCCATCGCCAAACATGGCAAGCAAGACAATATTACAAGTATTAAATACCGCATAGATTGAACACCTGCCTGCAAGAATTAACATTGTCAGTGATTATGGCATAGCAACATTTGCTCTAGAAGAAGCAAATAGTAATAATAGGCTTATGAATATACTCGAAGACGTCACAACCACTACGGACACCCCTCGCGAACACGCATACTCACGCCTAAGCCCCGATGCAGTTATCGATGCGGTAGAGTCACAGGGCTTTTATTGCGACGGACGCCAACTGGCGCTAAACAGCTATGAGAACCGCGTGTATCAAGTGGGGATTGAAGAGGGCACACCGCTCATCGCCAAGTTCTATCGCCCCGAGCGCTGGAGTGACGAGCAGATTTTAGAAGAGCATCGTTTCAGTGCCGAACTGGCCGCAACAGAAGTGTCTGCGGTAGAGCCGATGCTCGACAAGGCCGGCAACAGCCTGTTTAATTTCGGCGGTTTTCGCTTTGCCCTATATCGTCGTCAGGGCGGGCACGCACCTGAACTGGACAACTTCGATCACTTGCTCAGCCTCGGCCGGGTACTGGGGCGTATGCACGCATGCAGTGCTGTGAGCCAGTTTAAGTATCGCCCCGATATCGATATTCAGAGTTATGCCGTCGACAGCCGCGACTTTATATTGGCGCAAGGTTTTATTCCTAACAGTTTGATGGAGTCCTATCGAAGCTTGGCCGACCACCTTATTGAATTGGTCAGCGCGGTTTTTGCTCGGGTAGAGTACCAATCGATTCGTCTGCATGGCGACTGTCACCCCGGTAATATTCTCTGGCGCGACAACGCTCCGCACTTTGTCGACTTCGACGACGCCAGATCTGGCCCCGCCATTCAAGATTTGTGGATGCTGCTATCTGGCGACCGGCAGCAACAGACCGCACAATTGGCGGAAGTGATCGAGGGCTATCAGGAATTCTGTGACTTTAACTACGCGGAAATCAGCCTCATTGAAGCCCTGCGCACCCTGCGAATTATGTACTATAGTGCCTGGCTGGCTAGGCGCTGGAGCGACCCTGCCTTTCCCATGAACTTCCCGTGGTTTAATACCGAGCGCTACTGGGCCGAGCACATATTAGAATTGCGGGAACAATTTTCGCTGCTCCAAGAAGAACCTCTAAAATTGTTCTGAAAAACTTTACCTGGGAGGGTGTATGCGTTTTAGTTGCATTATTTCAGCCATCGGGCTGATATTACTTACCGCTTCAGTTTCAGCTGCCGAGCTGTATAAATGGGTAGATGACAAAGGCAACACCCACTACACCGATTCACCACCACCAAGCAGTGCCTCCGAGCAAAACATCGAACAGTTGCCGGGCATCAATGGCTATGCAGCGGCCGAGACTGAACCGAGAGCCGCCGGTAACAACGCCGCTCTAACCATGCCAGAAGTAATTATGTACGCTACCCCTTGGTGCGGTTACTGCAAAAAGGCGAGGCGTTATTTTCAACAAAACAATATTGCCTTTCGCGAATACGATATCGAATCGTCCAGCTCAGCCCATCGCCGCTTTAAACAACTCGGCGGTAACGGCGTGCCTTTAATTGTTATCGGCAAAAAAAAGATAAGCGGCTTTAGCGTCGCGCGTTTTGAATCACTCTACCAACCTTAGTCCCTAACAAGTTAGCCCAAAAAAGTAGCCCAGCATGTCCGAACAAAAATCTTTCAGCCCTACCCAAATATGGCAAACGCTGCAGGAACAAGCGCGTCAACAAGCGAAAAAAGAACCGGTATTGGCTAGTTTTTTATTCACCACCATACTCAATCATAACTCTTTGGCGTCAGCACTTAGCTTTCACTTAGCCAATAAACTCGGTAGTGCAACCGCCAGCGCTATGATGATTCGCGAGATCATTGAACAGGCGATAAGCGCCGACCCGAGTATCGTCGAAGCCGCTTATGCCGACCTCAACGCCATCGATAAACGTGATTCCGCCTGCTGCTCGCTGCTGACCCCGCTGTTGTTTTACAAAGGTTTTCACGCCCTGCAGTGCTATCGCATTGCACACTTTTTGTGGCGGCATGAGCGCAAGAGTTTGGCGCTATTGTTACAAAACCGGATCTCGATGGTGTTCAGTGTCGACATTCACCCCGCGGCCCGAATTGGCAGTGGCATCATGTTCGACCACGCCACCGGTATTGTTATCGGTGAAACAGCGGTGGTGGAAGACAATGTATCCATTATGCAAGCGGTGACGTTAGGGGGAACCGGTAAAGAAAGTGGCGACCGCCACCCCAAGGTACGCGCAGGCGTACTGATTAGTGCCGGAGCCAAGATTCTCGGCAATATTGAAATAGGCGCTGGCGCTAAAGTTGGCGCCGGCTCGGTGGTACTAAAATCAGTGGCGCCGCACACCACTGTCGCCGGAGTGCCGGCCAAAGTGGTCGGCTGCCCCACTACCGAGGCGCCCGCATTGGAGATGGATCACAAAATCAGCTAAGAGTTATTAGTTCGCAGTTTAAAAAAACCTCGATACTGTAAGTGTCGAGGTTTTTTTACAGCTTATTATTTACCGCTTAACTTTCGGTATCAAAGTCGTAATTCATAGCGCTGGTCGGTGCCTGCAGATAGTAGCCCTGTATATAGTGAACCCCCGCCTGCCACAGCGATGCCAGCACGCTGGCATTTTCGACAAACGGTACCACCGTAGTTTTTTCGCGCTGATGCAGCTCTTGAATTAATTTTGTTAGAGTTTCCGGACTCTCGCCGTTATCTTGAATATCGCGGGTGAATGAACCATCGACTTTCACAAACTCAACATCGACATGTTCCAAGGTATTCATCGGGTTAAGGGCACAACCAAAACGACTAATAGAGACACGGCCAGCCATGGCCCGAATACCCTTAGAAAAGACTTTAGCCGCATTTAAATGGCAGGTGACATCGTCTTCGGGTATTTGAAAAACCAGGCTATCTGGGCTCAGTTTGGCGGTCTTAAACGCCACGGCCAACCAGGGCACCAGTGACTCATCACACAGCGATTGACGGCTAATATTGACGATTAAATGGCTTTTATCATCGCGCGTACGACGCTCGGTCAACTGTTTAATAGATTCCAAAATCACCCAGCGATCGATCTTCGTGACGGTGCCCATCTCGACAGCCGTACTCATAAAGTTGTCGGGACTAATCTCTTCATTTTTATCATTAAGCAAGCGCAATAGCACTTCGTAATACTCTTCTTCAGAGCCGCGTAAACTAATAATGGGCTGGTAGAGTAAACGAAAATTATTATGTTTAATCGCCCCCGTGACCAACTCACCCATGTTAGCCGCGCTGGTTCCAACCTCTTCATCAGTTACGTTTGGCTCAAACAGTTTGGCACCATCGCCAATACCTTCAGAACCATGAGCGGCGCGCACATCGTTTACAGCGGCTTGGGCTTGATCAATCACCTTCTCAACGGAACAGCTAGTTTCATTGATCAGGGCAACGCCAACCGAGAAAGTGACATGGATAGTTTTGCCATCCACTTCAATAATTCGGCCATCAACGATTTCACACAGGCTCTGTGCTTTTTTTAGCGCAAGATCGGCCGCTGTGCTTTGAAGTAACACCGCAAAGGCATTGTCGCCAAAGCGAGCAATCACCTCATCGGCATTAAACTGCTCGCGCAATAAACTACCAAGCTCACCTAGCACCATGTCGGTGCCTGCCATGCCCATGCTGGCCTGAACTTTCGACTCAAAATTATCGATTTCTAACACCAGTAAACTGTGACTATGATGATCAACATCGCTAATAGCCCACTGTAATTTACTCAAAAAATACTGGCGATTGAAAAGCCCGGTAACGAGATCTTGCTGCTTTATTTGATGAATTTGCTCTGCCAGGGCTTCACTATTGGCAGACGCTTTGATGCGATGGATAAATGCTATGCAGGGTTCTTTATCATAGGTGGCACGAGATACATTAACCGAGATATCAATATGCGCACGGTCCTCGCTAACGCCCAAGAACTCCAGCTGAGAGCCTTCGGAATCCTCGCCTTTAAGGGTGAAATCTTTCAGAAACGCCTTAACTTTGCCCTGATCACTGTCAGCGACCATGTCAATCAGGGGCATACACTCGATATCGTCTTTATCGGCATAGCCAAAGCACTCGGCAAATGACTCGTTAACATACAAGCACATACCATCCTGAATATAGGCGATGGCATCGCGTGAACTGTCCAACAGATGCTGGCTGCGCAATTCAGCTTCTTCGACGCGACGATCTGCCACACGCTGCTGCTGGCGATAATGATGATTTTGCAGTTCCCGCGCAATAACCAACAGCAAGTGCTGATCCTCATCGAGGCGCACAACATCACAGGCGCCAATTTTAAGACCGGCAATAATCGGCGGCGTACCTTCATTATCAGTGAGCAAAATAACGGGTATGTCCTTACCCAGACGCTTGATCTGTTTAATAGCGGCGCTAACAGTGATATTGGTAGTCGTGTCGAGGCCAATTAATAGGTCCCATTCCTGCTCTTGCAGCAATTTCACCAGTGCCTCTTCACTCTCTACATGCTGAGCACGGCTGGGGCGACCAGAGTTACGCAACATACTGATTAAACGCTCGGTCTCGTCGCGGCTGTCGTTCAATATCAGTAGGCGAAAAGTGTCATTTGATGTCATAAAATTCTGATCATTGATTTGCACCCACAGTGCAAAGAGGCCCTGATACTAAGTCGTCGTATCGTTTTGCTTAGTGTACTCGAATCCTCCGAACCAACAAGCAATCAAAGAGCTCAGTCGGGCAATGGGTATCATTTACTGCTACCAATAACCTAAGTTAGTGGCTCAATTGGCAACAATTTCCTTAGGCTAAGCGCCTGGCTTAACTTTTAGCTCGCCTTCCAATACTCGAAACTCAAACTGACTGACCGAGCTGGTCGCCAATAACCTGCGCGTCAATTGCAATTTGCTACTGGCGCTAACACCGTCGCACTTTAAATACACTTTGCAGTGTTCACGAAAAGGCATAGAGGCGCAGAGCAAGGTCGCCGGCTGCTTGGCTACGGTTAATGCTGGCATTAACAGTGCGCGCATATAGCGGCTATCGTCGCCCACTTTATTAATCATGGCAATTTCCACGGCCTCAGCCATAGGAGCCAACAATTGTGCACCCAGCTGAGTACCGCGACTAGATTGCTGTACCCAGCGAATCACGCCGACATTCCATTGGCTGTGTTGCTGCTCTTTTAAACCCACCACCTCGCCTACCCGCGCTTGCGAAGGCATTTCTTCGCGCCAGTTCAGGCAGTAACCACCGGGGCTAATGTCGAGAGTATTCACCTTAAAACTTTGCAGTGCTTCAGGAACTGGTGGCGCCACGTTTTGCCGCTCTGGAGTCAACGTAAAGGCTCTATGTTCCTCCATACTACAGCTGCCGCTGTCGTATGCTTCATCCCAAATATCCTCTTGTTGATGCGTGGCGCACGCATCAAAGCGGCTTGATTCGCTCTTCATTACTTTGCTATTTTCAGCCGCCGACAACCCACTTAAATGCGAACAAACATGAGTCAGGCCAACACACACTTGCAGCTCGGCATGCACCGAGAGACGCTCAAAATCTCGCGAACTGGGCAAGTCCCAAGCTCGTATCAAATTTTCGAGTAGTGTCGGGGTCACTTGCTGGGGTAAGTCAGCACCGCTATCGGCCAGTTCCTTGAGCAAGTAAAGCAGCGCCGAATTATCGAGATCGCGCACACTGCCGTCGATGGAACCTTGGTAACGGTTGCGGTAAATGGGGGGCTGGTCGAGATCGAGGCAAACTAAGTGTAAGCTTTGAGCCTCTATTTCGCCGCACGGCACCAAATGCGACTTTGTCGCCCAACTTTCTAAAGCGTAGTAAACAGCTGCAACCTCTTGCTGTCGCAACTGATTAGGCCGCACACACGACAGCAGCAGCGCGCGCATGCACAATTGCTCTAGAGTCATTGGCTTGGCGCCGCGCTGCAGTGCATCGGAAAAGGCTTCACCGAGCAACAGTTTGTCTTCGGCAATTAAATAAAGGGTATAAATCTCGTGCCATATTTGACTGCGCACAGGGGTATACAATTGATAACTGCGCATCAACATTAAACCTAAGCCTGTTATCGCGCGATGCAACGCCTGTAGTAACGTCTTGCTATGGTATTTTTTGGCTTGATATACGTCGAGCACACACACTGTGTAGGCGTTACTCATATGCTTTTGCAGTGCCTGCGCCACCGTCGCGGCTTTAATGGCGGCATCGGTCAAGAGCAGTGGCTGATTGAGAAAATTCTTCGACAAGCCCTCGATGCACTGCTGCACGTTAGGCCTAAGCGCCTCCAGCATGGCCATACGTTTTTCGGGCTCAATCTGCAGACGTGAAAATTCAGGCAGCACTTTGTAGAGCATAACGCTGGTGCGGCCGACTTGGGTCGCTGGCAGAGATTCCGCCCAAGCTTTAACCGCAGCCGGTTTACTGGCGCAGAAGCTCAAGGCGGGCAAGTTTTGCAGCGGTGGTTTTAACCGAGAACACAGATCCTTTGCAGTCGATTCCATAGGCGGTGTCTCTAAAACCATATTGTAAAAAGTTTCCACAGCGGTCATTTACACTCCAATAAAACATTTAATCCTGAGTATAGCCGCCGCCTCACAAACAGCCCAATACAACAATAAATAATTGTCATACGCCTAGCTCGGGCAACCAAATAGGATTAAAAGATAGGAGTTTTAGAGGTTTCGCCGGCTATTTCGCGCACCAATTTGGGCAGTAGAAATCCAGGCAGTTCAGCCAACAGGGCCTGATGCAGTGCTTTAGCCTCGCTTTCTGGCACATCAAAATGGGCGGCACCATTGACTCGATCCAACAGATGTAAGTAATACGGCAAGACCCCAGAGGCAAACAGCGCCTCACTCAAATTCGTTAATGCGGCCACCGAATCATTGACACCGCGCAGCAATACGGTTTGATTGAGCAGGGTAACTCCGGCCGCCTGCAGCCGCGCTAAGGCCGCGCGCACCTCGCCGTCAATTTCATTGGCATGGTTGCTATGAATCACCATAACCGTTTGCAAACGATGCCCTGTCAGCCAGGTCAGACAAGCATCATCAATACGACTTGGCACTACCACCGGCAGCCGAGTGTGAACACGCAGGCGGCGAATATGGGCAATGCTTTCAACTTGCCCGACTAGCCACGCCAGCTGACTATCTGGGGCCGTTAGCGGGTCGCCACCGGAAAGGATAACTTCGTTAATAGAGTCATCGGCGGCAATATAATCAAACACTCGCCGCCAGTGTTCGCGACTGGGTTTATTGTCGCCATAGGGAAATTCACGACGGAAGCAATAGCGGCAGTTAATGGCACAGCTGGTCGACACCAGCAGCAGCACTCGGCCTTTATATTTGTGAATTAAACCCGGCAACTCGTTGCTATTGGCCTCATCGAGTGGATCCGCACTGTAGCCCGGCACGGCCAGCAGCTCATCACCCAGAGGCAATACTTGGCGCAACAGCGGATCGTTTATATCACCGTATTGAATACGCTTGGCATATGCTCTCGGCACTCGTAGCGGAAAACCTTTCGCTGCAGCGAGTGCCTGCGGCAGCTGTTGTGCTGATAGCCCCAGCAACTCGATCAATTCCGCTGGATCGCGGATCAAATCGACCAATTGCTCCTGCCAAGATAGCGCCTCAACACAATCGATTTCGCTGGGCTGCTGACCGCCGACACCTGAATTCAAATTTATTGATATTTTTGACACCGCACACACTCTTTCATCGAAGATTAAATCGCCAGCTAAGCTTCCGCTCAGACCGCCGCAGCGGTATTTTACGGATCAATAGCCGCGGGTGATACAGACAAGTAATACGGACTAAGGCAACAGACAATAGGGGCTGTTAAACTCGTGATAAGACTACTGTATAGTGGCCAGTAATTTATAGTATACAAACCGTGAACAACGACGGTCTGTGTGAACAAAATACTCGTGGGAAGACGGTAAAAATTATGGCTACATTCAATACCAGCGAATTCCGTTCAGGCATGAAAGTAATGCTCGATGGCGACCCTTGCGCCATCCTGGAAAATGAATTTGTAAAGCCCGGCAAAGGCCAGGCCTTTAATCGCGTAAAGATGCGCAACTTGGCCACCGGCCGCGTTTGGGAACGCACGTTTAAGTCTGGCGAGTCTTTAGAGGCCGCCGACGTGCTAGATTTCGACTATGAGTATCTCTATACCGATGGCGAGTTCTGGCATTTTATGGACCCAGAAACATTCGAGCAGTACCAAGCCGATGCCAAAGCCATGGGCGATACCCACAAGTGGGTAAAAGAGCAAGACATTGTCACCGTCACTCTATTCAATGGCGCCCCGCTTATCGTCACCCCAGCAAATCACGTCGAGCTAGTGGTTGCTGAAACAGACCCGGGCCTCAAGGGCGATACGGCCCAAGGTGCTACCAAGCCCGCCATTTTAACCTCCGGCGCCGAAGTTAAAGTGCCGTTGTTTATGAATATAGGCGACAAGGTCAAAATTGATACCCGCACCGGCGAGTACATCGGCCGCGCCAAGTAGTAAACGCCCTTTTTGCGCTTACTCGCAGAATCAAAACGCCGGCCCTGTGCCGGCGTTTTTGTAACAGAGATCTACAAGTGATAAGTGACTGGAAACCCATCGCCAACTTAGCCGCGCTCAAAGCTCGTGCTGCGCTTAATGCCGATATTCGTCAGTTCTTTGCCGAGCGCGGGGTGATGGAGGTTGAGGTACCTTTGATGGGTCGCTGTACGGTGACCGATCCGTTTATCGAGTCTATTCGGGTAGATTGTGTCTCTAATGGCAGTGCAGTTGAGCACTATTTGCAGACCTCGCCGGAATTTGGCATGAAACGATTGCTGGCGTCGCCGTTTGCGGTCGAGATGGGCTGCATATATTCACTCGGCAAAGCGTTTCGCCATGGCGAGAGCGGTGCCCGTCACAATCCTGAATTCACCATGTTGGAGTGGTATCGCTTGGGCTTTAACGACGACCGTTTAATGGCGGAGGTCGGTGAACTTATCGGTGCTATATTGCCGCTGCATGCCATTATCAAACTCAGTTACCGCCAATTATTTCAGCGCTATCTCAACATCGACCCACACACGGCTGAGGCCGTTGAGCTGAAACGCATCACTCAAGCCAATATAGCTATTGAAATGGAAGACGCCAACCCAGATACCTGGCTCGACCTGCTAGTGAGCCATGTGTTAGAGCCAAAATTAGCCGCAGACCATCCTCACAGCCTGGTATTTATTTACGACTACCCCGCCTCGCAAGCCGCGCTGGCGAGAACCGGAGTTGATGACAGCGGCGAGACAATCGCCAAACGTTTCGAGGGTTTTTATAACGGCATAGAGTTATGCAACGGCTACTGGGAACTCACCGACAGCGCAGAACAGGCGCGACGCTTTGCGGCAGATATAACCAAACGCCAACAGCTCGGCCTGCCGATGGTGGCTGCGGACCCGCGTTTAATCGAGGCGCTAGCGAGCGGCCTACCCGACTGTGCCGGCGTAGCGTTGGGTGTGGATAGGTTATTAATGCTGCAACAGCAATTGCAACGACTCGATCAAGTGCTTTGTTTTCCCACGTTGCAGGCATAAAAAAACCGCGACTAGCGCGGCTTTTTTCGAGGTCTATCGCTTCAAGCTTTAGACCGCGTCACGATCTCGAAAACCCAATAAATACAAAATTGCATCCAAGCCCAAATTTGAAATCGACTGTTTAGCCGAGGCTTTTACTAAAGGCTTGGCCCTAAAAGCAATGCCCAAACCCGCAATAGACAGCATCGGCAGGTCGTTAGCACCGTCGCCAACGGCGATTACCTGCTCCAGCGAAATGCCCTCTGTCACGGCCAGCTGTTTCAGCAGCTCGGCCTTGCGCGCACCATCAACAACCGTACCGGTCACCTTGCCGGTCACCTTGCCGTCAACTATTTCCAATTCATTGGCATAGACATAATCTATACCTAGCTTGTCTTTTAAGTAGTTGCCGAAGTAATTAAAACCCCCAGACAGTATCGCCGTCTTGTAGCCCAGCTTGCGCAACGTCGAGATCAGATGCGCGGCGCCCTCGGTAATTTTCAGGCTGGCGGCGATATCGGCCAGCACACTCTCATCTAAGCCCTTCAGCAGCGCCATTCGCTGTTTAAAACTGTCAGTAAAATCGATCTCGCCACTCATCGCCGCTTCGGTAATAGCAGCCACTTGCTCGCCGACACCGGCGGCGGCAGCCAGCTCGTCGATTACTTCATGTTCAATCAGAGTTGAGTCCATATCAAAGCACACTAAACGACGGTTACGGCGAAAAACATTGTCTTCCTGAAACGCAATATCGGCATCTAGGCGCGCGCCCAATTCCATAAAAGCGGCGCGCAAGGCAGAGGTGTCAGCCGGATTACCACGGGCCGAAAACTCAACACAAGCCTTATCTTGCTCTTCAATTTCATCGAGGCTAACGCGACCGGAAAGGCGCGTAATATCATCAATATTCAAGCCATGCTCGGCCGCCACCGCCGTTAACTCTGAGATCTGCGAAGCGGTCACCTTGCGCGCCAACAGCGTCACTATATGACGCGTCTTGCCCTGTTGCGCCACCCATTGGGCGTAACGCTCTTCGGTCACTGGCTGAAAACGCACCTGCAAACCCAACTCATGAATACGAAAGAGAATATCTTTCAAAACCGGAGACGAGTCAAAACTCTGCGGGATCTCCACCAAGATGCCCAAACTCAAGGTGTCATGAATTACTGCCTGACCAATATCGAGAATATTGGCATTGCAGTTCGACAGAATCGAGGTAATGGCAGTAGTAACACCGGGCTTGTCGTCACCCGCAATATTAATCAGCAGCAATTCTTTCACTTGGCTCTCACTTCATGTACTTAAAACTCGCGATAAAAATAAGCGAGCATCATTAATTGGCTTTATTATAGCGTCTTCGCCACGCAAATAGTCTTTGCACGACAAATTGGCTAGAATGCGAGACTTACCCTTACATATAGTCGCTACACGCAAGGATCGCATGAAGGTCGCAAGTCTCCTCCTAGCAAAGTTATCGCCCGCTTTTATTCGCAGCGCCGCCATTGTTAGTGCTGGACTGCTTATTAGTGTCAGCCTATCGATCTTTTGGGTGCACAGTTTCCTTGAACAACAGCGCCAGACTTATGGCCACGATTACGGGCAAGCGTTGGCCAATGTTGTGGCCTATCAGGCGCAAGAGGCCACGCTGGATCACGACCTGCTCAGCCTACAGATTATTCTTCAAGATATATCCAAGAACCCGGCGGTTATAGGCGCCACCATTCACGACGTCGAAAACAACCTAGTCGTGCAGGGCGGCCACAACCCCGACACTCGCCGCAAACTCGACGCTGAGCAAATACTCGGCAGCTACAATGCCCCTATTACTTTGCACAATAGCGTAGCGGGTTATGTCACCATTATTTTGGCACTGCCCCCTCAAACCGATGCGGCTCTATTTACAAAACTGCTTCTACTGCCGCTATTTGCACTGGGTCTAACGCTGTGGCTACTACAGCGCAATGTATTTAGTAGCGCAGGCGAGGCAAAGTCGCTGCCAATCTTTACCGCTCAAAGTAATAACGCCAACGCGGCCGAGTCGCCCGGCCCTGCGCACCAAAGTGCCTACATCGACGAGAACTTTAACGACCTCTACCCGGTCCGCCTGCGCCTGCACATAGCTCACTTGGCACGGCTAAAGCAGCAACTTACTGGCAAGCATTACAAACAACTTTTGGCACAGTTCGAACGTCAAGTGCACGGAGTCTGCAGCCTCTACAACGGCGAGCTTATTTTTGCCGCCAGAGACGAACTGATACTGCGATTTAGTGCCAGCAGCGAGGACGATGCCACTTTCAACGCCCTGTGCGGTGCAAAACTATTGCAATCGCTGAGCCTCGACGGCGACTTTGAACTCGGTTTAAGCGCGCACATTCAAAGCGACAACCAAAGTTTAAGTGAGCAGCTAAAAAGACCGCAACCCATCTCCACACTGAGCCTAGATGAGCAATTACTCAGCGGTGATATAAGTAGACGCGGCGTATTTGAAAACTCTGAACTGGTGCAGTTAGAGGCACCATGGAGCGAGATGCTTGAAAAGCAGCAGCGACAACTGCAGCGGTTAAGCGAAAGCTAATTAGGCGCTAACACAGCACCCCCATAATATTGCCCAACGCCATTACGGCTCGGCAATTAATGTAATGGTCAGTAGTGGCTAGGTGTATTGATTAGCTCTATAAAATACATTTATTTATACTTACTCGCAGAAATAGACATCCTGTAAAAATGATTTATTAGCACTACGTGTATTTACAGATTAATCAATTTTACAGCAGAGATAAATTTTACGGCCGGCTAAAATGAGTTTATCGATCAGTGCTCATAGCAAGTTTATCGCTGTTTCAATTTGAATGTACTCATAGCTTAAATAAAGAGCGCGCCGAAAAAATGCGAAATTTAAATATTCGTCTCAACAACAATACAGTCTTTATAGGCCGAACTCGCGCCTGTTGTTACCAACCTAACTAGCCGCGCGCATACAGTATCGAAAAACATGGCCAATAATGACCGGCTAAGTTTTTAAATCATCACAGGTAATGTTTATGGCCCTGCCCAAATCAGTTCGCATTGTTGAAGTAGGTCCTAGAGATGGCTTACAAAATGAAAAATCCGTTATCGATACCAAAACCAAAATAGACTTTATTAACCAGCTGTCAGCGGCAGGGTTAACCACTATCGAGGCCGGCAGTTTCGTCAACCCTAAGTGGGTGCCGCAAATGGCCGACAGTGCAGCCGTTTTTTCTGGTATTAAACGAGCAGCAGGCCTCAGCTACGCCGCCCTCACCCCCAACATACAGGGCTTCGAGCGCGCTGTTTCAGCCCAAGTGTCTGAAGTAGCAATATTTGCAGCGGCCTCAGAAGCTTTTAGCCAAAAAAATCTTAACTGCTCGATTGACGCCAGTCTGGCGCGTTTTACAAAGATTATGCGCGCAGCCAGCGACGCCAATATACCTGTGCGCGGCTATGTCTCTTGTGTAGCGGGTTGCCCCTATCAGGGCGACGTCGACCCCAAAGTGGTGCAAACTTTGTCGCGACGGTTAATTGACATGGGGTGCTATGAAGTGTCTCTCGGCGATACCACCGGTGTTGCTACACCATTACAAACCGCGCACTTAGTAGAAACCGTCGCTAGCGCCGTTGCGGTCGACAAAATTGCTGTGCATATGCACGACACTCGCGGCCAAGCGCTGGCCAATATTTTTGCCGCGCTGCAGTTGGGTGTTAGCACAGTTGACAGCTCAGTCGCGGGTTTGGGCGGCTGCCCCTATGCCAAGGGCGCGTCGGGCAATGTCGCAACAGAAGACCTTATCTATATGCTCAATGGCTTAGGCATTGAGCATGGTGTCGACCTGAACAAATTAATCGCGGCAGGCCAATATATTTGCACCAGCATTGGGCGTAGCAATGAATCTAAAGTAGCGGCGGCCAGCGTCTACTGCTAAGATTCTGATACATATTTTAGGAGTTCGCTGTATGGATAACAAAGTTGTATTAATCATTCTCGCCATTTTATTGCCACCCTTGGCCGCCTTTCTTAAGACCAAGGACATAGTGCAAACGATTATCACTGTTGTGCTTTGGTGCCTTGGCGGCATACCGGGTATGGCGTATGCACTGTGGCTAGTACTGAAGTAATTCAGGTTTATACTACAAAAAAGCCCCCGCATCGAAAGCTGCGGGGGCTTTTTTGTTTTTAAATCCCCATAGCTTCGCGCCAAACCGAGCTGGCTGTTATGATTGCGCCATTGTTCACTAGCAGCCGAGATTCCTTTGAGCCAGTCCCCAAAATCCCAGTCCACAGATAAACCCGCCAACGCCTTTAGCAGCTTGGCATTAAAGCCCGCACTGATTAAAACCTTGAGCGATCTCGGCTACAGCGAGATGACCCCCATTCAGGCTCAAAGCTTGCCCGCAGTACTCGCCGGTAAAGACGTATTGGCCAAAGCTAAGACCGGCAGCGGCAAAACAGCCGCCTTTGGGTTGGGTCTGCTCAGCAAGCTCAAGGTAGAAAAATTTCGGGTGCAATCTCTGGTGCTCTGCCCTACTCGCGAGCTGGCTGACCAGGTCAGTAAAGAGCTGCGGCGCTTAGGCCGAGGCATTCATAATATTAAGATTCTCACTCTGTGTGGCGGCATGCCCTTTGGCCCACAAATTGGCTCGCTAGAGCATGGTGCACACATAGTGGTGGGTACACCTGGCCGCGTGCATGAGCACCTGCGCAAAGGTACATTGAACCTCGACAACCTCACTACTTTTGTTTTGGATGAAGCCGATCGTATGCTCGACATGGGTTTTCAAGACACCCTAGATGACATTCTCGACATGATGCCGAGCCATCGCCAAACACTGCTATTTTCTGCGACTTACCCAGAGAGTATTGAAGATATCTGTAATCGCGTACTGTATAAGCCGGTAGAAATCACCGTAGAGGCGGTACACGACAACAGCCAGATCCAGCAGCGCTGCTATGAAGTCGACAAGAACGAGCGCGAACAGGCACTGGTGCAGCTATTATCACACCACCAGCCCAAGTCGGTGGTGATCTTCTGTACTACCAAGCGCGACTGTCAGCAGTTGGCCGACAACCTCTACAATCGCGGTTTCTCGGCGCTTGCCCTGCACGGTGACTTAGAACAAAGAGCCCGCGATCAAGTACTGATTCGATTTTCCAACGGTAGCACCAGCATCTTGGTGGCCACTGATGTAGCCGCTCGCGGCTTAGACATCAAAAACCTAGAGTGCGTAGTGAACTACGAACTGACTCGCGACCCAGAAGTGCATGTACATCGCATTGGCCGCACCGGCCGCGCCGGCAACAAAGGTCTGGCCTTGAATCTCTGTACGCCGGCAGAAATGCCACGCGCCAACGCCATCGAAGACTACCTCGATATAGAGTTCAGTTGGTCTAATTTACCGACCCAGTCTAGCGAAGCCAAGACCGGCTACCAGCCCGATATGATCTGCCTGAGTATCGATGGCGGCCGCAAAGACAAGGTGCGCCCAGGCGACATTCTCGGCGCACTAACTAAGGACGCGGGTCTGCCGGGTGCGGATATTGGCAAAATCGATATCGGTGATTTTCACGCCTACTTATCCGTTCACCGCCAGAGCGCTAAAGCCGCACTCAAACACCTACAAAATGGCAAAATTAAAGGCCGTAAGTTCAAGGTGCGTCGCTTTTAAAGCATAGCTAATCGATCAAAAAAACATCGGTCTGTGAGCCAACTCACAGACACCGCCAGCGCGCAGGAGGAGGATAAAAGCCTCCGAGTCGTACTGGCGGTAATTCATGCAATATTTACTCTTTTCCCTCGCGCTCATTCTTCTGCAAGGCTGCGCCCAGCAGCCTGCCATCAACCAGCCGCAAGCCTTTACGGCCAGAGGCGATGCACCACAGCATAATTATCAACAACGGCAGCAACAGCTGCGACATCACTTCAGCGACTGGCAAGGCACACCCTATCAATACGGCGGTCTCAGTAAACATGGCGTCGACTGCTCAGGCTTTGTCTACCTTACCTTTCGCCATCAGCTAGGCATCACTTTGCCACGCACTGGCGCCGCACAGAGCCGCATGGGGCAATCTATACCTAAAACGCAATTACAACCGGGGGATTTAGTGTTTTTTAAAACCGCCAAAAAACAACGACACGCGGGGATTTATATCGGTCGACAGCAGTTTATCCACGCCTCCAGTTCCAAAGGCGTCACACTGTCTCACTTGGATAATCCCTATTGGCAGGAGCACTACTGGATGGGGCGAAGAATTTGACTAGTGGCTAATAATCTTAGCGTTCAGAGGGAGTTGTCTACAGTTTTTGAAGCCTTTCTCAGCAGCACATAAGTCGCGCCTTTACCGCCGTGATGCAATGTAGCCGAATGAAAAGCCAATACTTCATCCATCTGCGGCAGCCAATGCGCTACACAACTTTTTAGCAGCGCCGGTATTTCTCGCCCCTCGCCTTTACCATGAGTGATAAGCGCGCAACGAATATCATTGTCACGACAGTCACGAATAAATTGATACACCAGAGAACGCGCTTGATCGACGGTATTATTGTGTAAATCCAAACGCGCATCGACCGTATAGCGACCAAGACGTAATTTTTTAAACACCGTATTTTGAATACCAGAGCAGCGATAGCTTAGCTCTGCCGATGGCTCTACCTGTTCGACACCATCAACATAACCATTGCCACCACCGGACAGAGCATTTTGCTCATGCTCTGTGGCATCTTGAGCCGCCTCACGGCGACGCAAAACGCCGGGAGAGCTATCGACTTGATGTCGGTTTTTGACGCGCTTAGCGGTGGCAAGAGGCTTAACTCCTGCCATGGCCTCATTAAAGGGACTGTCTTCTGATTCACTCATAACACTATTATAATTTGCACAGAGCCGCAGCTTGCAGCTCTTATTTGAGTAGTAATTAGGCCGCCAGCAATGCGCCCACTTTTTTCTTGGCATAACCCATGGCCAAATCGGCGGCCACGCTCTTAATGGTATCAAAACCCGACTCTTGAAAATTTTCCTTAATTTGGTGCCAGACATCTTTTTCGTTGAGGTTGGCAATAAAGTCATGGCCATCGGCCGTTAAACGCAGCGGCGCCAGTTGGAATGATTTCTCAACGCCTTCGCTGGGGCTATAGCTAAAGCCCAGACTACCATCTTCCGATTTACTCTCAATCAAACCTTTGTCACACAGTATATCCAAATGGAAAATACACTCATGGTCTTTGTAAGAATAACCGTGTCGTTCCAACTCACTGATATACGTATAAGGTTTTTCGGCCAACTCAAATGCCTCAAGCAGGCCTTTCAAATATTCAGGATTAACTCTCATAATACCTTCCCTTAATTATTATTGTGATTCCAATTCTTGGATTTTACCCAGCGCCGAGTTACCCCACCACAACTGTGGATTAGAAGGCTCGTAGCCCTCGGCCTGTTCCATCGATAAGACAATATCACGGGCGCCATCGAGCGCCGCCAGTATACCCACACCGCGTGCCATTTGCCGCTCAAATATGGCCTCACCATAATAGGTAAAATCGCGATCATCAGAGCAGCCAAACGAGCTCTGTTCCGAGTCCGCCGCAGTGGCAATCACCGTGTAAGGCGACTTTAATGGCTCGATAAAACCACCGGCAAAACAGGCCGACACCACTATCACTCGCCATTTTATATCGGCCTCATCCAGCATGCGTCGAACTTCAACAGCACCAAAATCTGTCACCGTGTGCGGCGGAAAATCGATCGACAACTGATGATCGCGCGAGCCATGCGAGGTTAAATACAAATAGAGCACATCCTCGCGATCCATTTTTTTACCAATAACCTTTAACGCACGCTCCAAATTTTCATTGCTGGCCACAAGGTTGCTGGCAGTGGTTTTTGTATTATTAACCAACGCCACCGAACGCCCAACGGTATCGTACTGCCGATCAAACAGACGCTGGGTATACAGCGCCTCTTGCATAAACACATCTTGCTTAGCGTCACCGGCAAAACTGACAAAATAGAGTTCGGTTTGATCGGGCTTACCGACATCAATCGATTCGGCAAAGTCCGCCACTAGCTCGCCCTGAAACTGATTAACTGAGCCAGAGTAAGAGTTACCGCCACTTAATATTTCCACTTCGATGTCATCGAACACCGAGTGTTTAGGGGCTTTATCAGAATAGTGAGTCAAACCCTTGTCATCGACCCATTTGAAGAGGGCAGAGTTTGTATTGGTGCAAAGTAGCATCAGCAATAGAGAAAGGTAGATGCGCGTGGATTTTCTCATGGTTTAAATCTGCCGAGGAAAATAAGGAAGCTTCTCGAGCCCTAGCTTACAGGTTTTTTCTCCTCGGTAATGGCTCCTGCATCACTCCACCGCCTAAATTCTTTCAGTCGTGCAGTGTCCTAATAAGCCACATCCATATAGCGATGCATCGCCTAAAGCGCCTATTTTGGGTGCTCTAGCGCGTGAATACCTTCCGTCGAGCCGCTGTTTATTTTTGCTGCCATCGGTGGCTCTTATTAGTTAACCAATAATGCAGTGAGTTAACATACCCCACTCACCCCCGAGCGCTATTTTAGTCGCTTCAAGCAGCTTGCACTGATAATACGTACGGCAACCCCGTACTACTGGTGAAGGCATGGGCATAATTAGTGTAAATCAATTTAGAAACAACCTAAAAACCTATGTAGAACAGTCCGTTAGCACGCACACACCGATAAAAGTGAGCCGCAGAGCAGGCGATGACTTTATTGTGATGAGTGCCGATGATTGAGAGAGAGCAAGAAACTCTCTATGTTTTACAAAACAGCAGCCTAATGAAGCAAATGGCCGATTCAGCCACAACCCATGCGCAGAAGAGCGGATATCGCCCAAACATTGAGGACATAGATGAGATCACTAGTATTTGAGGGCAACACTTGGAACACTTTCGAGAGCTTGCGCGATAAAGACAAAAAATTACATAGCGCTCTCTGTAAGCTATTGAAAGAAATGCTCAAGTCAGACCCTGCATCTGGGTTGGGCAAGCCAGAGCAACTCCGACACAACTTATCGGGATTTTGGTCTAAACGCATCTCACAAAAAAATCGCCTGATTTATAAATTTGATGACCAGAATTTTTTTATTTTTGCCATTGGCGGTCACTACGACCAGTATCAATATTAAGCAGTTATATAAGGTGCAATAGCGAATGCCTGCTGCACTGATATTAATGGGGCTTTGCTGCCGGTGGGTTGCGTTGCGCTACCCCAACCTATTTGGCTGACGACACTCATAAATCAAAGATGCGACCCGGTTATTCTTTAGGCGAGTGACTTTTCTCATGATAAGAGCCTGTTAAAACCAACAAGGATGTCTCTTGCGCCCTAGCTTCGTCGGTGCTTTGCTTATGTTCAGGATGAACGGTATGTCGCGGTGACATGGATGTACTTGGCAGAACTTAGCTCCTGCAATTTTTGCATTCACGCCATCCATGGCGCTTAGCGACCGTTCTGTCACATATGAGTATATGCTCGGCTACTGCTCCTCGATAACTACTCCTGCGTTATTCTAATATGCTACATCCGTGTAGCGATGCGTTGCTCTACCGCCTGCACTTTGCCCTGTGGGTATCCATGCAGTCGTCCCTCGCTGTGCGCAGTAGCGCCTTGCTAGGACGCAATCTGGTGCTCGGTCGGCTGCTGTTTTACCTTGGTGGTGCAGTTTGGCTTCGGTGCGATGCTGCCGGTAGATGGCTGGTCTATAGTTGCTACCGATTAGAAATTCATGGTTTATTGCAGGGTTGCCGGTATTTAGCGTTTTAATGCCATTTTCTGCGAGGCAGCAGGCAAGACCTGAGCCCGTGTAGTTCGCGATTCCTCAAGACCTAACAAACGCCAATAAAAGACTGTAATCATGATTATCCGCCGCTCGAAGCGCCTCGATATATTGCTGCCGGGTATCTCCCGCACTCACCAAATTTTCCCTACCCCAAGAAAACCTTTCACGACCTAGAAAGACCGCTAATAGGTCACCCGCCGTTCTGGAGTGGCGGCCATTACCATTGGGAAACGGGTGGATTTTGACCAGACGGTGAGAAAACCTGACGGCTATCTCGTCGGGACCATAGCTATCGAACTGAACCCAGCATTTACAATCATCAATTAAGTCCCGTAAATCGCTGGTAATACGATAAGCTTCGACGCCAATATTCCGCTCAGACACTCTGGTTTTCCCTGCCCAGCGCCAGACCTTAGCAAACATACGTTTATGCAGGTCTTTCAAGAAATCCTCAGACAGCACATCCCTGGCCCTGCTGAACGCCCAGTCCTCCGCCTGCAGGATATTTCTCTGCTCCGCTTCATTCAGCTCTGGTCTCAGAGAGATATAAGAGAGGAGGAGTTCATCTCGCTCCTCTTCAGTCAAAGGCGTGGAGGCATCATCCTGTTCAATTAGTGGATCACTCACGGTTCATCTTTCCAGAGATCCGAACCGGCCTTCTCTACTATTTTACCGACCAAATACTCGAACTGCTCTTGTTCATCCTCAGCCAACACCGACTGTGCTTCAAGGGCCATATTGTGGCCCGTTCTCAGAAGACGCTTTTTAGCGAGAATACGAGCCCGCGCTTCCACTAACCTTTTTAAAGGGCTTCTAGGCACAAAAGCATAAACCAGCTTACAGTCCATCGCTTGAGCCGCTCGCTCCAGAGTATTCAGGGTGATCGAACCCACCTTTTCAGACTTCTCAATCTCCACAATACGTGGCTGGCTCACACCCATCTGTTTACCAAGCTGAGCCGCTGTCTGTCCCAATGCCTCTCGGATAGCTTTTATCCAGCCCCGCGGCGGACGCACAAGACCCGGCATCTCACGCAACGGTTCGAGGCGTTTGTCGAGCTGTTTTCTAGCTTGAATACGGTCTTCGGAACGCATTTAAATAACCTATTCATTATTAATTTACTAATAAAATATAGTGCATTCATTATTTATTATCAATAATTTATAACACATACATAATATTAATATATAAAAATATAATGCATAGGTTGTATATAGTCGCGGAATATATAGTCGTGGAATAGTGTGTCACTGCACATCGTCGCCGCGACCTGCCTGCTCGCGCCTTCGGCCTTTTTTGATGACGGCGTTAGTTGCCAGTTTGGGGGTTGTGCCTATGGCGTTTAATTTGGGGACGGGCTGAGGTGCAGCGCTACCCAATATAGATGACCATATTGCCTAACGGGACATCCACGACTAGCCCTACAATAGCAACGCTATCTCGCACCAACGAAAGAAAAGACCACGCCAACACTGACCTTCCTTCACAAAAAAAGGGCCGCATAAGCGGCCCTTTTTTAAATCACTCACCAACAACAATTACTTGTTGGCGCGGTTCTCAATCAAGTCATCAACCACCGAAGGATCGGCTAGAGTAGACGTATCACCCAGCTCGCCCACTTCGTTAGCCGCAACCTTGCGCAAAATACGACGCATGATCTTGCCAGAGCGAGTTTTCGGCAGGCCCGGGGCCCACTGAATGATGTCCGGCTTGGCGATTGGGCCAATTTCCTTAACGCACATTTTAACCAGCTCTTTCTTTAGCTCGTCCGAAGGCTCTTCGCCGTTCATCAAGGTTATGTAGGCATAGATGCCCTGACCTTTAATGTCATGCGGGTAGCCAACCACAGCGGCTTCAGCCACTTTTGGATGCAGCGTCAAAGCGGATTCAACTTCGGCGGTACCCATGCGGTGACCAGATACGTTGAGTACGTCATCGACACGACCGGTAATCCAGTAGTAGCCGTCTGAGTCGCGACGCGCTCCGTCACCGGTGAAGTAGTAACCTGGGTAGGTAGTGTAGTAGGTGTCGATGCAACGCTGATGATCGCCGTAAACACTGCGAATTTGTGAAGGCCAGCTCGACTTAATGGCTAGCGAACCAGAGCAAGCGCCTTCCATCTCATTGCCATCGGCATCGAGAATAACCGGCTCTACACCGAAGAAAGGCACAGTCGCAGAACCCGGCTTCAGTGCAGTAGCACCTGGCAGCGGCGTCAGCATGTGCGCGCCAGTCTCGGTCTGCCACCACGTATCAACAATTGGGCATTGCTCGTTACCGATCACCTTGTAGTACCACTCCCAAGCTTCAGGGTTAATGGGCTCGCCCACGGTACCCAATACGCGCAAGCTGGCGCGTGAGGTACCTTCTACTGGGCCATTGCCCGACGCCATCAACGCACGGATAGCGGTGGGAGCAGTATAAAAGCTATTGACCTGATGCTTGTCGACAATATCCCAGCAGCGTGATGGTGATGGGTAAGTCGGCACACCTTCAAACATTAAGGTAGTGGCGCCATTAGCCAGTGGGCCGTATACGATGTAGCTGTGGCCAGTGACCCAACCTACGTCGGCAGTACACCAGTAAACATCGCCTTCTTGATAATCGAAAACGTACTTGTGAGTCATTGCCGCCTGCAGCAAGTAGCCGCCAGTGGTGTGCAATACGCCTTTAGGCTGGCCAGTAGAACCGGACGTGTAAAGAATGAACAACGGGTCTTCCGCGTCCATCATCTCAGGCTCACAGTCGCCGGCTGCCGCTGCAGTGGCCTCGCAATACCAAACGTCGCGACCGTCGGTCCACTCAACGTCGCCACCGGTGCGCTTCACGACTAAACAAGTGTGAACACCCGGGCAATTAGCCAGTGCTTTATCGGCGTTGGCTTTAAGAGGCACATGACGGCCGCCACGCACACCTTCGTCGGCGGTGATCACAACTTTACAGTCAGAGTTGTTAATGCGGTCTTTTAACGCTTCCGGAGAGAAGCCACCGAATACGATAGAGTGGATAGCACCGATACGGGCACAGGCCAACATGGCGTAAGACGCTTCAGGGATCATTGGCATGTAAATACAAACACGCTCGCCCTTTTTAACACCGCGCTCTTTAAGCACGTTAGCCAAACGACAAACTTTATCGTATAGGTCGTTGTAGGTAATGCTCAGATCAATCGCAGGGTCGTCAGACTCCCAGATAATCGCGGTCTGCTCGCCTCGGGTTGCCAGGTGACGATCGATGCAGTTTACGCTGACGTTGAGCTTGCCACCGTCAAACCACTTAACATCACCCTTGCTGAAGTCGAACTCTCGTACCGTGCTCCACTCTTTATCCCAGTTCAGAAATTCTTTAGCTTGCTCAGCCCAGAACTGTTCTGGCTGCTCAATAGAGCGCTTGTACATTTCTTGATACTTTTCCAAAGTAATGTGGGCATTAGCCGCAAATTCTTCGGGAACCGGATAAGTGTGGACTTCTGACATAGAGATTACATCCTGCAAATTATGAGTATTAAATCTGTCTATATGATGCGAGCCCTATTCGCCGCCCACCTCATATCGAATTCACAACCACTGAATTCTAAAATTGTTGCTGTTTGGCCACTCTTTCAAGCACCGTTACATGGATCCAAAACTAACAAACCCCCATGAACAAAACAGGCGGCTGATATTAGCCGAAAAGCTAGGCCCTAGACAAACAAAAACCGCTCATTAAATGAGCGGTTAAGGTAAATTCACCCAATTTACTGAGTTAAATCGAAAAACCCTAGCAAAAGATGATTTAAGCGACGCGCTACAACGAGGTATTGGCGCCGATTTCAACATTGCTGCGGCCGCTACTGACGCCGCTTAACAGCAGAATCAAAAGCGGCCGATAATCACCCATCAGTTCAACCCACAGTGTTTAAGCAACCTGCACCGGAATAGTATTGGCGCTGCGCTCAACGGTATTATCTTGGTTTAAATAGACAAGTTTGGGCTTGTAGTTAATGAGCTCAGCCTCTGTGTACTGCGCATAGGTTCCGATAATAACGCGGTCGCCAACCTGCACCTTACGCGCTGCGGCACCGTTCATAGAAATAGTGCCAGAGCCGGCTTCGGCCAAAATAATATAGGTGGTAAAGCGCTCACCATTATTCACATTGTAGATGTCGATCTGTTCAAACTCACGCAAACCGGCCAGCTTCACCAGATCTTCGTCGATAGCACAGGAGCCGTCATACCAAAGCTCTGCCTGAGTTACGCAGGCCATATGTAACTTGCCTTTCAACATGGTCGAATTCATATAACACCTTTCTCTTTACCTACGATTAAAGTCGATTTTCATAATCGACTTTAATCACGCCCGCAAACCGCTGGCGTAATTGTGTGAAATTTCTTGCTGTTCGCGAGCGCCCGCTGGCTCGCCAGCGGCGCCCCATCCCTGGGCCGCGAACGACTTATACCTATGGCTTGGGCTTAGGTTAGCTCAAGCGATATATTATCAATCAAGCGCGCACTTTCTGTGTACATCGCCCCTAATGCCGTAATGTCTGTATCGTCATCCGCCGCTGGCGTTAAAGTGCGGCTATTGCAAATATTAACGTAATCCACCTTAAAACCGGCCTGCTCAATAGTCGCCACAGCTTCAAGTTCTAGCTCCGCAAAGTCGCGGCGGCCCGCTTCTATGTGTGTTAACGCCTGCTGCAAACTTTGATTCAATACCGTTACCTGTGGGCGTTCAGCCGCGGTAATGAAACCGTTGCGCGAACTGAGCGCCAGGCCATCTTCGGCTCGAAAAATCGGCCCGGCAATAATATCCACCGGCATACACAAGTCTTCCACCATGCGACGAATCACCGCCAACTGCTGAAAGTCTTTAAGGCCAAATACCGCCTCATCTGGCTGCACAATATTAAACAGCTTAGAGACAACCGTCGTCACACCCTCAAAATGCCCCGGCCGCGAAGCACCGCACAGCACATCAATCATGGTCGGTACCACTACTCGGGTCTGCTCGGCCATGCCGTTAGGGTAAATCTCCTGCTCGCTGGGATAAAACACATAGTCGCAGCCCACCTCGCGCAACTTGTTCGTGTCGGCATCAAAGGTGCGCGGGTACTTATCCCAATCTTCATTTAAACCAAATTGCAGTGGATTCACAAAAATCGAACACACCACAATATCGCAGCTCTGCTGGGCTATTTTCACCAATTCGATATGGGCGCTGTGCAAGTTACCCATAGTCGGCACAAAGCCAATGCGCTTGCCCGCCAAACGGTCAACGCCCAAAGCCTCGCGGATAGACTGAATATGATGAAAAACCTGCATACAACGCTCTAACAACTCGCCACTTATAGCACTGTCAAAGACAGTCAAAATTTGGTCGCGGATGATACACGCTCAAGCACAACAAGTACATTTTTTAGGCGGCCCATGCGCGCTCCATTAAACGTGGCAATGCCGAACAAAACCACAACAGCGCAGGGCTTTTTCCCGAAAACTTTACTAATTTCCATTCAGAGCGGACACCGCAAATACGGCACAGAGCAGGGCTTTCGCCAAAAATCTTACTGATTTCTCACCAAGTGCAGACTCCGCGATCACGGTACAGGACAGGGCTTTTTCCCGAAAAACCTACTGCATTTCCACCATCAACGTACAGGAGTACTAATGCAGTGAAGGGCAGGACGCCCGAGAGCTGCCATGGCGGTCACAGGGCTTTTTCCCGAAAAGCCTACTGCATTTCCACCATCCATGGCGGTCAAGGTGCCGCGCCGGTGAAACCGGCGGGAGGCGGTTAAATACCAGCAGAGTCACACCTCTGCGCCAGTATTTAGCGGCCGTGTTTAAAAATCATCAGGGACGAAGATTTTTAAACTGTAGGTAAACTAATACCCGTCAGGCGCCATATAATCCGGGGCTAAATCTTCGAAACGTGTGTACTTACCGACGAAAGCCGCCTTACAAGTGCCTATCTCACCGTTACGCTGCTTACCGATAATTAATTCGGCCATGCCTTTATCGGGGCTGTCTTCGTTGTAGTATTCATCGCGGTAAATAAACAGAATCACGTCGGCGTCCTGCTCAATCGCACCCGACTCTCGCAGGTCCGAGTTCATCGGGCGCTTATTGGGCCGCTGTTCCACGCCACGGTTCAACTGCGACAGCGCAATCACTGGGCAGTTGTACTCTTTGGCAATACCTTTTAAAGACCGCGATATCTCAGATATCTCCTGAGTTCGGCCATCACCACCGCCACCGGCCACCGTCATCAACTGCAAATAGTCGAGCATAATCATGCCCGGCTGACTTTGCTCCTGCAGCTCTTCCAGCGGCATATCAGGGAATTTTTTGCTCAGTTCCAACTGGTGTGTGCGCACCACACGCTTAATGCGCGCCCGCACTTCCTGTGGGTTAAGGCCACCGGTATCGTCAATATATAAAGGTTTGTCTTTTAGCTTAGCCACTGCCGCCGACAACTTGGGCCAGTCCTCTTCGGTCAACTGGCCATTACGGATCTTGCCCTGATCAATACGACCAATAGAGGAGATCATTCGCATCACCAGCGACTCCGACGGCATTTCCATCGAAAAAACCAGCGCCGGTTTGCTCGAGGTAAACAGCGCCGCCTCAATAAAGTTGAGCGCCAGCGCGGTTTTACCCATCGACGGACGCGCCGCCACCACAATCATCTCGCCCGGCTGCCAGCCGGCGGTGCGCTCGTTCAAATCAACCAAGCCGGTGGACAAACCCGTGAGAGCACTGTCGCTGCGAAACAGCTCGTCGATACGCTCGACGGTATTTTTCAGCAGGCTATTAACGCCCTCAAAACCGCCTTCTTTGGGCCGGTCTTCGGCAATAGAGGCCACTTTCTTTTCGGCCATCTGCAACAGATCGTCGGAATCGAGACCGGCAGGGCTAAAGCTCTGGGCGCTAATCTCGCCCGCCGCCGTAATTAACGATCGCAGCGTGGCCCGCTCGCGCACAATTTTGGCGTAAGCGGTAATGTTGGCGGCGCTGGGGGTATTAGTGGCAAGTTCGGTCAAATAGCCGATACCACCCACCCGCTCCAGCTCACCATGCTTATGCAACTCTTCAGCCAGAGTCACCACATCCAAGGGCACTTCGTCCTGCGCCAACTTGTGAATCATCTCGTAGATAACGACATGGTCGCCGCGAAAAAAGTCGCTGGCCGACATCGTCTCGGCCACCGAGTCAAACCGCTGATACTCCAACAGCAAGCCGCCCAACACAGCCTGCTCAGCCTCAATAGAGTGAGGCATATTCGGGGCCAGACTTTTGGTCTCTGTATCGCCCATATAGTCAGAGGTTCTATCGTCCGCACCAAAGCCTGCGCCACTGTGATCGCGCGTTTGATAATCTGTAGCTTTGTTCATGCAAGCAACCTCTTACTAGATAACCAACCAGATAAAATTCTGATAATTCTGAGACACGCGTAAAAAGAAACGGGCCTGTTCCCGCTACAGCCAAAACTGCAGAGGAACAGACCCGATTCTACCGCGTTGCTATCGCCGGAGCGAACCCCAGCGCAACGAAATAATCAGCGTAGCTGATTGTTCCGATTATTCAGCAACAACAGACAGCTTAATAGCCTGAGTCACGTCAGAATGAACCTGAACGTTGATCTCGAACTCGCCCAGATCGCGCAAAGCGCCCTCTGGCAGACGTACTTCAGCTTTAGCTACTTCAACGCCAGAGGCGGTGATTGCTTCAGCGATGTCCTGCGCACCAATAGAACCGAACAGCTTACCTTCGTCGCCAGCATTGGCTTCGATAGTAATAGCTACATCAGCTAACTTGGCAGCGCGAGCTGTAGCAATTGCCAGCTTTTCAGCAGCGGCTTTTTCAAGCGCAGCGCGGCGTGTTTCAAACTCAGCTGTGTTAGCAGCAGTCGCAGCAACAGCCTTACCGTGTGGTAGCAGGTAGTTGCGACCGTAGCCCGCTTTCACGGTTACTTTGTCGCCAATGGTACCAAGCTTGCCAGTCTTTTCGAGTAGAATAACTTCCATCTCGCTAACCCTCTAAATGCTTTGTTTCGCTCAAGTGTCAGACTTTCGCCTTAACCCGCGAGCGGAAATTGATCCACGCATCGATGAAGGCCAGTGCGATCAGCAGTGTGCTCGCATAGGCAAAAATCATCAATGTGACATACAGCAATAACAGCCATTGTCCGCCTAACTTTCTTGTTGCTATCAGTGAGTGCGCCAGTGCAATACCCGCCACCAATAAAGGCAGCGAAAACAACAAACTCCAAGCCAGCAAATCATCGGCCAGCAGCGAGCAATAAAGCGTCGCCGCCAAGCAGACAAAAGCCTGAACTCGGCCGAGGCGCAAACTGTGAAACTCAGTCTGAAACGCCCCAGGGTTATACAACCGTGCTTGCCACCAGCGCCCAAGGGCAATGGCAGCAACACCGTGTAGCACTATGCCGCAAGTTAACAGCCCCGTTACCAAAGCCGTAGTGGCTTGCATAGAGGACTCACTCTCGGCAGCTTTTTGCACTTCGGCCAGCATGTCGTTCAAGGCGCTTACAAACACCTGTACAACTTCTGGCGCCAAGAACAACAAGCCCAGCACTGCGGCACTGCTCACCGCTACCAACCCCATTAACATACGGGGCCAGGACGGCGAGTAGCGCAACAGCAGTGCTGCCGCGTAAACAACAAAAGTACCTGCGATAGTTGCCCAGGTCATCAGGGCATCCATATTGGCGACAAATAAGCCAACCAATGCAGGCAGTAGCGCCCAAGCCAGAACCAAGGCTCCGTCTTTGGCGCCGCGACGCAGTGTTACAAGCGCCACGGCGGCCGGACTAATCAGTGGTAATAAAGACCCTAAAAGGGCCACCACTGCGGCCTGCGCGCGCCCGCGCATGATAAATTCAGCGAGCGCGAGCATGTATTACTCGTGTGAATCTGTGTAAGGCAGAAGTGCCAAGTAGCGAGCGCGCTTAATGCAGCTTGCCAGCTGACGCTGATACTTTGCTTTGGTACCTGTAATACGACTAGGTACAATTTTACCTGTTTCAGAAACGTAGGCCTTCAAGGTATCCAGATCTTTATAATCGATCTGCTTGGTGCCTTCCGCGGTGAAACGGCAGAACTTACGACGACGGAAAAAACGTGCCATGGATAGTCTCCTTATTTCGCTTCGTCAGCAGAGTCTGCAGGAGCTTCGGCTGGTGCCGCAACTTCTTCAGTCTTTACTTCGGTGGATTCTTCACGACGAGGACGATCGCTGCGCTGAGCACGACGCTCGCGGCTTTCGTTCTCGGCCTTCAGGATTGGAGACTCTTCGCTAACAGGGGCATCCATACGGATAACCAAGTTACGCAGAACAGCGTCGTTGTAACGGAAGTTGGTAGTCAACTCTTCCAAGCCTTCATCAGTACACTCAACGTTCAATAGAACGTAATGTGCCTTGTGAATCTTGTTGATTGAATAAGCCATGTGACGACGGCCCCAATCTTCCAGACGGTGAATAGTACCGCCGGTGTTGGTGACTGAAGCGGTGTAACGCTCAATCATTCCAGGTACTTGCTCGCTCTGATCCGGATGAACCAGAAAAACGATTTCGTAATGACGCATATAAAGCTCCTTACGGGGTAAGCCTCCCACCGACAGTGTGTGTCTAAGCGGTAAGGCAAGGAGGGACAGGGTTAAATTCAAACACTTAAGCGCAAGAACAAAGCCACAGTCCGTAAACCCCAGCAAAACTGGGGGCGCGTATTTTATGGGATTACACAGAATTGCGCAAGGAATGAACGATCACTAGACGCTAGCAGGTCGTTCGTTCCCGACGCGACCTAAGGACCTACATCCGTGTAGGCCAAGCTAGTGGCTAGTGGCTAGTGGCTAGTGGCTAGTGGCTAGTGGCTAGTGGCTAGAAATTATGAAACCAGAAAACTACACCAACAACCTAGAACTATAAATTCAGATTTAAAGCGCGCGAGCGAAGGCTAGGCGAGGCAAAACTTGGCGAATGAGCGGAGTTCGCCTCGTGGCGCCTACTCTTGGTACACGAAGTATCTTAAGACCCAATTGATGACAAGTTTTATACCTGTAATTGCTCCTGCATTAACGGCATACACTCCATCCATGGAGATAACGAAGCATAGCCGAGCGCAGCCGCTTTAAACTGAATTTCGCTGGCGTACGGCTTCGAACAGACACACCCCCGTGGCTACCGACACATTCAAACTGCTCACCGTGCCGCCCATCGGAATATTAATCAGGTGGTCGCAGTGCTCGCGCGTTAAGCGGCGCATGCCCTGCCCTTCGGCACCCATAATCAGCGCCATAGGGCCTTTCATATCGGCCTCATACACCGACTTATCGGCCTCGCCCGCCGTACCGGTGGTCCAAATACCCGCATCCTGCAGCTTCTTTAGGGTGCGCGACAAGTTGGTCACACCGATAAAGGGCAGCACTTCGGCCGCCCCGCAGGCCACTTTACGCACAGTAGGGTTAAGCCCTACCGAGTTATCTTTTGGCGAAATCACCGCATGACAACCGGCCGCCTCGGCAGTGCGAATGCACGCGCCTAAATTGTGCGGATCAGTGACACCGTCCAGCACCAGCAAAAAGGGGTCTTCGCCTTTGGCAGCCAAACTCTCTAACAGCTTAAACAGATAGGTTTCATCCTGCGCCTCGGCCGGACGACAGCGCGCAATTACGCCCTGATGATTACCCTCATGATCGGCGTCTTCACGGCTGTCGCCCACACCGGCCATCTCATCTAACTGCTGACGTGTAGCGGGGATAATGCCAATGCGAAACTGCTCAGCGGCAGCCACCACCTCTTGCAGGCGCTGGTCGCTGCGGCCGGTTAACAGGTGCAACTCTAAAACCCGCTTGGGTGAGGTTTTTAGCAGCGCCTGTACCGCGTGCAGACCAAACACGCATTCAGTTTTTTGAGCGCTTTTTTTACCGCTTCTAGAGTCGCCTCTAGAGCCACTCCTAGGCTCGCTCTTGGGCTCGCCCTTGCTCTCATCTCTGGGCGCTTGCTTTTTCTGGCGGCTCTTTTCGTAGCGCTTGTCGGTCTTCTGCTCAGCTTTCTGTTCAGTCTTCTTCACAACAGGTTTCCTTATTCTTTATGGCTAGGCGAGCCTAAAACCTCGCCTCACTATGAGATCTTGCGCGCGTGCTCTTCAGCCCTGGCGGCGTTAAACCGACTTAAGCGGTCGTTTATCATCTATAAACGCCCTCTTTTTGTGGGTTCTCGCCTGGCCAGAGACAAGCACCGGCTCGCGCAAAGGTCTCACTACGAAAAACGCCGCCTCAAGGAACCCTTAAAGCGGCGCTTAACTTCAAGCTATTCGACTAAACAGTTTAGTCAGTCTTTTTAGGCCCGCGCTTGCGACCCCCGCGCGAGCGATTGCGCTTTTTAGGCGCGCCCGTTTTCTCGCCTGCAGCGCCGTCTTGTTTAGCGGCCGGGCGACGAGAGCCCGACTTAGGAGCACCCCGGCCTTTACCGCTGGGTTTCTTGCCGCGCGGCTTGTCGCCACGTGGCTTATCACCGCGGCTCTCGCCGCGCTTTTCGCCACGTGAAGCCGCACCATTACCGCGCTTACCGGCAGGCTTCTTGGCATTATTACGGCGAGCAAAGGTTTTCACCTCTTCTAGCTCGAAATCAACCTTGCGATCGTCCAAGTTAACATCGGCCACACGCACCACTAACTCGTCGCCCAGGCGGAAGTTCTGGCCAGTACGCTCACCTTTTAAGCGGTGAGTCGCGGGTTCAAAGTGGTAGTAGTCTTTGGGCAGCGAGGTAATGTGCACCAGACCTTCTACGTACAGGTCTTTCAGTTCAACAAACAAACCAAAGCCGGTCACCGCCGTAATCACACCGTCAAACACATCGCCAACATGGTCCTGCAAATACTCACACTTGAGCCAAGCCGTAACGTCGCGAGTAGCGTCGTCGGCGCGGCGCTCGGTCATAGAGCTGGCGGCGCCAAAGTTCAGCATCGACTGCAAGTCATAAGGGTAAATATCAGCCTTATTCAGCAGCGGCGCGCCATCGACACGCACCACATGCTTAGTATCGACTTGCGAGCGCACAATATGACGAATGGCGCGATGCACCAATAAGTCAGGGTAGCGACGAATCGGCGAGGTAAAGTGCGCGTAAGCCTGATAACCCAAGCCAAAGTGGCCCTCGTTGTCGGGCTGATACTTGGCCTGCTTCAAACTGCGCAACAGCACGGTTTGAATCAAGTGCGCATCGGGACGGTCTTTAATAGACGCCAACAGCGTTTGATAATCACTCGGCGACGGCTTATTGCGCTCGCCGGGCAAGCTCAAGCCCACTTCTTTTAAGAACTCATACAAGCGCTCTAGCTTCTCTTCGCCCGGACCTTCGTGCACGCGATAAAGCGCCGGCAGGTTGTGCACCTCTAAAAAGCGTGCCGCGCAAACATTGGCCGCCAACATGCATTCTTCAATTAGCTTGTGGGCGTCGTTGCGAACCACCGGCACAATTTGATCAATCTTACGATTTTGATCAAATTCAATGCGGGTTTCGGTGGTTTCAAAATCGATAGCACCGCGGGCAGTACGCGCTTTGCGTAAAGCACCGTACAAGTTGTGCAGCTCATCAACGGGGCCCAACACATGCTTAATCTTGTTGCGCATACCGGTCGGCGACACTTTCGCGCCGACCAGCTTTTTCAAGCCGCGCTTAATCTTGCTGGCAATACCCGTCGGCGCATCGCGCTCGGCCAAAGCCTGGCCAACCTGGGTGTACGTCAGGCGCGCATGCGAGTAAATAATACCTTCGTAAAACTTATAACCGCTAACTTTACCGGCATCGCTAATGGTCATCTCGCACACCATGCACAAGCGATCAACCTCAGGGTTCAGCGAGCACAGACCGTTAGACAGGCTCTCGGGCAGCATCGGCACCACAAAATCGGGGAAATAAACCGAGTTACCGCGCTCCTGAGCTTCGCGATCCAGCGGGCTATTGGGCTGCACATAGTGCGACACATCGGCAATGGCAACGTATAAGCGCCAGCCGCCGCTCTTTTTCGGTTCGCAATAAACCGCATCATCAAAATCGCGGGCATCTTCGCCATCAATCGTTACAAACGGCAGCTTACGCAGGTCCACACGGTGCTTTTTATCGGACTTTTCTACTTCGCTCGATATCGCCTCGCCCTGACGCTGAACTTCGGTAGGCCACAAATGCGGAATACCGTGCGAGCGAATCGCTACATCAATTTCCATACCCGGCGCCATATGGTCGCCCAGCACTTCAATCACGCGGCCAGAAACCTTAACTTTAGGGCCCGGCTGCTGAGTAATTTCAACCACCACAAACTGCCCGCCGCGCGCATTGCGCTCATCGCCAGCGGCAATAATCACATCGTGCCCCAAACGCGGGTTGTCTGGCAGCACAAAGTGCACGCCGCCATCGCTAAACAAACGGCCGGTAAGCTGATGCGTATTGTGCTGCAACACCTCAACAATGTGCCCTTCTAGCTTGCCGCGATAGTTATCGCCCGACGGCTGTACCAGCACTTCATCGCCGGCAAATACTTTGCGCATCTGACGATTGTGCAAATACATGTCGGGGCCGCCATCAATCGGCACGGCAAAACCGAAACCGTCTTTGTGGCCCTGCACCGTCGCACGCACCAAATCGAGCTTGTCGATACTGGCATAGGCGCGATGGCGATTGCTAATCAACTGACCATCACGTTCCATAGCAATCAAGCGTCTACGCAACGCTTCAATGTGCTCATCGGTATTCATGCCCAGCTCATCACACAACTCTTCGTGCGTCATAGGGCCGTTGGCGTTATCCAAGTGCTCGGTAATAAATTCGCGGCTCGGGATAGGATTTTCGTAGTTCTCGGCCTCGCGGCTGGCGTGGGGGTCAACATTACCCTCAGTGCCCTGGTCGATCTTGCTGTCTTCAGTGTTATTGTCAGTATTGTTGCTCAAAAGTATTCCTTGGTGGCCGAATATGTCGGCCCTGCTGGCCTCGCGGCCCTATAAAACTGTGTCTCTTACTCCCGCAATTCACTGCCGGCGGACACAAGGTGGTGTTAAGACCGCACGTGACCCAACACCGGCTGAACAATAAGGCTCATCGGTACTCAGGTACTGCAAACAGCTGCGAACAGCATTCTTCTTTTGCCTGCAGGTTTAGCGACTTTCGCGTCTATTTCACACTGATTTTTCTGCCAGTAGAAAAGCGCGAGGCGCGACTATACAGGGCACGCGCCCTTCTATAAACAAAATTCACCCATTTGCGGCTATAAACGTTTGACAAGGTGGGGGCAGATCAATATAGTGCGGCCGTTAGCGGGATGTGTTTTTCGCTAAGCCGGTAGCGGCAAACTGGTCAGTGCGAACCACTGATAAAACCGGTTAAACACTACAAGATTAAGCTTCTTACAGCTAATCATCTGCCCAGGTGGTGAAATTGGTAGACACGCTAGCTTCAGGTGCTAGTGCTCTTCGGGGCGTGGAGGTTCAAGTCCTCTCCTGGGCACCATACATAAGTCATTGTTTTAATTAACAATTACTTCGCGAAAAGGCCGAACTCTTAATAATAGAGTTCGGCCTTTTTCGTTTTTGAGACCATATTGAGACCGTTTTGCGCCCAAACTGTGCCCAAGGCTCATTTTTGTAAGCGGCTCAACACAAACTCTTGGCTGTCTTCATCCAGTGCACTGAGATGCCCTGACCTAGGTTCATAACTCCCCCTACCGCTTAATTGCGTAATTCCATTCCTGCAGCTGTTGATTACGCTGCATTCGATCTCGCTGGAACAGCAGTGCCTGATATACGCTCTGGCTATTGACTGAATCCGATTGGATTCCCGGCAAAGCCGCACCGGCAGAGATCAAGAACTCATCCTTAAGATTTGAGTCCAGATAGGCGCATTCCCACCAGTCGATAATGCGCTGGCGTGAGTTTTGAATCAGCGTTGCCGAGGGCAGCTTGTCGCTTTTGGCTAGGTTAACGGTGTTTTTGGCGGGCAGTAGGTTCCACAGATCATTGTTCTGCCAATGCGCCCAGGGGAAGCAGTGATCTATGGCCATCCCCTTTGCTTGAAGGCTTTTAGCCGACCAGACGCAATCGATGGCTTTACCATTTTGGCGAAGCTTATCAAACCTTTTGCG
>CAJWZU010000014.1 GCA_913050115.1 uncultured Cellvibrionales bacterium
ACACACGCACGCGCACACACAACACGCAAAACACATCCGATGTACTGTTCAACTGTATCAGGCACCTCGAGAGTTTCAGAATCTAGCTTGCAATCAACGGGTGGTAAACCGCAGCAGAACGTGTTGGTGCAGATCAGCATGCTCGCCAAGCAGACAGACACAGCAGCTGAATGGCAAGCGGAGCTGACTGCGCCCAACAAGCTCGCCAGAGGGGGTTGGACTAAAAACACACTAAGGCCTCAAGATCAGATTCAAATTAGTGGGCAAATTGCTAGAAATGGCGGACACTCCATTCGGATCAGAGAAATCATTACTGCCAACGGTGAGTCGCTGCCATTATGGGAGATTCTTGACTGAAGCGCCTGTCTACGGACTCGTGCTGTAGCCCATCACGGCAAACCAAAGCTCCTGCCTCATTATGCTCGACACCCCGTCGAATCAAACACTACCTGGAATCGATACAGTTCTTAGGTTCCTGCTGTGTCGAACACCAGATAGCTGGGTGTCCAGGGCGGTAGCAGAGATTCCGCTTCTGTTGTTGGATCACGCTTCTCTCGAGCTGAAGGCAGCGCAGCAAGCACAAACCCTGATACGCAGATACGGCGCTAATTTCGATCTGCTCAATAAAATGTCGCGTCTTGCGCGTGAAGAACTGCGTCATTTTGAGCAGGTGATTGCTATTATGGAGAGCCGCTCTATCGATTATCCTATGGTATCAGCGGGACGCTATGCTGCAGGTATGCGCAAGAACTTACGTAAAGAGGAGCCCGGTAAATTAGTTGATACCTTGGTAATTGGTGCAATTATCGAGGCGCGATCATGCGAGCGCTTTGAAAAAATAGCGCCTTTTTTAGATGCTGAATTAAAAAAATTCTACATGTCATTGCTAAAAAGTGAGGCGCGACATTTCCAAGACTATTTAGTACTTGCTGGTCAAGTGGTAAGTGAAACTGAAGTTGCTGCTAGAGCAGCGGTGTTTTTAACCGCTGATAAAGAATTAATCGAAAGTGCGGACACCGAGTTTCGCTTTCACTCCGGCATGCCTGTATGAGTATTGCCTCTGTTATCCTAACTTCGGTAATAACGCTTTTTTCTCGCACGTGCGTGCGCCCTGTTTGGCGGTGACATTAGCGATTGTAATATTTTAGTCTTTGTTTAGGCTGTACCTCTGGCGCCATATCGACTATTCCTGTATTAGTATCTTTAGTACCCACAGGAATAATTATGGAATTCAACGACTACCTGCATATCCTCGTCAAAAATGATGGTTCAGACCTTTATCTCAGTACCGGTGCGCCGCCCTGTGCTAAATTCAACGGTGTTATGAAGCCGCTCAGCAAAGTCTCAATGGTACCGGGAGTCATTGCCAAGATAGCGCATGAGGTAATGGACAAAGAGCAGCGTATTGAATTTGAGCGTGAACTAGAGATGAACTTGGCGATTTCTCTTTCGGGTATTGGCCGTTTTCGTATCAATATTTTTCGTCAGCGCAATGAAGTGTCGATAGTCGCGCGCAACATTAAAACTGAAATTCCCAAATTCAATGATTTGAAGTTGCCTGAGGTGTTAAAGGAAGTGATTATGACCAAGCGTGGTTTAGTGCTGTTTATCGGTGCTACTGGCTCGGGAAAATCCACCTCTCTGGCGGCTTTAATCGACTACCGCAATACCAATAGCGGCGGTCACATTATTACTATTGAAGACCCTGTTGAATTCGTGCACAAACACAAGAAGAGTATTATTAATCAACGCGAAGTTGGGGTTGATACCCGCAGTTTCCAAAAAGCGCTAAAAAACACGCTTCGACAGGCCCCCGATGTCATTTTAATCGGTGAGATTCGTGATCGCGAAACTATGGAGCACGCACTGGCGTTTGCTGAAACTGGGCACTTGGCTATTTCAACCCTGCACGCCAATAATTCCAATCAGGCGCTCGATCGAATTATTAATTTTTTCCCGGAGGAACGTCGCGACCAGTTGTTGATGGATTTGGGTATGAATTTGCGGGCTTTTGTCTCTCAGCGGCTAGTGCCTACAATTGACGGCAAACGCTGCGCAGCAATAGAAATTTTGCTGGGCACCAAAACTATTCAGGAGTTGATCTTACGCGGTAAGTTGGACAATATTAAAGAAATTATGGAGAAGTCGGAGAGGTTGGGGATGCAAACCTTCGACGGGGCTCTCTATCAACTCTATCGAGATGGCCGCGTCTCTGCTGAAGAGGCGCTGAAGAATTCCGACTCGCCCAATAATTTACGCTTGCGAATTAAGCTGGGCGACAAGGCCGCTGCGCTGGAGGCAGGTTCGGAAGCGTTGGGTATTCCAGAGGTAGATATAGTCGAAGGTTATAGTTTGAGTCTAGAGTCGATTGAAGAGCCAGAAGACGACAATGTGAATCCGAGTTAGGTGTTGGGTGCGTTACCAGTATTGAAGGGTTAAATAGCGTAGCTTTTTAATTCTAGCAAGGTACCTTTAGGGTTTGCCTTTGTCTCTATAAACCACACTTTTTCTCCCCAGTCACCGAGTACCCAGCGCACAGCTGTGGTCTTTTTGGTGCTGAATACGTGCTTACCTGGGCGGTGGGTGTGGCCGTGAACAAGGGTGTCTACCCCAGCTTTATCTATCTCTGAAATGACGTCGGCAAGACAAACGTCCATTATGTCTTCGCTTTTCAAACTGTTCATGTTTTTGCTTTGGCTGCGCATATACGCCACGAGCTCGCGTCTCTTTTCGAGACTGTGCGATAACAAATTTTCTTGCCAAGCAGTGCTTCGCGCCTGCAAGCGAAAGGCCATGTATTCAAAGTCACTGGTACAGAGGCTATCGCCATGCATCAGCAGTATTTTTTTGCCATAAATATTGACTACGCTCGGGTCTGGCAGCAAAGTTACTCCCGATTGCTGGCAAAAGGTGCGGCCGAGCAAAAAATCACGATTGCCATGCATCACAAATAACTTAACACCCGAGTCGCTCAGCTGTTTTAGGGCGCTGACCACCTCGCGACTCAATCTCGAGTCTTCATCATCGCCAATCCATGCCTCGAAAAAATCTCCCAGAATATAGAGCGCGTCGGCTTTGCTGGCGCGATCTTTGAGAAAATCGTAAAAAGCCGCCGTAATTTCGGGGCGGCTTTCATCAAGGTGCAAGTCAGAAATGAATAGGGTGGTCATCGTTCGGCTTAGCCTTCTACGCTTACTTTTTCGATAATAACGGGATCTTTAGGCACGTCTTGGTGATGGCCGCTGTTGCCAGTTTTAACGGCTTTGATTTTCTCAACGACATTCATGCCCTCGACGACCTTGCCGAATACGCAGTAGCCCCAGCCCTGAGAGTTTTTGCCCGAGTGATTGAGAAAGTCGTTGTCTTTTAAGTTGATAAAAAACTGGGCGCTGGCGGAGTGTGGCTCCATAGTCCGCGCCATAGCTAGGGTGCCAGTGTTATTTTTAAGGCCGTTGTCGGCTTCGTTTTCGATGTTTTCACGAGTTTCTTTTTCGCTCATGTCGATATTCATGCCGCCACCTTGGACCATGAAACCGTCGATCACGCGGTGAAATATAGTGTCGCTGTAGAAGCCTTCTTCACAGTATTGCTGGAAGTTAGCGGCGGTTTTAGGTGCCTTATCAAAATCCAGTTCAATTATGATGTCGCCGAAGTTGGTGTGCAGAGTAATCATGTGTGCTTCCTTAATGAGATAATAGCAGGGAGAATAGGTGCATAAATTCTGGGGCGTATAATACTCGCTTGCAGGCAGATAATCGAATAGAAAGGGTAATAGTTGATGAGTCAGCAGCGCGGACGTTTTATCACCATTGAAGGGACAGAAGGGGTCGGTAAAACCACCAATATTGAGTTTATTCGCCAGTGGATACAGGCACGTGATATTGAACTAGTACAGACTAGAGAACCTGGCGGCACCCCCTTTGCTGAGGATGTTCGCGAGTTATTGCTGGCGGTGCGTTGCGAGGCGGTCGATGAGACCGCCGAGCTGCTGCTGATGTTTGCCGCGCGCGCGCAGCACTTAAATAAGGTTATAAGGCCGGCACTTGATCGTGGCGCCTGGGTGTTGTGTGATCGATTTACTGACTCCACCTACGCCTATCAGGGCGGTGGGCGTGGCATTGATAGCAGTAAGATTGCTGCATTGGAAAGTTTCGTGCAGGGCGACTTGCGCCCAGATATGACGCTAATTCTCGATATTGATGTGGTGGTCGGGCTTGAGCGCGCCAGTAAACGTGCAGCTCTAGATCGCTTTGAAATTGAAAAGGTAGGGTTTTTTGAGCGAGTTCGTGCTGCTTATTTAGCACGCGCTAAGCAATCGCCCGATCGTTATCGTGTTGTCGACGCCGGCCAGTCTTTGCTCAGCGTACAGGGTGATATTAAACAGGTGTTAGTGCAGCTGTACGGTTAAAATGACGGCGAGACTGTAACTGTAATTCGGTCACCGCTAGTAGGGTGGTCGAATGTTATTGTTTCCGCATGCAGTAGTAGCCTCGGCGAGGCTGTTAAGGCATTACCGGTAGCGTAAAATCGGTCGCCTAGTATAGGGTGCCCCAGTGCCAACATGTGCACACGCAATTGGTGCGAACGGCCGGTAATAGGTTTTAACTCTACTCGAGTAACATTGAGGTTACTGTCACGGTTTAGCACAGTAAAGTCGGTTTGTGCCGTCTTGCCCTGTTTAAAATCAACCATTTGCATCGGCCTGTTGGGCCAGTCACAAATAAGAGGCAGGTCGATGTGGCCGCTATCTTCGCTGACAATTCCGTCTACCATAGCGCTGTACTGTTTGGCCGTGCTGCGCTGTTGAAATTGCTTGCTTAGCGACTTTTGCGCCTCGTAACTCAAAGGTATTATCACCAGCCCCGACGTGGCGTAATCCAGACGGTGCACAATGCGTGCATTTGGATACGTATACAGTAGCCGATTTATAAGGCAGTCTTGGTTGTGTGGGCCGCGGCCGGGGACTGTGAGCAAGTCGCAGGGCTTGTTAACCACCAATAAGTCGTCATCGCTATATTCAATAGTGAAGGCTTCTTTGCTGGCGGGTGCTGGTGTTGATGTACTGATAGTAGGGGCTGCTGAAGTGGCGGTTGTCATGTCGTTATTATTACAGTTTTTAAAGCCTAGGTCGCTTATTTAGGCGGTAATTGTTAAGCTTAATCTGATATTTTATGACTATTCACATTTGTCGGTAAAGACTTACATGAGCCGTGATTTTCCTGCGATACCCTATCCTTGGCAGCAGCCCCAGTGGCAGCATTTCATGGGCCAGCGCGCTAGCGGCAAATTGCCACATGCATTTATGTTCACCGGTCAAAAAGGTATAGGTAAAAGGCATTTGGCCATGGCCCTGGCTCAGACTGTTTTGTGTTCGGCGCCACAGAGTCAGTTGCCTTGCGGTCAATGTCGTAGTTGTGAGTTAAATCGTGCCAATACTCACCCCGATTTTATGCTATTGGAGCCCGAAGAAGCCGGCAAAGCGATTAAAATTGATCAGGTCCGTGCGCTTTCGAATTTTATTACTAAAACGTCACAACAGGGCGGCTACAAGCTGGCAATCATTGAGCCTGCCGAAGCCATGAACACCAATGCCGCCAACGCACTCTTGAAAAGCTTGGAGGAACCGGCGGGCGACACTCTATTATTATTAATAAGTCACATTAACAGTGGTGTGATGGCGACTATTCGCAGCCGCTGCCAGCTACAGGTAATGTCAGCACCTTTGCTCGAGCAGAGTTTACTGTGGCTACAGCCGTTAATTGGTGATGGCAATGCTAAGGAATTGTTGGCTCTGGCTAATGGGGCCCCTTTAGCAGCGCTGGGGTTGGTCTCAAGTGATGCGCTGGAACAGCGAGCTAGCCTTATTAGGGGGTTAGAGTCTGTCGTGCAGGGAGGGGAGTCGCCGCTGGTTATCGCCAAGCAGTGGATGAGTTATGAACCGCGAGAACTCTTAGAGTGGTTGTTGAAATGGCTGCATGGCATTGCCTGCGTGCAGGCGGGCGGCAATTCTCCTGTGCCATTCTCGCCGTTAGTAATGCAGTTTTCTCAGCGATTGTCTGGCCCTTTTTTGTATCGTTTTATCGATAAAGTGATGTTGGTTAAGCGCCAGCTCCTCAGTGGCGCCAACCCCAACAAACAGTTGCTTCTTGAAGAGCTGCTTATGGACTGGAGTGTTCTTGCTCGGCAAGCGCGTGGTGGTAATGGCTGATTTTCTATAGGCCGCAGATATCCCCATCAACTATTCCCGTTTGAACGTTGTCTGTTCGCTAGGGATGTCTATTTCTGTCGGCAATGTAAGGTCGGTTTAGGCTATCATTATAGACACTACCAGCTTAATGAATTACGGTAACGAGGTTATATATTCTGTGAGTTGTATTATATGAAAGGACTAGGCGGTGGTACCCGAAACGGGATTTTATCCTTGACTATCAAGGATAAAGCGGTTCTTTATGCTGCGTATATGCCGTTCGTCAATAATGGCGGTCTATTTATTCCTACCAACAAAACTTACCGTATTGGCGATGAAGTTTTTATGCTTCTCAATTTAATGGATGAGGCTGAGAAAATTCCAGTTGCTGGCAAAGTTGTATGGTTAACACCACGAGGTGCTCAGGGTAACCGCGCAGCGGGTATTGGCGTGCAATTTGATGATCAGGACAATACCGCCACCAATAAGATAGAGACTTATCTTGCTGGCTCTCTCGATTCGGATCGTCCTACCCACACTATGTAATCATTTCTGTATCAAACAGGTCGAGGCGCTAGTCTCGGCCTGTTTTCGTTTGGATGTTAAAAAATGCTAATAGATTCGCACTGCCATCTGGATCGTCTTAAGCTCGATGACTATGACGGCAATCTCGATGCCGCTATAGCGGCGGCCACGGCGCGCGGTGTCGAGCAGATGCTCTGCGTCGGCATCAGTGTCGATAACGTCGATGCTGTGATCGCTATTGCCGAGCGCTATCCTCAGGTGGTTAGTTCTGTCGGTGTGCACCCGCTTGATGTTGAAAAGGGTTTGGCGGACGTTGCACAGTTGGCTGCTTGGGCTGCACATCCTAAGGTGGTGGCGATCGGTGAGTCGGGCCTTGATTACTTCTATAGTAAGGACACCAAGTCACTGCAGCAGGAGAGTTTTGCTATGCATTTACAAGCCGGTGGCAAGGTAGGGTTGCCGGTGATTGTGCACACGCGGGATGCGCGCGAGGATACTCTTGCGTTAATTCATGAGCACGGCAATCAGGAGTCAGCGGGGGTCTTGCACTGTTTTACCGAGGACTGGGACATGGCTCGCCGCGCTATGGATATGAATTATATGATCTCGATCTCAGGCATAGTTACCTTTAACAAAGCGGATACGTTGCGCGATGTGGTGAAGCAAATACCACTGGACCGGTTACTCGTGGAAACGGACTCCCCTTATTTGGCGCCAGTGCCTTATCGCGGCAAGCCCAATGAGCCAGCCTATGTGCGCGAGGTCTGTGAGTATATCGCCGAGTTAAAAGGCATTAGTTTTGATGAATTAGCGCAGCATACTGGCGACAACTTTCACAAATTATTTTCAAAGGCTGCACCATTTTTAAGGTGAGTTACACAATTAGGGGCTCAGTATGAAGCAGCAATTAAAGACAATGCTGGAATTGCAAGACAGTATGAATTCTAAGGTGAATGCCGAGTGGCGCACGCAGGGTTTTGAGTGGTATCGCGCTATTTGGGTTGAGTGCGCCGAACTGCTGGATCACCACGGTTGGAAGTGGTGGAAGAAACAGCAACCTGATGTAGAACAGGTCATTCTGGAGCTGATTGATATTTGGCACTTTGGTTTGAGTGTTATGTTGCAGTCCGGCCTCAGCACCGATGACATTATTACCAAGGTAGAATCTGAATTGGTTATAGCAACCGATGAGGCTGATTTTCGACTGGATCTTGAGGCTTTTGCCGGTCAGGTACTGTTAACTAAAGGTTTTGATGTTGCAGCGTTTGGGCGTCTAATGGCCGGTATGCAATTGACTTTCGATCAGCTGCACTGTGGCTATGTCGGTAAAAATGTTCTTAACTTCTTTCGCCAGAACAACGGTTATAAAGATGGCAGTTATGTCAAAGTATGGGGCGGCAAAGAGGATAACGAACATTTAGTCGATGCTGTGCGTCAGTTGGATGCCAGTAGTAGCAATTTTAGTGATGATGTTTATGCCGCACTTGAATCTCGTTATAAAGAGCTGACTGGTTAAGGTATAGATTGATTGAAAAATGATCGAGATGTTTTTTATCAAAGCGCCTATAATATGCGCGCCATAATCACTGTTCTTGAACCCAAAGAATTATAAAAGCTGTGCCTCTAATCATAGAGGCACGCTCATTCCAATCGGAGAAATATTGTGAAAGCACCCGTACGTGTTGCCGTCACCGGCGCAGCTGGTCAAATTAGCTACTCTTTGTTGTTCCGCATCGCCGCTGGCGAAATGCTGGGCACAGATCAGCCTGTAATCTTGCAAATGCTGGAAATCACTCCAGCTCTAGAAGCGCTGAAAGGTGTTGCTATGGAATTGGACGATTGTGCCTTTCCGTTACTGGCCGGCATGGTTTGCAGTGATGACCCAAATGTTGCGTTCAAAGATGCTGATTATGCTCTGTTGGTAGGCGCGCGTCCACGCGGTCCAGGCATGGAGCGTAAAGATCTGCTTGAAGCTAACGCGGCTATCTTCTCTGTTCAGGGTAAGGCCATGGACGCGCATGCGTCACGTGACATTAAAGTTTTGGTTGTTGGCAACCCAGCTAATACCAATTCTCTGATTGCTCAGCGCAATGCACCAAGTCTGGCTCCTCGCAACTTTACTGCCATGATGCGTTTGGATCATAACCGCGCTATGAGTCAGTTAGCCGAGAAAACGGGCAAATCGCTCAATGATGTTAAGAACGTGATAGTTTGGGGTAATCACTCTGCAACTCAGTATCCTGATATCAACAACACTAGTGTTGACGATACTGCGGCTCTGGAACTGGTTGATCAAGATTGGTACGAAGGTACATTTATTCCTACCGTACAGCAGCGTGGCGCCGCCATTATTAAGGCGCGCGGTGCATCTTCTGCTGCCTCTGCCGCCAACGCTGCTATTTTTCACATGCGCGACTGGGCTCTGGGTTCTCCCGAGGGTGACTACGTTACCATGGGTGTATATTCGGATGGTTCTTACGGCATTGAAGAGGGGCTGATTTACGGTTTCCCTTGCGTTTGCAAAGATGGCGACTGGGCAATTGTTCAGGGTATCGAGATCAGCGATTTCTCTCGCGAAAAGATGGCAGCGACCGAAAACGAGCTAAAAGAAGAGCGTGACGGTGTTAAGCACTTGTTGCCATAAATTGCTCTGAATAACCGATCTACGTGATGGAGGCATGCTCCTGAGTAGCTATACCTTTTGTATGCGTGCTGTGGTGTTCAAAACATCATAGGATCACCGGGGATAGCGGGATTGCTTACAGGTAGTAATTGCAGATTTTTCAGAACGCATTAATTTGCCACTCCGTCCGTGGAGAAAAGCGCCGTCTTTATTGCCGGCGCTTTTTTTATGCTTGAAATTTAACCGATCTAAATTATATCAGGCGTCATAAGGCTTCGTGCGAGCAAGCTATTTAGTGTTTTTATTGTATCGGCTTTGAATGCTGTATCTGGCCGATGCGGACCTTTGGTTCTCAACTCAAATAAGCTATTGCCGAGCCATACAGTTTTTTTACTTTTATTGGTGACCGCATTGCTGATAACAAAGGTTGTTTTTGTAATTGCGGTGGCTTAGCTAATGACATTACCTCTCCTCTCCTATTTCAAGGTCTTGAGGTGAGGGCGTTAACGCAGCATATTAAACTTATATAGGGTGTAACGAAGTTATCTAAGTCGATTCTCAGTGCTCCTGGATACTTATTCGTGAGCATGCTTTGGTATTGGTTTATGTGATCAATAATTCGATTGACTGCTCCTGCGTTTCAGTTGTGCAAATCATGGCTGCTATTATGGTCAAGGCTCTCATCTTCTTGACCGCGATGATTAGGCCAGGTCACTCAGAGAGTGGGGTTTTAAGGTGTTTGGTGCTTGGAATAATATGATTTCTTCTGCCTGAATCGGTAGTATTGATGTACTACTAAATAAAAAAGTGAATTTATCATGACTGTTTCTGATATTGGTTCTTCATCCCATCCGCTAATTGGTGCACCAGCGCCTGACTTTAGCCTTCGAAATCAATCCGGCGATGTTGTTAGTCTCGATAGTTTTTTGGGTAAAAAAACAGTCGTCTTGTACTTTTACCCTAAAGCCTCAACACCTGGCTGCACAACCCAAGCTTGCGGTATACGTGATAGTAGGGCCGAACTGGCTGCGCTAGATGTGGTCGTATTAGGAGTAAGTCCGGACCCTGAGGCTAAGCTGCAGCGCTTTATTGACAAGCAGTCTTTGAACTTTGATTTACTCTCAGATGAGGAGCTAACTATAACCAAGTCTTATGGTTGCTGGGCTCTGAAAAAGTTTATGGGTAAAGAGTTTATGGGTGTTGTGCGCACTACGTTTATTATTGGTAAAGACGGGACCTTACTTCATGTCATGGATAAATTTAAAACTAAAACACATCATGATGATGTGTTGGGTTGGCTCCAAGGTAATCAGTAGGGCTATATACCGCCTCAAGTGAAAGAGGCCAGAATTAGTGCACGGACTGCATTAGAAAGCATCAAATAAATCAATTGGTGCTTTTATACTGCATAGGTCTTGCGGTCTGATGATAAACAGGCTAATAATGAGCGTTGGCTTGTTCGGTTTAGCAGGCTTTAAAATTATGGCAAACGGAGAAGCCGGATGATAAACGTTCAATCAGTAAGCTTAGCTAAGAATCGCGAACAGTTTATTGCTGGTCAAACTTACGCTACGTCAGGCGCAAAAACTTTGTTGGAGTTTCAACGACAAGCAATGTTGCCTGAACTTTCAGGCATTGCCGCTCGTGTTCTTACCGCGCTGCAAAACCGCATAGGTCACTCTTCACTGGCTATTGCGCACTTGGCTAGCGATTTAAATCTTTCTAAGCGCACTTTACAGCGCCGCTTGCAACAGGAAGACATTAACTTTGCTCAATTGCGCGATAAGCTGCGCTTTAATCACGCCATTAGTTATTTGATTGAGCAAAAAATCAGCATCGATTTAATTTCGTCGAATTTAGATTTTTCTGACCGCACTAGTTTTACTAATGCCTTCAAACGCTGGACTGAGTTGTCACCGAGTTTGTTTCGTAAGCTTTATCGTGACTATATATAAACAGATCTAAACTGATTGTACGTTGTCAAAACCTCGCTTGGCGGGGTTTTCTTTGTGCGGCAAAATTGCTGTCGGGCTGTAAACGCTGTAAAATAGCTTGCTCAAATTTGAATGTTTCCGAGGTTTTTTCATGAGTTTCTTTATTTCCTCCGCTGTGGCCCAGGCCGAGTCAGCTCCCGCTCCACAGGGCGATATGATGGGTACCCTGATAATGTTTGGCGGTCTGTTTGCTTTCATGTATTTCTTCATGATTCGCCCGCAGCGCAAGCGTCAGAAAGAACATAAGGATTTGGTCGGCAGCCTTGGCAAAGGCGATGAAGTGGTCCTCAATAGCGGTATGCTCGGGAAAATCATCAAGGTTGATGACAATTATATTGCCTTAGAGACCGGTAATAACGTTGAGCTTAAGTTCCAAAAAAGCGCCGTGAATGCGGTGCTGCCCAAAGGTACGATTAAGTCGATATAAACGACTTGCATAAAAAAAGCCCTTCGGGGCTTTTTTTATGCAAGCAAGTTAATTGTGTTCAGCTTTCCAAAAAATTTAAGTTTGCGCAGCTGCTTACCCTTTGCAGCCACTCGACACTCTTTTGCTAAACTGGCGAGTCCTCGTGTCGGGCTTAAACGCGACTATCTTATCGGTAGCCTTTGGTCCGGTAACAAGGTGCCAATGGTGAAAATTTAAGTGGTAGCTGCGCAAAGGCAAGGCACAGACACATTAATTACTTGTGTTGGCACTCAATCTATTTTTTGTCGTGCAACAGCGTGTGGCTGCGCTAGCGATTTTGAGGTTGAAGGTTAACGCAAAATTGCTTTTCCTAGGTACAGCGGTGTTAGGGGTTGCAGTCTGCGATAACGCCGCATTTTTTAGGTAACTTTAAAGTAGGCATTTCCTATTGGCGGCGCGAATATCTATGGCAGGGCATGTGTTTCAACTTTGATTCATTTAGCAACGACAAATATATCGTCGCAGTCTAGGCACAGCCCGCCGATACCCTGAATATGATTACTCTAATGGCTCGCGAGTAGAGCGTTATGCTCTATTCTATTTATACAGGCAAGGCATTTCGTCGACTTACCGGTGAGATAAAAGCAGGCACATTTTCAGCACAGAGCAATTGGGTATATATTCACAGCGATGGTATCTTTGACCACATCCTATGGCGTCAACGCTTTAATCAGTTGTTAAGCGCTCAATACATTCTTAGCGATAAGTAAAATACTATGCAGCAATTTTTAATGTCATTTGATTCAGTGTTGTCAGTGATCAACAGCTATGTTTGGGGGCCTTGGATGCTGGCTCTTATTCTAGGCACTGGCTTGCTATTGATGGTGCGTTTACGCGGACTGCCTCTCTTGAAAATTGGCTATGGCTTTCGCCAGCTTATAGCCGGCCGCAAGAATGCCGGAGAGGGAGAAATAAGCCCTTTTAATGCCTTAATGACGTCGCTGGCGGCCACTATTGGTACCGGTAATATCGTTGGTGTTGCCACCGCTATTGGTATTGGTGGGCCCGGCGCACTGTTCTGGATGTGGTGCAGTGCCCTGCTGGGCATGGCCACTAAATACGCCGAAGCGGTATTGGCGGTGCGCTATCGCGAAAAAAATTCTGAAGGTCACTTTTTGGGTGGTCCTATGTACTACATTAAAAACGGCTTGGGCAAAAAGTGGCTGTGGCTGGCGGGTACGTTTGCCTTTTTTGCCATGCTGGCCGGCTTCGGTATTGGTAATAGCGTTCAAGCAAACTCGGTAGCTGATGCTGTAGAGGGAGCCTTCGGCATTCCTGACTACGTCAGTGGTATCGTTATGATGGCGCTGGTTGGGTTGGTGTTAATTGGCGGTATTAGTCGCATATCCTCTGTTGCTGGCGCGCTGGTGCCAGCAATGTCGCTAATTTATGTGGCTGCTGGCCTTTTGGTGCTATTACTCAATGCTTCCGAGCTCCCCGCGGCCTTAATACAGGTGGTGAGCAGTGCCTTTACCGGGCAGGCTGCGGGTGGTGGTTTTGTTGGGGCGAGTATTGCTATGGCGATTCAGTTTGGTGTCGCGCGCGGTGTTTTCTCAAATGAAGCGGGCTTGGGCAGTGCACCCATCGCTCATGCTGCAGCCGCTACGGACAGTCCTGTTCGTCAGGGTGTTGTGGCCATGCTAGGGACTTTTATTGATACTCTGGTTATTTGTACAATAACTGGTCTTGCGATTGTGGTCACTGGTGTTTGGAGCGGGGCGGCCAAAGGAGCGGCCATGTCACAGGCTGCTTTTGCTTCGTCTTTGCCCGGAGGTGAAGTGATTATTTCATTAGCCTTAGTGCTTTTTGCCTTTACCACTATTTTGGGCTGGAGTTTTTACGGCGAGCGCGCTGCGCAATATCTGTTCGGCCGCAAAGCTGTTTTTCCGTTTCGCTTATTGTGGGTTGCCGCCGTCCCAGTCGGAGCTGTGGTCGAGATGGATCTAGTCTGGAAGCTGGCCGACACCCTGAATGCCTTAATGGCAATTCCCAATTTAATAGCGTTAATACTCTTGTCGGGCGTGGTGGTAAAATTAACTAATGATTACTTTAGCGCTGTTACCGATAAAGGTGACTTGTAGGCTAGATATTTTTCCTGAGTACAAGGTGATACCGAGCTCAAGTAGGGAGTGTAAGTTGAGTGCATGTGACTGGGTTGGTCTTATGCATTCTTGAGCCACGACATGCTACTCGTTCTGAGTGTTCACGGTACTGACGTTACCATTGCGTAAAAGACTCGTTTACAGGCAGTTATCTGGCCGGGGGAGACCGGCGAGCTTGCTCGCTATCCTCGCCGGACTCGGTGGGAACAGCGTCATCAGATAGATGCTGTTGCCCTTATCTTTGCCCAGTTCTAAGCCGATGTATTTCACGAGTGGGCGCATGGCCGGCGATACTTCAAATTTACGATAGAATGTTTGCAAAGCAGTTATGACCCGCCAGTGTTCATCTTCTAAAATTATTCCCTCTTGTTCTGCTAATTTGTTAGCAATTACAGGGCTCCAATCACTTAGGTTTTTTAGGTATCCGTCGGGGTCGGTGTCTATCTGTAGCCCTAGTGTTGCGCTCACCTTAATACCAGCTCTGGATGTTTCTGTACTGACAGCAAAGTTCAACCATCTCGTTCATGCTGATTAGCGTCATCTCTTCGAGCAAGTTGCTATTGAGTCCGCGGGCGCGCAAATCTTCTTTTAGGGCGTAAATCTTTACGCCATTTTTGACTGTTTTCTGAAGCTGCATGTGGGCGGGACTAGTCTTTAGTGCACCATAACAGCCATCTTCAATAAGTATTAAGCTGTGATTGCATCCAATGACCTCCAAGCACTGCGAAAGAGTTTGCTGGCTGAAAGGTGATTTATTGACAGTATGTAGTGTTGGCATAGGCTGAGTGTTTTTTGTTTAGAAACTGAGCAGCTGGTCTTGCTGTCCCATAAGTTCGCAAATCTCATTGTTGTTGAGAGCTTTGACTGGTATGACTAAGTCGTCTGCGGTTAAGCCTCGCTCAGCGAGCGCGCTAGCCTGCAGGTATATATCTTTAATGTCGTACATCGACAATACTGGCAGCGTTGCTGATATATTCTTTTGTCGTCCTGCCTCGGGTTGTTGCTCTTTTTTGAGCTGGAATACACCATCCCCCATAAATAGCAGACCAAGGTCCTGTTCGTAAGCTGATGCGGCCAGAAGGGCGTCCAGGCACTCTTTAGCCATGGCACATCCATAGGGAGCCTTGCGGCTGATAAAAAGTATTTTTTTGGTGGCTAGCTTACTGCTCACATTTAGGCTCCAAAGGTGATAACTCGATCACTATTAACGCAGGCGTCTACGAGTTGCCCTAAACCAGACAGTTCAAAAGGCGCACCTAAATTATCGACTTCTTTACTGTAGCGCTTGGCCTCACTCTGATCAAGAATACCCCGCCGCAAAGCAGCCGCTATGCATACGACCAGATCAAGCGAGTACTGATCGGCGAGTGTTTGCCAGTCTTGGTGGAGATTGATTTCGTCTTGCGGGGGGCTGATAAGCCTGGAGCCATTGTGTACGCCGTCGCCGTAAAAAAATACGCGGTGGACCTCATGGCCGTCGGACAGTAAGGTTTGTGCGAATTTGAGCGCGGTGGCACTGGCTTGGCTGGTATAGGGCGCGGCATAGATAGCTAGGGAGAATTTCATTTGTCAACTATAAATATAAAAGCCCCGACAAGTCGGGGCTTTTATGATCAAGATGTACGGCATGCAGTTGCAATATGAATGTCATGGGGCTGCGATGCCAGGTTAAGGGGTATTAGTCGTCGTTATTCAAAAAACCTAAAATGTGCAGAAGGCTGGTAAATAAGTTGTAGATGTCTAGGTAAAGAGCAGTGGTTGCGTAAATATAATTAGTTTCACCGCCGTTAATTATGCGGCTGGTGTCAAACAGGATAAAACCTGACATCAAAAGTACCACAGCGCCGCTGATGGCTAGCCTGAACATTGAGACTTCAGCGCCAAACATTCCAGCGATCATCGCGCCTACAGCCGCAACAATAACTACGATGAGTCCGGTCATTAAAAAACCACCCATGAAACTAAAGTCTTTGCCTGTTGTTAATACATAGCCAGACAGACCAAAGAAAACCAGAGCGGTGCCGCCAAGAGCCTGCATCACTACGCTGGCGCCATTGGGCATGGCAAGATAGTAGTTCAGCATGGGACCAAGCGCAGCACCAAGCAGACCAGTAAAAGCAAATACAACCAGTAAGCCAGTGGAGCTGTTAGCCGTCTTGGGGAGCACAAACCAGACCAACACTAGGGCGGTAATACTACAAATCATGGCGATACCGTGGCCAAAGTTGAGCGCCATTGATAGGCCGGCGGTGGCAGCACTAAAAAGTAAAGTCATACCAAGCAGCATATAAGTGTTGCGCAGCAGTTTGCTTACGGCTTCTGGTCGAGCTGAGGCTTGACGCGAATCTGTGTAGAGGTCTTGCATTACGTTCTCCAATAAATGCAGTTAAGTATTGATTTGATAATTATATAAAATCATTAAATCGTGCTGAGTTCATATTACAAGTCGCAAATTAAAACACAAGCAATATAGGCCTGTAACCAGAGTATATACAGAGTATAGTGCTGAAATGTTTGCTAATTGAACGCTTTGAATGATATTTCTACTGCTTATTTGATAAATGAAAAATAACGAGTTAAGCGCTTGTGCCAAGTTAAAACCCCTGTATAATTCGTGCCACAAGATAGGTGGGGTGGCTGAGTGGCCGAAAGCGGCAGTCTTGAAAACTGTTGAGGGTTTGTAGCCCTCCTAGGGTTCGAATCCCTACCCCACCGCCATATTGTATCAAAAGGCTCTGCTTAATTGCAGGGCCTTTTTTTTGCTTGATATTTAGGTCTCGCTGTTTAATGAGCGCCGTCATTGAGGCTTGGTAAATGGGTGTTAATACCCAATTCTGCGGCCACTAAATACGACGCCAAAAAAAAGCCGAGCTAATAACAGCTCGGCTTTTTTTTGAGCGGTTTTTGTTACTCAGTCGTGGACTTATTTGCCCTAGGGTCGTTACTAGGGCGGGTTAGATCGCGCGGCTTACTCTCAACGTCTGAAGGTAGGCTGGTGTCTAGAGCTCGAGATAGCGAAGCTTCGCGGGTCTCGGTAGTAATCTGAATGTTACTCACCGGCTTTGGGTTAGCGCGCGGGTCATTACCTGGGCGCTCACTTCTAGCTTTAGCTGCATCAGTTTTTACAGCGGCATTCGCTTCAGCGTTTTTTGCTTCAGTAACCACCTCTGTAATTTTAGTTTCCGCAGCGACTTCAGCGACTTCAGCGACTTTAGTTTCAGTAGTTACTTCAGTTACCGAAGCCACTTCAGCGACTTTAGTTTCTGTAGTTACTTCAGTTACTTCAGTTACTTCAGCTACCGAAGCCACTTCAGCGACTTTAGTTTCAGTAGTTACTTCAGCTACCGGAGCCACTTCAGCGAATTTAGTTTCTGAGATTACTTCAGCAACTTTAGCTTCGTGAGCCACTTCAACGGTTGTAACATCTGCGACTACTTCAGCTGCTTTAGTTTCCGGAGCCGATTCAGCGGTTTTAGTTTCAGCAATTACTTCAGTTGCTGGGGTTGCTTCAACGGTTTTAGTTTCAGCGATCACCTTGGCTACTTCAGGTGCTGGAGATTTTTCAGCGCCTAATCCAATCTCAGGAGCCGCTTCAGCCAAAGTGCTGGCAGTGACTTCATTTTTAACCACTAAAGTTTCAGCAGCAACCTCAGCTTTTGTTTTCTCATGATTTAAGGCGGGGTCGGCATTGATAGCCTGCTGCTCCTTAACATCAATGGCAGAGTTTACCTGCTCGTTAAGTGAGTCGGTACCAGGGCTGAATGGTTGTATTGGCGTGCTTATTTCTTCACCACTCTTTTCGTCGCGATCTCGACGGTTACGTCTACGCTGTTGTGGGCGTGCTCGTTTTCCAGCTGGGCGCTTGGCAGGGCTGTCATCAGATGGATTTTCACGTTTTTCGATTTGCTCCGGTTTAACCTCGCGAAGCTTTCCTTCTTGACTGCGAGGCGCGGTTTCGTTGCGGGTGTCCTCACGCATTTTACGCTCGTAGCTACGGGGGGTGCCTTCATTACGGCCGTCATCGCGATTCGGGCTTTCGCTTCGATTGTTGCGGTTTCTAGGTTCGCTTTCACGGATCTTATCGCGATTTTCGCTGTCGCGATTATTGCCTCGATTTTCGTTGCGGTTGCGTGGCTCTCGCTTTTCGCTGCGCTTGCTGCTGTCATTATCGCGGCGACGACCATCGCGACGACGGCTGTTGTCACGATTGCGGCTGCGATTGTTGCGCGCACTACTGTCGCGGTTGCGAGAGCTGCCTTTGCTTTGGTTTTTCTTCTCTCCTTTTTGAAAAAGTGCAAAAAAAGCCGTTAACAACTTACTGATTAGATTTTCTGTGGCTGATTTGGCTGGAGTGGCTACCGGTGCTGGGGCTCGTTGCGAAGGTGTAATGGTATCTACAGCGGGTTTAGGCACGGGTTTGGGTTCAACTTTTTTGGCCTTCAGCTCTTCAAGCGCACACTCTTCGGTCGAGGTGATCTTGTAGCTAGTTTCCAGGTTGCAGTCGTCGTCATCTCGCAGGCGCTGGACTTCAAAATGCGGTGTTACCATCTCGCTGCTAGGCACGATTACAACGCGAGTACGGTTGCGCTGCTCTATACCAGAAATAGTTTTACGTTTCTCGTTCAGCAGATAGGTTGCCACAGGAATAGGGCAGATGGCTCGTATTTCGGTGCTGCGATCTTTTTGAGCCTCTTCTTCAAGAAGGCGGATAATTGATAACGAAATAGATTTAGTGCCGCGAATCGTACCTTGGCCGCTGCAGCGCGGGCAAACCTTGGACGTGGTTTCGCCGAGTGATGGGCGCAGGCGTTGACGAGACATTTCGAGTAAGCCGAAGCGAGATATCTTACCAACCTGAACGCGGGCACGATCGATAGCGAGGGCGTCGCGCATACGATTTTCTACGTCGCGCTGGTTGCGAACTGGCTGCATATCAATGAAGTCAATTACCACCAAACCGCCCATATCGCGAAGGCGCAGCTGACGGGCGATTTCATCGGCCGCTTCTAGGTTGGTCTGTACCGCGGTCTCTTCAATGTTGCGACCCTTAGTGGCGCGAGAAGAGTTGATGTCGATAGAGATTAGAGCTTCGGTCACATCAATGACGATGGATCCACCCGAGGGAAGCTTTACTTCGCGTTCGTAGGCTGTCTCAATTTGACCTTCAATCTGGTAGCGATTAAAGAGCGGAATATCGTCTTCGTAGAGTTTTATCTTGCTGTGATAGCTGGGCATTACTTGCTGGATAAAAGCCAGTACTAGATCGAATGTTTCTTGATTGTCGACAATTACTTCGCCCACATCCTGACGTAGATAGTCGCGTATAGCGCGAATAACGACGTTACTTTCTTGGAATAAAAATTCGGGTGCGGTATGACTGGCGGCGGCAGTATCGATTGACTGCCACAATTGCACCAGATAGGCCAGGTCCCACTGCAACTCTTCTGCGCTTCGGCCGACTCCCGCTGTCCGTACAATAACCCCCATGCCTTTAGGGACCTCGATTTTACTTAGTGCTTCGCGTAGCTCGGCTCGCTCCTCACCTTCGATGCGGCGAGAGATGCCGCCAGCGCGAGGGTTGTTTGGCATCAGTACCAAGTAGCGACCAGCTAAACTGACAAAAGTAGTAAGTGCGGCACCTTTATTGCCACGCTCTTCTTTGTCAACTTGAACGATGACTTCCTGGCCTTCTTTAAGGACGTCTTTTATTTTGACGCGGCCTTCAGAGTCGCTGGGCTGCTTGCTGAAATACTCACGGGATATTTCTTTCAGCGGTAAAAAACCGTGACGATCAGCGCCGTAGTCGACAAATGCCGCTTCAAGGCTGGGTTCGACACGGGTGATGCGCCCTTTATAAATATTGGCTTTTTTCTGTTCGCGGGTGCGATTCTCAATGTCTAAATCGTACAAACGCTGGCCGTCAACAAGGGCGACTCGCAACTCTTCGGGTTGAGTTGCGTTTATTAGCATTCTTTTCATGCGTTACCTAAATAGTTGTATGTTTGGGCTCGCCCAAACACCATATTTTGGTCCACGCTGTGCTTCTGTTTGCAGCCGGTTTGACCTACGCGCTTCATCCTGCTCGTATAGGTGGCTGTGGATACAGAATAAATACAAAAAACTATTCACAATTGGCCTTTCGGCTTTTTGCGAATAGAGGCCATGCGGCCTTGCTTGATTTACTTGTATCCATGTAACTCATTAAGTGGGTAGAAAATCCTTTCTCTACGCTGGGTATCGCTGGTACTACCTCGGGGTTGTCACGAGGGGGGATTTCAGGTGAAGGCCGGTTATTTCTGGCTGCTGAAAATCCTCTTTTCCCTATTACAATACTACTCAGTTGATTAAGCCACTGTGTTAGGAGTCTTACAAAAACTGTCAGTGTTTCGCTAAATATGGCGCTTGAATTCGCCTTATTTTGTGGGAATCATTATTGCGAGGTATACCTGGCAACGCTGATATCTCCGTTAATTAAAATTTTTAATACAGAGCACATGCCGCTTTACGGGCCTTGCCTTGAGCGTATAAACGCTGGGCTGTGAGCTCTATGTGTATGTTCGTCAGCGGTATTTTCTTGTGGTTGGCCTGTGTAAAACTAGCGCTTAACGTTTGCGCAACCCGAAAACCAGCCTGATTCGACCCTAACAATATAGCAAACAAAGCTAAGCCCTTCAATTTAAAAGAAAATTACTTCTCTCAGCTGTTATTATGGTGCCATGAGTGATGAAGCAGAAAAAAAGCCAAAAGTAGAGTTTGTTGACATTAGTGCTGATGAGGCTGGTCAGAGGGTGGATAATTTCCTTCTTGCCAAGCTCAAAGGGGTTCCTCGATCTAAGATTTATCGAATTGTCCGCAAGGGTGAGGTACGAGTTAATAAGGGACGAGTTAAACCTGAGTACAAGCTGCAGCCCGGCGATCGGGTGCGGGTACCGCCAGTGAGTGTGCCAGAGCGTGGGCCTCAGGCTCAGGCGGGGCCATCGCTTTTGCGCTTGCTTGAAGGGGCGGTCATATTTGAAAATGATGCCCTGCTAGTAATCAATAAGCCTTCTGGGCTTGCGGTGCACGGGGGTAGCGGTATTGCGCTTGGCTTGATTGAATCTCTGCGTCAGTCTCGCCCCGAGGCAAGGTTTCTCGAACTGATTCACCGCATTGATAGAGATACCTCGGGCTGCATAATGATTGCAAAAAAGCGCAGTATGTTGCGTTACATGCAGCAGGCTTTGCGTGAAAAGTCGTTGCGCGAGCATACGGGTGGAGCCGCTAGCGGCGGTATTGAAAAGGTTTACTGGGCTTTGGTTGATGGCGTCTGGCCTAAGCGAAAGAAGAAGATCGATTTGCCGCTTAAAAAGATTGAGCTTCCTAGCGGTGAAAATATGGTCAGGGTTGACGCCTCTGGCAAGCCGTCTTTAACACATTTTTCTGTGTTAGAGCTTTATCCTTGCTGTTCTTTAATAGAGGCACGGCCGATAACGGGGCGGACGCATCAAATTCGTGTGCATGCCCAGCATGTTGGACACAGTTTAATAGGCGATATTAAATACGGCTTGGACAGTGTCAATGCGAATATGAAGGCGCGCGGTTTTAAGCGCTTGTTTTTGCATGCTGCCAAATTGCGGTTTAAGTTACCTGACGAAGATTCCGTGACTGAAGTTGTAGCCCCTTTGCCAGATGATTTAAAACGATCGCTGGCGAGCTTAACAGGGTCTTAATTTGAATTTTTTGGCATTGCTATAAGAGGTTTCTTTTTAGATGTTGTTTATATTTGATTGGGATGGAACGCTTAGTGATTCTACCGAGAAAATAATTACTTGTATGAAGCGGGCCGCAGTGAGTTTGCAATTGCCCGTGCTGGCTGATGCCGAAATTCGAGAGATTATCGGTCTCGGCTTACCTGAGGCAATTGCACAGATTTACCCGTATGCATCACCACATGATCGCTTATCGCTAGGCGTTGAATATGGGCGCCAATTTATAGCGGCAGATCAACAGCCGTCGGCATTTTACCCGCAGGTGCTTGATACCCTGCGGGTATTGCGCAACAGTGGCCATCAATTGAGTGTGGCGACAGGTAAAAGTCGCCGTGGTCTCGATCGTGTGCTTAAAAAGTTACAATTAAGTGACTTTTTTGACGCGACCCGCTGTGCAGATGAAACCGTATCGAAGCCAGACCCTAAAATGCTGCATGAGCTGTTACATTGTTTTGGGTGCGATGCATCAGAGGCAGTTATGGTAGGTGACACTGAGTATGACATGGCTATGGCACATGCGGCTGACATACCGCGCGTGGCGGTGAGTTATGGCGCCCATCATATTGATCGCCTGCGCCATTACAATCCGCTTTTGTGTATTGACCAAATGCCGCAGATTCTTTCGCTTATTGAATAGACGTTTTTATGAATAACAGGAGTTGTATGTAATGGAACAGAACCGGGATCGCTGGGTAGAAAAATTTATTGGGGATTCTTTTGCTGAGCAAAAACGTGCCAGGCGTTGGGGTATTTTTTTCAAGTTGCTAACGTTCGTCTATTTGTTTGTCGCGATTACTTTATTTATGCCTTCAAATTTTAAGACCGGCCCAGATGAGCAGGCACCGCATACTGCGTTAGTGGTTGTTAAGGGGGTTATCGCTGACGGCGAGGCGGCCAATGCCAACACTATTGTTGCTGGCTTGCGTAAAGCTTTTGAAGCAGAGCATTCGAAGGCAGTAGTTATGGTTATCAACAGTCCGGGGGGGAGCCCTGTGCAGTCAGGCTTCGTCTATGATGAAATGTGGCGCCTTCGTGAAAAATACCCTGAAAAAAAGCTGTATGCGGTGATCACGGATCTGGGCGCATCTGGTGGCTACTATATGGCAGCGGCAGCGAATGATATTTATGCCGATAAAGCCAGCTTAGTTGGTTCTATTGGAGTTACTGCGTCGGGCTTTGGCTTTGTTGGGGTGATGGATAAGCTGGGTGTAGAGCGTCGCCACTTTACGTCTGGTGAGCACAAGGCATTTCTTGATCCTTTTTCTCCCATTAAAGATGGAGAAAGTTTTTTTTGGCAGCAGGTGTTAGGCAGCGTGCACAAACAATTTATTGAGGTGGTTCTTCGCGGGCGTGGTGATCGATTGAAGTTCACGGGCGAGATGGATGAGAAAAAAATGTTTTCCGGTCTTGTTTGGAGTGGTGAACAGGCACTGGAGCTGGGCCTGATTGATGGGCTGGGAAGCCCTGGCTACGTCGCTCGTGAAGTTATAGGGATGGAAGAGATGGTTAATTATACCGTTAAACCGTCGCCTATTGAGGCTATAGTTCGTCATCTGGGCGTGTCAATTGGGCGCGGTGCTGCGAGCTCCCTTGGGGTTTCGTCCGATGGGTTGCTTCTGCGTTAAAATTAGTTGTAGCGCTGATGCGTTTTTTAGTCAAATCCCTTTGACACTAGTGGGGTAACTCCCTATGATGTCGCGCTTATGTTAAAGGGTAACTCAAAAGATATTCTGCCTCGCATGGCGGACCCACGGAAATTTGCTCAACAAGGCATTTCTATAGAGGGTTTAATTGCGGTTGCGGAATTACCGCGCTTGGCGTCAGCTCTGGCTGATGACGCTGCTGAAGTAATGGCTGAGCTTGAATTTAGTGTTGCCGAAGAAGGGCGTAAAGTCCTTCGTGGTCGTGCTAAGGTTCAGGTTCAAGTGGTTTGTCAGCGGTGCTTGGATAGTATGCCTCTGGATTTACAGGTTGAGCTGAATCTGGCGGTTGTTTGGGATGAAGATCAGGCAGTTACTTTGCCTAAGTATCTTGATCCCTGGATTCATGGCGAAGGGCCAGCTGACCTCTACAGTACTATCGAAGAGGAGCTTCTGCTGGATCTACCTATGGTCTCCTATCATGAGGATGAGTGTGTGGCGCGCGAGCGCTTTCAGAGTGGTGAGATTGTAGAATCTCCCGAACCCGTTGATAACCCCTTTCAAATGCTGAAACAACTTAAGGGCACGCCGAAATAAGAGGCGCCTCGGTTTCAGTAAAAATAGCAAGTTAGGAGCGCCATTATGGCCGTACAAAAAAGTAAAGTGACTCGTTCACGTCGCGGAATGCGTCGTTCACACGATTCTTTAACTGCAGCAACGCTGTCAGTTGATCCAACCTCGGGTGAAAAGCACTTGCGTCACCACGTTACTGCCGATGGCTTCTATCGCGGCAAGAAAGTTGTTAACACTGGTAACGACGAGTAATCGTTGCTAGCTGTTGCGGCTTAAAGGTTGTGACCAAACAGTTGCGACTATTGCAGTGGGTATTATCGGCGTTTAGTTATGCCCGTTAATATTCACATAGCTATCGATGCTATGAGCGGGGACTTCGGTCCCCGCTCTGCTATGTTGGCGGCGCAAAAATCACTGCTAGCAAGACCTAATCTTCATCTCACGCTCGTGGGTGACGTATCTATCCTGTCGCTATATCCCTCGCATTCACGTATTCAGTTAATTCCGGCCAGTAGTGTAGTAGCTATGGACGACAAGCCTGCCTATGCGTTGCGGCACTGTCGTAATTCATCAATGGCTATCGCGCTGCAGCAGGTGGCGAATAAGCAGGCAGCCGCTTGTGTGAGTGCTGGCAATACTGGCGCGATGGTTGCGCTGGCTTGTCATTTGTTAAAGCGCCTGCCGGGAATTTCGCGGCCAGCCATATGCAAGTTGCTTCCATCAGTTTCTAAGCCGAGCCTTATGCTGGATTTGGGGGCCACCACTCAGGCGACTCCAGAGCAGTTGCTGCAATTTGCGGCACTAGGGTCGGCATTTTATCAAGCGGTGTTTGCTAGGACTCGCCCGGATGTGCGGGTGGCTCTGCTAAATATTGGTGCGGAGTCAACCAAAGGGTTGGAGCATATTCGCGCTGCAGCAAAGCTCTTGAGTGGCTCTGAGGGATTTGATTATCAAGGTTATGTCGAGGCAGATCAGCTATTTGAGGGTGTTGCAGAGGTCATTGTCTGTGATGGTTTTGCTGGCAATATAGCCCTCAAGGCCTGTGAGGGAACAGCGCGCTATATTCTTGCTGTTGCGAATCGCACCATGCGTGAGTCTCTTTGGGCGCGGTTGCAGGCTGTTTTTGCGTTGCCGTTGCTGTCCCGTTGGCGTCACTGCTTTGCGCCAGACAGTTACAATGGTGCCAGCTTGCTGGGTTTGCGCGGCATTGTCGTGAAAAGTCATGGTGGTGCGGGTGTTGATGCCATGTGCAGCGCCATAGAGGTGGCGTATGAGCAGGTCGAGTGCAAGCTATTGGAAAAAATTGAGAATCAACTATTGGTGATAAATAATGGTGTTTAGTTATCGTTATTCATCGGTGTTAATCCTGTAGAAATTGGACATGTTTTATGAGTAATGCAAATCTCGCTTTTGTTTTTCCGGGTCAGGGCTCACAGAAAATTGGCATGCTGGATGAGTTGGCTGTGCAATTTGATGTAGTTGCTCAAACCTTTGCAGAAGCCTCGGCAGTTCTTGGCTATGACCTTTGGGATAGAGTGCAAAATGCAGAACAGGCTGCTATTAACATGACTGAGTGTACGCAACCTTTGTTGCTGACTTGCAGTGTGGCAATCTGGCGTGTTTGGCAGCAGCAGGGCGGTCCTGTGCCTGCGTACATGGCAGGGCATAGCTTGGGCGAGTGGTCGGCACTGGTGTGTGCGGGCGTTATTGCCTTTGACGATGCAGTGCTTTTGGTGCAGCAGCGTGGCAAGTTTATGCAAGAGGCCGTTCCGGCGGGCTTGGGTGCCATGGCTGCTATCATTGGCCTAGATGATGATAAAATTGTCACTATTTGCACCGAATCCGAGCAGGGTGAGTGCGTAGCTGCGGTTAACTTTAACTCTCCTGGTCAGGTAGTGATTGCTGGTGCCGTTGCTCCGGTCGAGCGCGCTATGGCAAGCTGCAAAGAGGCTGGCGCAAAGCGTGCCTTGGCGCTACCGGTAAGTGCGCCTTTTCATACGGAAATGATGCGCCCAGCGGCGGAGCGTCTTGCTGAACAAATAGAGGCGATTAAGTTCGCCGCTCCGGTTATTCCTATTGTGCACAATGTTAACGCCAAACTCGAATCCGATCCTGCTGCAATTAAGGCGCTGATGATCGAACAGATTTATAGCCCTGTGTTATGGACGGACTGCGTTCAGGCATTGGCTGGGTTTGGGGTTGAATTTTTAGTCGAGTGTGGTCCGGGCAAGGTATTGTCGGGTCTGGCTAGGCGCATTGATAAATCATTGTCGGCGCAGCAGTCCGAGACTCCGGCCGATATAGAAAAAGCCTTAATGGCGTTTTAATTTTTACAGCAATTAAGTTTTATGACTTTTAGTAGCGGGTAAGGGAGTAGATTATGAGTGTTAAAGGTAAAGTAGCGCTAGTCACCGGTGCGAGTCGTGGTATTGGCGCAGCTATAGCAGATCAGTTAGGTGCGGCCGGAGCGATTGTTATTGGAACCGCTACTAGTGATTCCGGTGCTGAAAAAATTTCGGCGCGTTTTGCAGAAAAAGGCGTTCAGGGTATAGGAAAAAAGCTCAATGTTACCGAGGCTGATTCTGTGGCCGAGCTGCTAAAGTCGATTGCTGATGAGTTTGGTGCGCCAGCCATTTTGGTTAACAATGCTGGTATCACCAAGGATAACTTGTTGATGCGCATGAAAGATGATGAGTGGTTTGACGTTATCAATACTAATCTCAGCGCGGTATTTCGTTTGAGTAAAGCTGTTTTGCGCGGCATGATGAAGCAGCGCTGGGGGCGCATTATCAACATTGGCTCGGTTGTCGGGTCTATGGGTAATGCCGGCCAGTCTAATTATGCCGCTACTAAAGCTGCGGTTGCGGGCTTTTCGCGCTCACTTGCGGCTGAAGTGGGTTCTCGTGGAATCACTGTAAACACGGTGGCTCCGGGTTTTATAGATACCGATATGACCAAAGGCTTACCGGATGAGCAAAAGCAGCAGCTGTTGATGAAAATTCCTTTGGCCCGCCTAGGTCAGCCGGATGAAATTGCTTCGGTAGTGACCTTTTTGGCGGGTGATGGCGGTGGCTACATCAGCGGTGAGACAATCCAGGTCAATGGCGGTATGTATATGCAGTAGCTCTGATTGCCTAAAAAGCTTCAAATATTGTTGAATGTAGTGAAGTTTTTTAGGCGTGGGGTTACATCTGTCTAAATTCGATGTAAAATGCGCGTCGATTTCGGCTTTTGCCTGATTTAAAAATTTTTCAAGCAGTGTGTGTTTTAATTCTGGCGGCTTGATACCAACTTATTATTTGTTAACTACAGAGTAGAGAAACGATATGAGCAGCATCGAAGAACGCGTAAAGAAAATTGTTGCCGAACAGCTGGGCGTTAAAGAAGAAGAAGTAAAAATTGAAGCTTCTTTCGTTGAAGATCTGGGCGCCGACTCCCTAGATACTGTAGAGCTGGTTATGGCTCTAGAAGAGGAATTCGAGACCGAAATTCCTGACGACGAAGCAGAGAAGATCACAACCGTTCAGCTGGCAGTTAGCTACATCAACGCCAACTTAGGTTAATCGCTCGGCGCAAGCCGCGATTAAGTCTTCTCAAAAGCCGTTCTATTGCAAAATAGTACGGCTTTTGTTTTATGGGATGCAGTGAATTAAATCCAATCGTTGTACCCACCGATTAAGTAAAGCGCTAAAGAGTGCTGGCAGATAGTGGAGATCTTAGGTGTCGCGTAAAAGAGTTGTAGTTACCGGTTTGGGTATGATTACTGCCTTAGGTAATAGCGTTGAAGAAACTTGGGCAGGCCTTCTTGCGGGCAAGAGTGGTGTAGCTCCCATCGACTCTTTTGATACCTCTGCTTTTAGCACTCGCTTTAGTGCGTCAGTAAAAAACCTTGATGTAGCTAACTATTTACCTACGAAAGAGGCGCGCCGCATGGACGCCTTTATACAGTACGGCATGGTGGCTGGTATCCAAGCAATGCAGGATTCTGGGCTGGAGATTACCGAGGAGCTAGCGCCTCGCGCCGGCGCTATTATTGGCTCCGGCATCGGGGGTATCGGCACTATCGAAGAGGGTCGGCTTACCATTGAAAAGAGCGGTCCTCGCAAAATATCGCCATTCTTTGTGCCAGGCGCCATCATTAATATGATTTCCGGCAACCTGTCCATTAAATACAATCTGCGCGGCCCCAATATAGCGGTCACAACTGCCTGTACAACCGGTACCCATAGTATTGGTTTGGCAGCGCGCACTATTCAATATGGCGACGCCGATGTAATGCTAGCTGGTGGTGCCGAAATGGCAACTACCCAGACGGGTTTGGGTGGTTTTGCTGCCGCACGTGCGCTGTCTACTCGTAATGATGATCCGCAGGCGGCCAGTCGCCCTTGGGATAAAGATCGCGATGGTTTTGTTTTAGGTGATGGTGCTGGCGTGTTGGTGCTGGAAGAATATGAGCATGCCAAGGCCCGTGGCGCCAAGATTTACGCAGAAGTAACCGGTTTCGGCGCTAGCGGCGACGCTTATCATATGACATCACCGCCAGCCGATGGTGCCGGTGCAGCCCTGTCGATGCAAAATGCTATTAAAGATGCCGGTATCGATGCCAGCAGTATTCATTACATTAATGCCCATGGAACCTCTACACCTACAGGTGATAAGGCCGAATGCAGTGCTGTTAAGACCGTAATGGGTTCTGCGGCGAGCCAGGTAGCGGTAAGCTCGACAAAATCCATGATTGGTCACTTGTTAGGTGCAGCGGGTGCAGTTGAAGCAATTTTCAGTGTTTTGGCGATTCGTGATCAAGTGGCGCCGCCCACTATCAATCTCGACAATCCCGACGATGGGTGTGATCTAAACTTTGTGCCGCATACAGCACAAGAAATTAAGATCGACACTGTATTGTCGAATTCCTTCGGTTTTGGCGGTACTAATGGCTCGCTGATTTTCGGTAAAGTTTAAGCACGTAAAGAACATCAAGAACGGCGAACCCATCGAAGCTTGGCTCGCCGTTTTTGTTGGGTGTTTAGTTGTAATAACAGCCTATGAAAAATTCAAAATCGGTTAGTGCTTTTACGTTTGAACCTATTGTCGCTGTAAACGGCGTAATAGGTGCAGGGGTATCTCCTCTTGATCGTGGTTTTAATTACGGCGATGGCCTGTTTGAAACGGTTCGACTGGACTCGTGCAGTGGCCGGGCGTATTTACCGCTGTGGTCGTTGCATCGTCGGCGTCTGCTGGATTCATGTTCTCGCCTGCTGATCTCGCTCGATCCTGAGAGGTTAGACAGTGCTGTGGAGCAGTTGTTGCAACAGGCCGTTAGTCATAACATTGAGCAGGCTGTAGTGAAGGTTGTAGTGTCACGCGGCGTTGGCGGACGCGGCTATTTAGCGCCTGAATCGATATTGGCCACTCTTTGTGTTGGCTTATACCCCCCAGCGGTTAACTCTCTGGCTAATGTGCAGGAGGGTGTACATCTGCATTTGTGTCAGCAACGCTTATCGAGCAATTCATCGTTGGCGGGCATGAAGCACTTAAGTAAGCTGGAATATGTATTGGCTCGTTCTGAGTGGCGAGATAAGCCGCTTGCTGAGGGGGTGCTGTTGGATGCCGCCGGCAATGTTGTCGAGGGGACCTTTAGTAATGTGTTTGTTGTGCTAGAGGGTAAGCTACTGACTCCGGCATTACTTGAATGTGGTGTAGCGGGCGTTATGCGCCGGCTTATTTTAGACGTCTTGGCACCAAAATTGGGCGTGGTCGTATTGGAGTCGGATATCTCTTTAGTTGAGCTCGAAGCGGCTGATGAGGTGTTTACCTGCAACAGTGTCTGCGGCATTTGGCCTGCGCTGTCGTTGTCGGGCGCTGTGTTGAAGTGCGGCTGGCACCGTGGCGCACTGACAATACGGTTACAGGCCGAGTTGGATACTCACTTATTGGAGCTTGCCCGTGCTTAAAAAAGTATTGTTCTCAACGCTGTTGTTGTTGCTTGCCTCATTCTTGCTGGTTGGTGTTTGGTTTGATCGATGGCTGCAGCAGCCACTTAATCTGCCAGTACAAGGGCTTGAGTATCAGCTGGAGTCGGGTGCTTCGGTGGCCCGCGTGGCCTACGACTTAAATCGTCGCGGAGTACTGTCTTATCCTAAGGTTTTTCTTCTTTATGCACGGCTAACGCATCAAACCTCGGTTAAGCTGGGCCGTTATCAGATACCGCAGGCCAGTACTGCGCCGCAGTTGTTGCAGCAGTTACTAGGGGGCAAGGTTATTAGTTATAAATTGACCTTGGTGGAAGGCTGGACTTATCGGCAGGCGCTCAGTTACTTGCACGCTCAATCAAATCTACAGCAGCGTCTACACGCAAATGATTGGCCGCAAAACAAGAGATTGCTAGGCACGGATATTGACCATCCCGAGGGTTGGTTCTTTCCAGATACCTATACCTATACTGCTGGCGACAGTGATGTTGATGTTTTTCAGCGTGCACATAAAGCTATGCAGCAAACGCTGCAACAGGAGTGGCTGAGGCGGGCGAAAAATCTGCCCTACAAGGATGCCTACCAAGCTTTAGTTATGGCATCGATTGTCGAGCGCGAGACTGGCGCCCCCAGTGAACGCGAGCAGATTGCCGGTGTGTTTGTGCGTCGCCTTAATCTAGGTATGCGCTTACAGACGGACCCGACTGTTATTTACGGTATGGGTGAGCGCTATAAAGGCAATATTCGTCGCTCAGACCTTAGGGCTAAGACCCCTTATAATACTTATACAATGCACGGTTTACCGCCCACGCCTATAGCCCTGCCGGGGCGCGAGGCAATTTATGCCGCTCTGCACCCAGATGCGTCGCGGGCGGTGTACTTTGTTGCCCGTGGCGATGGCAGTCACCAGTTCTCAGACAATTTGGCGGACCACAATAAAGCTGTGCGCAAATATCAGCTTCGGCGTCGCGATGACTATCGCTCTGCACCGGCACCTTAGTCTAGGAAAGGCGCGCTCATAGCTTTACAATAGTCGGCTGAATTTTACGGTCTTGCAGCGAGCGAGACCGACTGTTTACCGGAATGACTGAACTATGAACGACAATACGACCGATACTGCTTCGCCTGACGTCAAACCTTTGAATTTTCTGCAGCAAATCATCAAGAAAGATCTTGCTGACGGTGCGCACACTCAAATTACTACTCGTTTCCCCCCCGAGCCCAATGGCTATCTGCACATTGGTCATGCCAAGGCGATTTGCCTAAACTTTGGCTTGGCGCAGGAGTTTGGTGGCGGTTGTAACCTACGCTTCGATGACACCAATCCAGAAAAAGAAGATCAGGAGTACATCGACTCGATTACCCGCGACGTTCAGTGGTTAGGTTTTGAGTGGGCTGGCGAGATAAAATACGCTTCCAGTTACTTTGAGACTTTTTATCAGTGGGCGCAGCACCTGATAGAGACCGGCAAGGCTTATGTTTGCCATCTAAGTGCAGACCAGGCGCGGAAATACCGCGGTGACACTAAAGTAGCCGGTACCAATAGCCCTTACCGCGACCGCAGTGTTGATGAGAATCTTGCTGAATTGGCCAAGATGCGTGCTGGCGACTACGACGAAGGCGCATGTACGCTGCGCGCCAAAATTGATATGGCTGCGCCCAACTTCAATCTGCGCGACCCAATGTTGTATCGCATTCGCAAGCAGACTCACCATCAGACTGGCGACAAATGGTGCATTTACCCCACCTATGACTTTGCCCATGGTCAGGAAGATGCCATCGAAGGCGTTACCCATTCTATTTGTACGCTGGAATTTGCCGATCACCGCCCGTTGTATGAGTGGTTTACGGCCAATTTGCCCGTTCCAAGTCAGCCTCGTCAGTATGAATTTGCTCGTCTGGAGCTTAATTATACAGTTACCTCCAAACGCAAATTAAAACAGTTGGTTGATGAGAATCTCGTTGACGGTTGGGATGATCCTCGTATGCCGACCATAGCCGGTATGCGCCGCCGCGGTTACAGTGCCGACTCTATCCGCAATTTCTGCGACTTAATCGGCGTAACTAAATCTGGCAGCACCATTGATGTTGGTACCCTGGAATTCGCGGTGCGTGACGACCTGAATGAAAATGCACCACGCGCCATGTGTGTGCTCGACCCGGTTAAAGTTGTTATCGATAACTTTGCCGAGTGTAATACGGTCGATGGAATAGAGTTGCTGTCGCAACCGGCGCACCCAAATCGCGAAGAGCTCGGTAAACGAGAGCTGCCTTTCACGGAAACCTTATACATAGATCGCGCCGACTTCACTGAAGACACCACCTTGTCGCGTAAAAAGTTTAAGCGTTTGGTGGCGGGTGAATACGTGCGCTTGCGGGGCGCCTACGTGATCAAGTCTAACGATATCGTTAAAGATAACCAGGGCAACATTACTGAGCTGCGCTGCTCGCTTGTGCCTAATACGGTGGGTGAAAATCCGCCCGAGGGTATTCGCCCGCGGGGCGTGATTCACTGGGTCAGTGCTGAGAAAAATATTGACTGTGAAGTGCGTTTGTACGATCGCCTCTTTAATGCTGCCGCGCCAGATGCTGGCGATAAAAACTTTATCGACGCACTCAACCCTGAGTCGTTACAGATTATTCAAGGCTGCAAAGCAGAGTTGAGTTTGCAAAGTGCACAAATCGAACAGAGTTACCAGTTTGAGCGCGAAGGTTATTTTTGCCTCGACAGTAAGCACAGCTGTGATGAAAAATTTGTTTTCAATCGTGCCATAGGCTTAAAAGATAACTGGGCAAACAAGGTTTAACTATGACATTAAAAATATACAACACTAAAACCCGCCAGAAAGAAGTGTTTCAGCCTTTAGTTGCCGACCAGGTAAAAATGTACGTCTGTGGTCCCACGGTTTATAACTTAGTGCACATTGGCAATGCTCGTCCGGTGGTGGTCTTCGATACACTTTTTCGCCTGTTGCAAACACAGTTTAAAGATGTGACCTACGCGCGCAACATTACCGATATCGACGACAAGATCATGAGGGCGGCAGCGGAGCAGGGCATCGAGATTTCAGAGCTGGCATCAACTTTTGCCGCCGAGTTTGAAAATGACATGGCGCAGTTGAATAACTTGGCGCCAAGTATTACCCCTTATGCTACCGATCACCTGCCAGAAATGATTGCCATGATCGAGCGCCTGATTGAAAAGGGTCATGCCTACGCCTCTGAAGGGCATGTGCTCTTCGCAGTAAAATCTATGGCCGACTATGGCAAACTGTCAAACCGTACTCTGGACGATATGCTCGACGGTGCTCGCGTTGAAGTGGCCAGTTATAAAAAATACGCTGCAGACTTTGTTCTCTGGAAGCCGTCGGCCGATCACGAGCCCGGCTGGGCAAGCCCGTGGGGCCGGGGGCGCCCTGGCTGGCATCTGGAATGTTCGGCGATGATTAAAAAACATCTCGGCGAGACTATAGATATTCACGGCGGTGGTCGCGATTTGATTTTTCCACACCATGAAAACGAAGTGGCGCAGAGCTGCTGTGCCAACGATGCTGATGAGTACGTGCGCTATTGGATGCACAACGGCTATATCAATATTGGTGGTGAGAAAATGTCCAAGTCATTGGGTAATTTCCGTACCGTTCGCGACTTGTTGAAACTGTTTAAAGGTGAGGTGATTCGTTTTGCTCTGTTGTCCGCGCAGTACCGCTCGGAAATGGACTTCTCAGCGGAGTTGTTGGAGGAGTCAAGGTCGAGTTTAGATTCGCTTTATGGGGCGCTGCGCGATAGCGCTTCCGTGTCGCCTGACTACAGCGTCAGTATTAGCGAAGAACCGGCCTACTTGGCACTACTAGACGATCTAAGTACGCCCATCGCCATTCGCGAATTGCACCAGCTCGCCAAATCATTAAATAAAGCCGATGCAGTCGATAAGCCTCGGATTAAAGCGACCTTGCTTAAGTTGGCTGGCATTATGGGTTTGCTTGGTAGTGATGCAGAAGAGTGGTTTACCACCAATGCTTCTGAGGATGGCATTGCAGCCGCCGACATTGAAGCCTTAATTCTTGAACGCACCCAGGCTAAAAAAGATCGCAACTTTGCTCGCTCCGACGAGATTCGCGATAACTTGTTGGCCGAGGGTGTTGTCTTAGAGGACTCGCGTGAAGGCACTCAATGGCGCCGCCAAAGCTAAACATACCAACCAAGGATGACAAATGACTGATACAACAATTCATTTAGGTTCAACCGTGCAGGGCGGGACTATTGCGCCTGAATTTCGTTTTCGCCGCCTGCGCCGCAGCAATACATTGCGCCAGTTGATGCGAGATACCACCCTCTCGGTTGATGATTTTATTCTGCCAATTTTTGTCGAAGAGGGCATTAAAGAGCCGGTCGCAATCACTTCAATGCCAAATGTATTTCGCTATCCGGAAAGCCAGTTGGGAGGGGTTGTTCAACGCGCTTGGAACTTGGGTATTAAAGCGGTGGTTTTATTTGGTGTCTCGCATCATAAAGATGATTGTGGCAGCGATACTTGGTCGGATGACGGTTTAATGGCGAGGATGATTCGTATCGCTAAAGCGGCGCAACCGCAGATGCTAGTAATCAGTGATAACTGCTTTTGCGAGTACACAGATCACGGTCATTGCGGTGTGGTCGATATGCACGAGGGTGACGTCGATAACGACGCAACGCTAATTAATTTGCAACAACAGGTGTTAACGGCGGCGGCGGCGGGCGTAGATATGATCGCGCCATCTGGCATGATGGACGGTATGATCCTAGCCATTCGTCAGGCGCTGGACGAAAATGGTTTTGCTCACATTCCTGTTATGAGCTATTCCACCAAGTTTGCTTCTGCTTTCTACGGCCCATTTCGAGACGCGGTTGATTCCAGCTTTAAAGGCTCGCGCAACACCTACCAGATGGACCCATGCAATGGTCGCGAGGCGTTGGCCGAATCCATGCAGGACGAAATGGAAGGCGCCGACATTCTGATGGTGAAACCAGGGCTTGCATACCTTGATATTATTGCCGAGATTCGCGCTAATTCCTCGCGTCCACTGGCTGTTTATCATGTCAGTGGTGAATACGCGATGATTAAAGCGGGAGCTGCGGCGGGTGTTATTGATGAGAAAGCGGTGGTGTTAGAGACCATGACGGCCTTTAAGCGCGCCGGCTGTAATTTGATTATTACCTACTACGCCGAACAGTTGGCCCAATGGCTGAAGCCCTAATAAGAAGAGATTAACGTTATGAAATTCATTTGTATTGCGGCGGCAGTATTGTTGCTAAACGCTTGCTCTGCTGAGGTTGGCTCCGACAGTTGGTGTGCCGACTTGAAAGAAAAGCCGAAGGGCGAGTGGAACAGTAATGACGCGGGCAACTTTGCCAAGCATTGTGTGTTTAAGTAATGACGCCCACGCAAAAAGTCGCGCTTTATATCGCTATTATTATTGGCAGCGCCACCTTGTTAGTGGCCGGCGCTGCATTGATTTTTTTTGCCGATACTGAGATTGTTCGCGGCAGTGATCACTGGTGTGACATTCAAACAGAGTTACCTCACAAAGCTTGGCAGGAGCCCGATTTTGCATTATATGCAAAAGAGTGTCTCGACCCCGCACCGATTATTTACTGATTATGTTTTTTGAAGATACTCGTCATAATTTTTTCTCTCCAGTCACGGGGAAATACCGCGAGTTAGCTGTGCAGTGCCTCCGCTTACTGTATCAACGCCTTTATACTGACTTGCGCGATTACGGTTACTCTCTGAGTCGCGAACAGTTAATGGATATTTTCCTCGAAGCTATCGCGCGGGCGCCAGTACTGGACTTAGGGGTTGAGTCGGAATCTGAGCGTGACCCTGATGGAAAAGAGGGGCGTTTTAAATCACAGCGCGAGCTGGCAACCTTTATTCTTAATCGTTTAATGGAGTTTGGCTGGATTGAAAAACAAGTCGATGATGCTACTTTGCAAAGCACTTTTGGCTTTAGTCGCGTTGGCCGTTTATTTACTCAGCCATTTATTGACATTGACAGCGCCCGTGTCCGCACTCGTCACCGCAACACTCGCAACACTCGCAACACTTTAAAAGCCTTTGTCGACAGTGGCGAAGTACATGACCTGCTCGATGCGTGCGAATATTCTGAGCGAATTATTAGTGACTTCACAGATATTATTGCTGAGTTAGAAGAGCGCAAACGCCAATTGGTGCGTGAAGTCGAAGCGCGCCAGCTAGTGCAGCAAGCCAGCGAAGAGTTTTTCGATTTTATGGAAAAACGCTTTCAGCCTGATATTGCTGTGCGCTTATCGGCCGATAGCGTTGAGAAGTATCGTGATGAAATAGGTGAGCTAGTCACCAAGATTCGCCGTAAACGCAAAGAATGGAAATCCGAAGTTGAGTTTAAATTACGTGAGCTTATGCCCGATCAAGTGGCTCCTGGCCAGTCACTACTATGGAATTTACTGGACGCAATAGACGCTCGGTTGCGTAACGCTAGTGAAGTTATGCTGCCGGCTTTGCGCCGCGCGCTGCACGGTTTCACTCAACGCGCCGACATAATTATGCGCCAGTTAAGCTACTTGTCGACACAGCAAAATAATAATGTCTTGGAGCTGTGTCAGCAGTTGTCGAAGCTGGAGCCAAAAGAGCAGTGCGCTCGTTTAGACGCAGCGGGCGATTTATTGCTAAGTGTTCGAGCTGGCTTTGTCGACCCATCACAGGTTCGGCTGCAAGCTTCTAGAGCGCAGCGTGTGGTCGACAGCCGACTCGCCGACGAGCATGTTGTATTTGATGTCGACGCTAGGCGTGAGTTGCATATACAGGCTGTGCTCGATCAAGCTTTTGTTGTCAGTGACAGTTCTGTGCGCGACTATATTTACGATGCATTGAGTCAGAGAAAAGTTGTTGATACGGCCTGTTTGCCTGTTCAAACGGCACGTGATTTCCTTGCGGTTTCTCACGCCATTGAGGTGGCCGCTAGCAGTAATCTCGATAGCGGTTTGCGTTTCTTGGTTGAGCCGATGGGTGAAACTATTAGCAGTGAATATTTCCATGCGGTCGACCGTTTTAGTATTTCTTTAATTGATACCGCTGCTGAGGAAGCAAAAGATGAATAGTTTTCTGCAGTTGTTGAGCCCAGTGTTACAACAAGAAGGCGTCAGCACCGATAGGTTCAGTGAGTTATTGTTGCGGCTGCTCGATTACGGTGTGTTATGTCGTAACGATTCTCAAACTGAGCAACAATATTACGACTTGTATGTGCGCGTTGAAGATATTGTGGCGGACTATTTTGAGCTAATTGGTGTGCGTTTACTGCACGATAGTCGCTTTCAATTTGTTCGTGTTATTCCACCGGGCGCTCGGGTGCCCGGGCTTGAGGATGAAACTGACTCGCCTTTTAATGGCGGTTTGCGCGCGCGTATGAATCAGCAAGACGTGGCGCTCGTTTTGGTGTTACGCACCGAATATGACAAGGCTCTAGGTGAGGGACAGATTGACGAACTGGGATGTGTGCGCCTATCTCTGGAGGCGGTGGCCATTGCCCTTAAAAATCTACTTGCGCGTACTTTGCCTGAAAATATTACCGAGCGTCGCGCAGCTTTTAGACGCTTACGGCAGTTACGTTTGATCGATTATAGCAGCGAAGAGGGGCTCGATAGTGATGATGCCTGGCTGCGTATTCGGCCTATTATTATAAGCTTTGTATCCGATGAAGTTCTCGATGCTTTGCGGGCCGAGGTGCCTTTAACGGGCCAGCCCGAAGCGCTTGAGGTAGAGTCTTTAGCGACTGGTGTCGAGGGCGAATCGCTGTTTGGCGAGGTGTAATCAGTATGTATTTAAAAAAGTTTATCTATGTTAACTGGGGCAATATCCCTCAGCTCGAGTTTGAATTTGGCCCTATCTGCTTGTTCTCCGGTGGCAATGGTTCCGGTAAGACTACTGCGGCCGATGCCATACAAACTATTATGACGGCAGCGCACGACAACCTGTTTCACTTCAATCCAGGTCAAGACGAATCCAGTCAGCGCGGGCGTGGCAAACAGGTGCGCACACTCGCTTCTTATGTGCTGGGCTGTGACGATGGTTCATATGCTCGGCCGCAAGCGTGCGATGGCTACTTAGCGGCCATTTTTCATCCGACGGACGGTGAAGATGCTGAGCCTTTTACGGCTATTATCGGTATGCGTGCACACCTAGACGATGCCGCCAAGCCGAAACTTGCACGCTTAGACGATTGTCATTTTTATATCGTGCCGGGGGAGATGTTGTCGCTGTCGCATTTTGTTCGCGAAGACATCGGCGGTCGCTACGTTACGCCGTTAAAAAGCCTTAACAACTTGCTTAAAAAAGAATTTGGTACAGAAGCGATAGAAAAGTACGACAAGAAAAAAGCGTATCTTTGTCGCCTTTATGGCGCTGTTCGCGGTAAACGTGAAGCGGTGTCTGAACGCGAGGCAATGAACGCTGCTCGCGCATTTTCGCGCTTTATGGCTTATAAACCCGTTAAAAGTATTAATGATTTTGTTGCCGGCGAAATTCTTGAAAGCAAAGATCTCGGTGAAGCGATCCGTAATGTTTCTAGCTTGCTGAAAACTATTCATGGTATGGAGGGCGAGGCGCGAACTCTGCGTCAATCTATTGCTATGCTGGTCTCAGCCGATCATCAGGCTGTGCAGTATATCCAGCAGTGGCTCGATTTTAATGTGCTTACATACACTGAAGCGCAGTGTCGTTTCTTGCAAGAGCAACGTCGTTATCTTGAGGCTAAACGCGGGCAGCAGATGCTGCGCGAGGCAATAGCTGCCAACACCCATGAGCGTCAACTGGCCGAGCAGCGCCGTCGCGAACTGCGCGATCAAGGGCGAGTGTTGGAAGCTCAGCGCATGGGTATACCGGCTTTACGCGACAAGGATCAGCTTCAATCTGGAGTCAAAGAGTGCCATGACCGCTTACACAATTTGGCGCGGCCACTGCTTGAGCAGGACCAGCTATTACAAAAAAATACCGCCGCAGCAATAGCCCTGCTGCACACAATAAAATCCACATCTATGGCGCTGGCGGTGCCAAATCTAGGTGATAAAGCGCTGCGTAAAGTGGCCGAGTCAATCCTCTGTGTTCAGGCAAACTTAAACATTAATTTACACAGCTTGCTCGGTCGCGACTGGGTAGATTTGTCGCCGCTAGAGGTCCATTTCAATGATGCTATGTCTGCTCAACGCACGCACAATCAGTGGAGTGATTTACTCCATAGTCGCGAGTTGCATGTGGCAGGCAGTTTGCGAGAGCAATTGGCTAAAGAGAACACGCGTCGCGAGCAAGATCTACAGGGTTTAAAACGCAATGTTGAACGCAAGCGACAAGAAATAGATGCTCTGCAGGGGCGGCAAAGTACTTACCCCAGTTACGTCCGTGTGGCGCTGGATGCAATTCGTAAGCACTGCCCCGATGCTGACGCGCGTGTACTCTGTGATTACGTTGAGGTGCTCGACGGCGCTTGGCAGTCAGCTATTGAAGGTTATATTGGTGGAGCACGTTTCGGTATAATCGTTGCCCCTGAATATGAAGCCGAATCAATTCGTTTAGTACGAGCGCTACCAGGACGTGACAATCGTGCCCGTGTTATTCAGGGTGAAAAGGCGCGCCGTGATGCTGAACGCAGCAGTGTGTCGCGCGATTCCATTGTTAACGCTATGGAGTTTTATCACACCACCGCACGCAACTATCTCACCGCCAGCTATGGCAGTGTAGAACAGGTTACTGATGTCGATTCTTTGCGGCATACGCGTCGAGGCTTGACGCGCGATTGTATGGGCTCGGGCAATTATGCGCTGTTCCGTTGTGATTTACCCGACAGCGATTTAGTCTTTGGCCAGGGGGCTCGTGAGCGCGCACTTGAAGCTAAGCAGGTTGAATTGGGTAACGTCGAACAGGAGTTGCAGGGCGCTACCACGCGCAGTCAAGAGGTTAGCGATTTACTGCAGCAAGTTGATGCGGTCGTGCCTTTGCAGCTGGCAGATATCCTGCAAGAGATGCTCAGTGTACATCGTCAGCTGCGAGCCTCGGAGTCGGCGCTGGTTAGTATTGATATCGATGACTTTACTGAGATGGACGCAGAGCTCTCAACATTACGAGAACTCGAAGATGCGCAGGACGATTTACTTGCGACGCTGTTGAAGCAGTCCGGTGAGTTTGAAACCAAATTAAAGCAACGCGATAGGCAGTGCGGTGAATTAGGTGAATTACAAGAAAGTGTTACCGCCGAAGTGGACGCTGCCGAGCAGTCGCTTAAAACTATAGCCGGCGACTGGTCTGAATTTAATATTGAACAGCGCTTACAACAGGCTGATCATGAAGCGACCAACACCAACTTGCCACTACTAGTGGCGCAGCGCGATACCTTATTGGGTGAGATGAATGCCTGTGCTCACGCATTAGTACGCCTAGTAATGGCGCATAACCAGCAGTGTCGGCCAGCAGACAGTATCAGTTTTGATCCGGACTTTGCCCGCGAGCACAATGCCGCCTTTTTTAAGGATATTTGTGGCGTACAGCGTCAATTGGATCAAATCCACAATCGCTTAAAGAACAATATCCTAGCGGTAAAACATGAAAAGCTGCAAGAGCTAAAGCTCAGCTTTAATAACACCTTTGTCACCAATCTTTGCCACTCTATTTATCAGGCCATTAACGACGGTAAGAAAATCCTCGAAGACCTTAATGATGAACTACAACACCATCGTTTTGGCGCCGATCGCGAGAGTTTCCGCTTTGGCTGGGAGTGGCTGCCAGAATATAAAGAGTATTGGCAGTTCTTTAAAGAAGTGATCGACAACCCAGCTTTGGGTGATGGCGCTACCTTGTTCGATATGAAGCTGAGTAAGCGCGGTATGGACGTTCGCGATCATTTGATGTCGATGTTGCTGGATGAAGATGAAAATAAGGCTATGCGTGAGCTGGAGCGCATTGCTGATTATCGTAACTATCGCAACTATGAAATTTACAAAGAGCCCGAGGGTAAAGAGCCTATCGCGCTTAGCCAATACGGCACAGGTTCTGGTGGGCAGCTAGAAACACCGGCCTACATCATTCGCTCGGCCGCCATTACTTCGGCCTTTCGCTTTAATGAAGGCAAAAGCCATTTGCGCATGGTGCTGGTTGATGAGGCTTTTTCGAAAATGGATGAGCACAGATCGAAAGAGGTGATCAATTATTTGAGTAAAAGCCTAGGCTTACAGCTGCTGTTTATTATGCCGACCAGTAAGTCAGGACCTTTTATGGATTTAATTTCTAATCAGTTTGTATTTACTAAATGTCCGGTTGCTGGGCAAACTGGCGAACTTAATACGCGTGTGTTGGTGGATAGGCAATCCTGCAATAGTGAAAAAATTCAGGAGCTTTGGGCCAGTCATCGACGGACAATACGTCATCAGGCGGCGCTAGACTTTATGCTTGAGTTTGCTCCTGAAGTTGAAGCTGTTGAATAGTTTAAAACTGAATAAAAGTCAGAGGTATATCTATGACACAGATTGAAAATTCTATCGATCAACAGTTAATGTCTGCAGGTAACCAGGGCTTACAAGCGAAGTTTTATCGGGTCCGTAACAACAAGGTCTTTGAGTTGTTTGTGATAGCGGTAATTATTTTTTCTGCGGTGATGATTGGCGCCAAAACGTATGACGTGTCGCCTTGGGTACTGCAGTTGATGACGGTTTTAGATTGGGCGATTACGCTGATCTTTCTGGCCGAGATTACTGTGCGCTTTTTAGGCGAGCCCAACAAAAAACGTTTTTTTGGCAAGTTTTGGAATATTTTTGACACATTGATTGTGGTCATAAGCTTAATACCTGTGGAGGACAGTGAGCTGGCTATAGTGGGTCGTTTGGTGCGTATTTTTCGCGTACTACGTATGGTGTCTATGATTCCGGAACTGCGAGTATTGCTGAATTCACTCGTGAAAGCGCTGCCGCAACTGTCCTACGTAATGTTGTTGATGTTCATTATTTTTTATATATATGCGGCAGTAGGGTCAACCTTTTTTCACGCAATTAATCCCGATCTATGGGGTGATATCTCAATAAGTTTGTTAACACTGTTCCGTGTCATGACATTTGAGGATTGGACCGATGTTATGTACGAGACGATGGAGGTATATCCGCTCAGTTGGAGCTTCTATCTGAGCTTTATCTTTTTCACTGCCTTTGCTTTTCTCAATATGGTGATTGGTATTGTCGTGAATGTGTTGGAGGATGAGCGTGAGTTGGTGAGACTTGAGGAATCCGGCGGTCAGGCCGAGCCGACTATGGCTGACCTACAAAGTCAGCTTGATGAAATTAAGGCGCTATTGCGTGCGGGCTCTAAGGAATGAGGGTGTAGATGTTATCTCGACAGTTAATTCGTGCAGATTTAAACTTATTAGTCGCATTGCAAGCGCTGCTAGAAGAACGCAGCGTCACTCGAGCCGCTGAGCAGCTGTTCATTACCCAGCCAGCTTTAAGTAAAAAACTAAAAAAACTGCAGGATTTGTTCAATGATGAGCTTTTCTCCAGATTGCCTTATGGGTTGGTGCCTACACCTAAAGCGCTTGAGCTCGAAAAGCAGCTGCCTAATGTTTTACGCCAGCTTAATTATTTAATTGGTGGTGCTGAGTTTATGCCCGCTGAATACTGCGGTGACTTTCGTATCGCTATGCCGGAAAGCCTGTCTGTCTGGCTGGTCCCGCGTCTATTGGCTAAATTGGCAGAGCTTGCGCCTGGCGTGACGCTGCGCATTGAAGACCCGAGCGCGCAATTCATCGATGAGCTTACTAACGGACGTATAGATTTTGTCTTTCATGTTGCTAAGGATTACCCGGGTGCTATATATGTAGAGTCTCTAGGTGGCATCGAGGTGCGCTGCATGATGAGATCCGATCATCCTTTAGCTCAGCAAAAAACTCTGACACAAGAAGATTTTTTGAATTATCCGCATGTGCGCCTTTATGTGGCAAAATTAACCAAACAAGATATTGGTTTGATCGATGAGCGACTGGCAGAGATGGGGAAAAAAAGGCGCTTGATACTGGAAACCCCTCATCTTACCGCGTGTCTTGACACCCTTAGGGTCACCGATGCGCTACTGGTGGCTTCAGGTCATGTAGCGGCGTATCCACTGGCTGGAGATGTCGTAAGTAAACCGCTTCCAAGCGGTCTAGAAAATCCGGATTTGCAGCTGGGTATTATTTACCACCGCAGAGTGACAGAACATGCCCCGCATCAATGGTTGAAGGCCTTATTGCTTGACTGTATAGGCAGGCATTAGTTAGTTGACGCTGTACTCGGCGCCATTGCGATGCTATTCATCGTAGCGCTCAATATAGCCTCGCAATCTACTATTATCTAAATAAACCACCCGTTCACCATAGCGCCTATCTTGGAATATACGTCGCGTCAGTGGTTTAAGCTGAGGCCAGTAGCTTGTCTCTGTTTGAATAAGTTATTAGCGAATGATGAATTCAGACCATGCTTGCAGTAATTGAATGAAATCTTCCAAGCCACAATGGGCGCCGAGCTCGTCATCATAGAAGTCTAAGTCGTCTTCAATATGGCACTGAGCTGTCAATACATGGGCGCTTATGTGGACTTCACCAGAGTGGAAGCTAAGGCTGTAGGCGTCTCCCTCGTCGGTACTTTCAGTTGAGCAGTGGCGTGAGTTTTCGGCCAAAACTAAAAAGTGTGCACAGCGCTCGGCGTTGCACGGCACCTCATTTAGCCATGCGGCAAAAGCCTCGTGACCCATGCTTAATTTAGCCTCACACTCACCATATAAATTTTTGTGGAAGTCATACTCCATATTTACTTGCCGGTTAAGTGCAGGCCATCACTCTCGATACTAATAAGTTTTTGCTTAAGTAATCCACCTACAGCTTTTTTAAAGTTCTTCTTGCTGACCTGAAATTGACGGTAAATATCATCGGGCGAGCTTTTGTCGTTCAGAGGGGTGCTACCGCCATTTACCTTGATGTGCTCCATTATTTTGATTGATAAGTGATCTCGCACGGCTTGTCCCTGCAGCTGCAGGCACAAGTCAATTCGGCCGTCGGGGCGTATTTCTTTGATGTAACCCTGTATTTTTTTGCCCATACGCAAGTTTTGTAAGGCGTCATCACGAAAAATCAAGCCGATATGAGTGCCGTCGATTACAGCTTTGTAACCTAAGTCTGAGCGCGAGCAGATAAGTAGATCAACGGCCTGTTCGGCTTTGAAGTCACCGCCGTCTTCGGGCAAATGCTGGCTGAGTTTGCTGGTGGCAATTAAACGTTGGTCGCGCTCATCAAGAAGAATATGCACCACATAGCTGCGATCCACTTCCATGGGTACGCGCATCTCGCTGTAGGGCACCATTAAATCTTTGCTTAAGCCCCAATCTAAAAAGGCGCCGGCGTTGTTGATATCGATCACTTTCAGTGCGGCGCAATCACCCAGTTTAGCGTAGGGCTTTTCAGTGGTGGCGATGGGTGTATCTTCGCTGTCTAGGTAAATGAATACTTCGAGTTCATCGCCCACTTCAGTATCGTCCGGCACATAGCGGCGCGGCAGCAAAATATCCCCTAGGTCTTCTGCATCAAGATAGATCCCATGGCTGCATAGCTTGGTGACGGGAAGGGTGTAGTAATTGCCGATATCTATCATGCCGATGCCTGTGTAAAGAGAGATGCTTATAAAATTGTTATTTTACCTCAGAGCGAAGATAATTCGGTTAATTAATCATGTGCGAGGAGTGTTTAGGGTGAAATCATTGCAAGATCAGCTGTTAGGTGCAGGCTTAGTCGATAAAAAGGCTTTAAAAAAAGCTAACAAAGACAAGCATAAGCAACAGATGGTTGCTCAGAATTCGAAGCAGTTTGCTGTCAGTGATGCCAAAGAACAGGCCGAGCTGAAGCAGCAAGAAAAGTTAGGTAAGGATCGCGCGCTGAATCAGCAACGTAATGAAGCGGCTGAAAAAAAGGCAGTTTCAGCTCAAATTAAACAATTGATTGAGGTCAACAGTCTCGAGTACCGTGGGGATGTAGATTACAACTTCGCCGATGGCAAAAAAATCAAAAAGCTGGCGGTAACTACTGATGTGCAGAGGCAACTTAGTCGGGGCCGTTTAGCCATTGTGAAACTAGGCGATAGCTACCGGTTGGTGGTGAGCGAAGTCGCTGAGAAAATTGCGCAACGCAATGACAACTATATCGTTTTACTCAATACTAAAGAGGCCGAAGTGATCGAGGAAGATGATCCCTATGCTGACTTCCAGATACCTGATGACCTGATGTGGTAGAGGTAGTGGGTGGGTGTTGCTGCGGGTTTAACAGCCGCCAGTTTTTGGTTTTTTGATTAAAGAAGCCCACTTCGGTGAAAGCGCGGGTGATGGTGCCGTCTTGGCGGAGTAATTTTAGCCCGCGTTGCAGTTGCTCGAAGCTTGATTTCCCCATGGGGTGCTGGCGGCTGACAATAAAATGTCGGCTGCCGCCTAAAATAACTTTTACATCGGGCACCACAGCCAGAGATAAGCCATAGGCGGCGATACTAAGATCTGGGCTGTTTTGAAAAGGCGCTAGGGTGAAGTCGACACGGCCGGCGTAGACCATTTTGACAATGTTGCGCCAAAATAAGCTGTGCTGAACGTTTTTTACGTTTAAATCTTGCAACAGTTGCCAATCTTTTTTCCAGTTGCGATTGCTGGCAGCACTGTAATATTTCAGTTGCTTGGCGCTAGGTGGGCTAGTGGCCAGAGGATGAGTTGGATTTACATAGAGCCCGACCACAAATTCGCCATGGTTAATCACAGCGCTGCTAATGAAAATTTTGTCGGTGTTTGAACTGACATCGCTAAGCCAAATCGGTTCGCCTAATAGCGCTATTTTACCATCGCTGATATAACGCAGGTTACGCAGATAGGGCATCACCGCGTGAACTTCCAGCTCGCCTTTGTAGCCTCCTTTGTAAAGCGCTTGCTGCAGTAAGATAAAACTGGCCACGTCGCGCCGAGAGTGCTCGCCATTGTAGCTGCTAAGATTATGGATCGAGCGGCCAGCCAAAAAAAGTCGGGTGTCCTCAATAGTGTTGGGGCTAAGGACAATACTTAGAGGCTTGATCAGTGGCTCTGCCAAAGTTACATCTGTCGGCGTTGAAGGTGCAGAAATATCGGCGAAGGTAAGACTTGAAGTTATAAGCAGCCAACAGGTAAGTAGAGTGACCCATAAGGCTGTACTGCACGGATATATTTTAGCGGCTCCTCTATTCATCCAATGAGTGTAGTCGATAGTGGCATTATTTGGGCGCCTGCTGGGTTATAGTGTTTGAATATAATGCTAATAAATATTCAAGGATGAGCCATGACTATTAACTCTGCTGTCGATAATAAATCCGTTTGCTATCACAAGTTCCGTGCAGAAATGCGAGATGCTGATGTGCTGCTATTTAAAGGCCGTGGTTGGGTGTCTAATATCATTAAGTGGAAAACCCAATCAGCCTATTCACACGCTGGCCTTGTGGCTTGGTGGGGGGACCGTTTAATGGTGCTTGAGGCTGTGGGTAAGGGGGTCCGAGCCACTCCGATTTCTTATAATTTAAAAAAATATAAAGGGGGCATCGATTACTTTCGATGCACCGAAAATCTGTCTGGACCAACCCGCCAGAGCATGCTCTCTTTTGCACAAAAACAGTTAGGTAAAGAGTACGACCATAAGCGTTTGTTTGGTTTTTTTATCAAATTGATGCTGAATAAACCGCTTCAAAAAAGTGAATCTGTCAAAGTGCCGAGTACATTTTTTTGCTCGGAATATGTAGCTGAAATTTACGAACAGGCAGATTGTGATCTAGTAATAGAACACAGTAGTCAGTACACCTCACCGGACAAGCTTGCCTGCTCGGAGAAATTGAAATTTGTGGGAACGTTGAAAAGCGCTAAAATTGAAATATAAGGTCTGAAATACGAATTTTTATTGTGGATATCTGGGCTAATTTTCATTATCGCCGAAACCCTATATTACATCTATACTTTAGAAGCCTTAATGCTAAGCAGGTCTCTAACTTATGCGCTCCCCGCTAACAGAAATGACTGTTTTGGTGACGCCTGAAATGAGTAACTTTGGCGGAAAAATGCATGGCGGCGAACTTTTAAAGTTGTTGGATCAAGTGGCTTATACCTGTGCAATGCGTTATAGCGGCAGTTATGTTGTGACTCTATCGGTCGATAATGTCCTATTTAAGCTGCCTGTGCGCATTGGTGAGCTCCTGCACTTCAATGCCGCCGTTAATTACACCGGATGCACGTCAATGGAGATCGGAATTCAAGTTATTGCCGAAGATCTACAAAAACAGGTGTTACGCCATACCAACTCCTGCTATTTCACTATGGTAGCTATTGATAGTGAGGGTAAACCCGTGCCTGTTAAAGCACTAAGCCCGCAAACTCAGTCAGAAAAACGGCGTTGGCAGGCCGCCGATATTCGTCGTAAGCGTCGCCAATCATGATACCTAGCGTCTTAATTAACCTTACAAATAATGGGAATATTGTGAAGAAAAAACGCCCCCTATACCTGCCTTTTGCAGGCCCAGCACTACTCGAAGCACCTCTACTCAACAAAGGCAGCGCCTTTACTGAGGTAGAACGTCAAGCATTTAACCTTGAGGGTTTGTTACCCCACAACATTGAGACAATCGATGAGCAAGAGGCGCGCGCCTATGCGCAGTTTAGCGCCTTTGCTACTGACATAGATAAACACATTTATTTGCGCAATATACAGGACACCAATGAGACGGCTTATTATCGTCTGCTCGCTAACCACCTGGAAGAGATGCTGCCACTGATATACACACCTACCGTTGGGGAAGCCTGCCAGCGATTTTCTAAAATATATCGTCGCAAGCGAGGGCTATTTATTGCCTACCCGGATCGTGACCGTATCGACGATATGCTGCAAAATGCCACCAAGCAAAATGTAAAGGTTATTGTAGTTACCGATGGCGAGCGCATTTTGGGATTGGGCGACCTAGGTATTGGCGGTATGGGCATTCCTATCGGTAAGCTTGCGCTTTACACTGCCTGTGGCGGTATCAGTTCGGCTTATACATTACCGGTAGTGCTTGATGTCGGCACCAACAACCAAGATTTAATTGACGACCCGATGTATATGGGCTGGCGCCATAAGCGCATTACGGGGCCTGAATACTATGCGTTTGTCGAACAATTCATTCAGGCAATCAAATTACGCTGGCCCGATGCCTTACTGCAATTCGAGGATTTTGCCGGTCACACCGCCACGCCACTGCTTAATATTTATCGCGACCAGCTCTGCTGCTTTAATGACGATATTCAGGGTACTGCAGCGGTTACAGTCGGCACGCTACTGGCCGCATGTAAGGCTAAAGGACAGGCGCTCAAGGACCAGCGTGTGGTGTTTTGTGGTGCGGGTTCCGCTGGTTGCGGTATCGCAGGGCAACTGATCATGCAAATGATGGCCGATGGCCTGACTGAGCTGGCGGCAAAATCGCGTATCTTCATGGTTAATCACAACGGCTTGTTGCTCGAGAACTCTGAGGGCTTACTCGACTTCCAGACGCCGCTGTGTCATGACAACACTGTCATCGAAAACTGGCAATTGCGAGGTGGCGGTAAGTATTCTGGTGTCAGTTTGCACGATGTTGTGGCAAACGCTAAACCAACTATATTAGTCGGCGTGTCGGGAATGCCAGGGCTATTCACTAAAGAACTCATTGAAACTATGTACTCGAATTGCCGTCAGCCTATAGTATTGCCACTGTCGAATCCCACCTCAAGGGTGGAGGGGCAACCGGTGGATATACTCCGCTGGACTTGCGGCGATGCGATGGTAGCCACTGGCAGTCCTTTTGATGCGGTTGACATGGGCGATGTTCATCATGAGATTGCTCAGTGTAACAACAGTTATATATTTCCGGGGGTCGGCTTGGGGGTAATTGCCTCTAAGGCGCAACGCATTACCGACAATATGATGATGGCGGCGAGTTCGGCTCTAGCAGAATGCTCGCCTTTGGCAACCGAAGGCAAGGGGCCACTTTTACCCCCGCTGTCCGATATTCGCAAGGTCAGTAAATACATCGCCAAGGCGGTGTATCTTCAAGCCATTAAAGATGGTTACGCGGTAGACATCGCTGAGGATGTTATTGAACAAGTTATCAATAGTAACTTTTGGGAACCGGTGTATCGCGAATATCGCCGCACATCCTTTTAATCTTAGTTAATCCCCCTCGGGTCCATTTGACGGTCGGAGGGGGATATTTTGCATTAATTAGGATTCCTATGCTTGTTCCTTTTATGGGTAGTTTTTCACACGTATTCAAATAGGCTGACGATGGCCTAGTTCTCACAGAAGCTGCTAATGAGGAAGAGTCCCGGCTCGCGATGGTGTTGTAGTGTTAGTCTCGGTGTTGTTGCCAGGCAGATACCCTTAGTTTTTATGTCCTGGTTTGGTAAATAAACTTTCGCAGCGGGTATAGCTGCAGTTGGGGTCTTTTTTATCGCCACGGGTAGTAATATAAGTTCTGCATTGTCGCTAGTAATTAATGTTAATTTCTAGTCTCAGCTGAATATTTAATAGTGTGCTTAACAGGGTGCTATATGTGCACTTTAAATGACATAAGACCTAAGAAATTGACATTTTAGTGGGTGCTAGGTTGATTGGTTTTGGTGAAAATGAAGCCGTCATAGCAGTGTTTATAGGCAATAGGCCGCCACTATTCGAATATCAACACCTGCAAAGCCTCCGTCCACTTCGGGCTGGTGAGTTGGCGCATCTGGTTGAGTGTGGTGGTAATCACTGGCGTAAAATACTCAATTGCTACGCCAAGCTGGGTTTCTCGCTCGATCGCGAGGGTTTTGAGTGTTGGCAAGATTATCGTGACATGCAACTCTTGCAGGTGGGATCGCGACTACAGCTGCGATTCGATCGTGACTTGAACACAACGGGGATCAATATTATTTGTGGTCGCAGTCATGCCGAGTCTTTCGATTTACCGCAGGACTTATGTTGGTCGGACGCTGGTTTTGCCAGCGACGAGCAGAGCCGCTTAATTGTTAGCCCATATTTCGATTATCGACAGCTCTCCAATCTTAAGCTCGCGTATTTGTGTCAGCGGCTTAAATCATGGCCGTGAAAAGCTAATGGTCCTTGTTTTCGCGCGCCAGTTTATCGCGTTGACGCTGCGGTACACGCGCTTTTTTCCGCGCTTCTTGTTTCGCTGCCTTGGCCGCTTTTTTCTCCTCTACAGCTATCTCTTCAAGCGCGATCATTTCCGGCGATTCAAAAGTAATACGCCCTAGCTTGCCGCTGCGCACGTCTTGTAACAGTGCTTCTGAGGCTTTGAATAAATCGACGCGGCCGCCGCGCGCACGGCAGGCGCGGGCGATGCCAATAGCTTCCATGCGCTCAATTTCAGTGGGTGGCATCTCCTTCAGCTGATAGCGCTCCATTAAACGTTCAGGGTAGGCGAGAGCTAAGTAGTCTACTAAATAAAACGCTACATCCTCATATTCCATTGCCGTGTCTCTGATGGCACCGGTGGCGGCAAGGCGATAGCTGCCATGGAAATTTTCAATTTTTGGCCACAGAATACCCGGCGTATCGCAGAGCATAATGCCGTTGCCAAGATTGATGCGCTGCTGACTTTTAGTGACGGCTGGCTCGTTACCAACCTTGGCAATTACCTTGCCCGCGAGGGTGTTGATTAACGTGGATTTGCCGACATTAGGAATACCAACAATCATGGTCTGCAAAGTTTTATGCTGGCCTTCAACGTGCGGGCATAGTTTGCGGCAAAGGTCGGGTATTTGCTTGGCAATCGAAGGTTGTTCCGTAGATATGGCTAGAGTTTTGACGTTTTTTTGGCTTTCAAAATGTGCCTGCCATTTTGCGGTCATTGAAGGGTCTGCCAAATCACTCTTGCTGAGTAGCTTTATACACGGTTTGTCGCCTCTAAGCGCCTCGATCATCGGGTTTTCGCTGGAGTAGGGAATGCGCGCGTCGAGCACTTCGATCAACAAGTCGATCTTTGGTAGTACTTCCTGCATCTCTTTTTGAGCTTTGTGCATATGCCCTGGATACCAGTGGATACTCATATATTACCTCGGCGCTTGTTGATAATTCAAAGGCCGCTATTTTAAGGGGCTTAGTTAAATACATAAACCCTTCATTCTAGGATCATTTCGTTACTCTATCGACTAGACTGAATGTATAGAAATTGTTTAAGGAGTCTATATGACAGCAAGTAAAGTAAAGCATCGTATTAGTAGCACCAGTATTCGGCCGGTAAAGTCCCTCGATCTTCTTTCTCACCGAGAAATAGCCGGTCTAATGGCGGCCGATATGGACGTGTCGCAGCTATTTCGTGAGTGCGCATTAGCGGTACTGAACACCGACAGTAAAGAAGATGACGCTGCACAAGTGCTAGCGGATCATCATGATTTCGATATTCGAGTGGTATCGCAGTCACGCGGCTTAAAGCTTGATATCTTTAATGCGCCGATCACAGCGTTTGTCGACGGCACTATGATTCGCGGTATTCAGGAACATCTGTTCTCGGTGTTGCGTGACATTGTCTTTACCGAACACAAAATGAGTCGCGGCAGTAAGTTTGATCTACAAACCAGCGATGGCATCACCGATGCGGTATTCCGTATTTTGCGCAATGCAGGGGTCGTTAAACCCAATATTGCTCCGGCACTGGTGGTGTGCTGGGGCGGGCACTCGATAAACCGCGAAGAGTACGACTACTCTAAACACGTCGGTTACGAGCTGGGTTTGCGCGGTCTTAATATTGGTACTGGCTGCGGTATTGGGGCTATGAAAGGGCCTATGAAAGGCGCAGCAGTGGGGCATGCCAAGCAGCAGATTACTAACGGGCGTTATGTGGGTATTACCGAACCGGGCATTATCGCCTCGGAATCGCCCAACGCTATTGTTAATGAACTGGTTATTTTGCCTGATATCGAAAAGCGCCTAGAGGCCTTTGTACGATTGGCTCACACCATTATTGTATTTCCAGGTGGTGCAGGCACCGCTGAAGAGGTGCTCTATATTCTAAGTTTATTAATGCACCCAGATAATGCTCAAGAGCTGCCGCTGCCGTTGATTTTTGCGGCGCCTGAGTCCAACCCAGAGTATTTCGCCACGCTGGATAAATTCATCCGCATCACTTTAGGCGATGAGGCGGCGAGGTATTATCAAATAGTCGTTGGTAAGCCTGATGAAGTAGCCAGAAAGGCCAAGCGCGGTGTCGATTCTGTACATAGAGATAGGCGTAAGACACAAGAGGCCTACTATTATAATTGGCGTTTGCATATCGACAAAATGTTGCAGAGTCCGTTTGAGCCGACCCATGAAAATATGGCCAGTTTACAATTGGATCGCAGCATGCCCAAACACGAACTGGCCGCACAGTTGCGCCGCGCTTTCTCGGGTATTGTGGCTGGCAATGTTAAAGCTTTTGGTATTGAGCAAATTGCCCAACAAGGACCTTATCAAATTAGTGGCGAGGTTGAAATAATGGACGCGCTAGACGATTTACTGCGCGGTTTCGTCGAGCAGCGTCGAATGAAGCTTGGCAGCGGCGAGTATGTGCCCTGTTATCAGGTAGTGCATTAAATCGACCGCTAGGTTGGGTAGGGCGATTTCTTATCCGTCGCCTAAGCCAGTGTTTTCTGCGAGCATTCCACGCAGAAAAACGCGCGTCGTCGGTATATATTGGCTGCTCAGGCAGTAAAAACCTGTTATGTCAGCCTCTTATAAGAGAGTACTTTAGGATCCTAAGACCCATATGCAGGGTTCTGCAGTTAAAGCGATTACTGCTTAACCGGGAGGTTGTTTTTACCGACACTGCAGGCGCAAATACGGCTGATATGAGCAAGCGATAAGCCGCTTTCACTTTGCCATTGATTGAATGCGGTTTGAATTTTAAGTTGGTCTCGTTTACTGCTTGGGTTGTCCCTGATATCAATATCAGCGAGTTGCAGGCAGTGCACCACGTCTTTGGTCAAAACGTATGTATCAATGCCGAGGTTGCGTAACACCCGCGGCCCAGTCATGCCGCCAAGGCGGTTGCCGCGTTTCTTCATTAATTGAAACAGCTCAACAAGGTTGTCACTAGGCCAGTGACCAATAAACTCGCCAAAGCTGTTGTGTTCTCGCTCTATGTCCAAAATAAACTGTGCATTTTTAGGCACACTAATGATTTTCTGCATGTTGCGCACAATGCGGGTGTCTTTACCTAAACGTTCAATTTGTTCAGGTGACAGCAAAAGCATTTTAAGGGGCACAAAAGAAAAGAAGGCGTCTTCAAAACCCTGCCATTTTAGATTGATTACCCGCCAGACAAATCCTGCTTGAAATATACAGCGGGTCATTTCGGCCAAAAACCGGTCACTGCCAATATTACTAGCAGCCGTGGGCGATACAACCTCTGGCAATAGGGCTTGCAACTGAGCTTTACCGCCTTTTCGTTTTAAGGCGCGTTGGTATATCTGGTCGAATGATTGCATATTGCATTACTGCTGTTAGTTGGCTGATAACTGTAACGAATTGTTAATGCTTTTAGTCAAGCTCAAGCAAAAAAAACTAATAATACCTTAATTACCTGCCCTCAAATACCCATCAACTATTATCAAATGCCCCATCAAATAGTAGGGCTTTTCTTTTTAGTTTGGCCCACTTTGTACACACCGCATCAAGCGCACCACATGAATAGGTTTAGCTTGAATTGGCAGTTTGTTTGAGTCAGCTAACAGTGCCAACCAATAACCCCTGTCCTCAATTGTTTATCAATTCGCACCAATTAAAGGCATAAATCACATTAGATGCACAGTAGCATTTAACATCCATTTAATGCTCGGCTGGTTTTCTAAATTATTGATATTAATGGGGTTTTTTAGGTGTTACATGCAAGCTTTTGAAGTGAGGGGGGCGCAAGATTGCGCCTAACATCAGCACAAGCCTGAAACCCCTTTAACCACCAGGGCTAACACTATGATTTGAAATGGCTTTAGCATAAAATGAATAAAATTTTTAAGCGAAGCCACCACAAACATTAGATGTGGGTTCGCATCTAATTAGTTGTTATGCATTAAGGCTATGAAAATTATCTACCCGCTAATTCAGCTAGAAATACCAATAGACATCGCACAGGCTAATGGCCCTTTCGAGGAGTTTAAGCAGGACGTTTCAATCGTAACGGTTACTCTTTCGAATGGAACTGTGTATGAACGTGTGTTGGTTCTTTATCCAAATTATGTGATTGCAGTAGCTGATAGTGAGATGCTCCCGTTCAAGCCTTCTGAGGTTGTGGTTGTTCATCAAGGGTCGAAAGAGAGTTGTAGGTTTAAGGATTTCAATTGGGTGTTTTGGTATGATCCAAATGAATTGTCAAAAAATGCATAACAAACGCAGTAAATCGGAACGCTTTTAAGCCGGTTTCGCTTCGCTGCACCAACTTAAAACCGTCCGTTTCTGCGGGCGTTATGGTTACACCGTCCTTGGAAGATATGATGAAATTTATGGAAAGAGAAGAGTAAAACATCTACCTAGATGAGGCGCCAGAGGACAGGCGTGTAGGGCTTATTTTTATAGGCATGGCCCCCTGGGCTCGCCTGCTCTGAACTCAAAACAAGGGAGCCATCATTTTAGAAGAAATAAGAAAAGGGAGCGGCGGACCGCTCCCTTTCCACTAGTAAAACGTTACAACTTATGGCTCACCACATTGCCACAGGATTAATAATCATTTGAACACTACCTTTTAGCCGAGCATGACCAAGTACAAACATAAATTCATGCACGCCTTCCTTGGCAAGACGGCCCGTATTCATAGTCTCCAATATATAAATCCCTCTTTCCTTAAGGGTCGTCACATGGCCGTAAAAAACCTTATCACCCTTGGCAGGCGGTACCACGTCGACACCCCAGGTATCGGCTCCGATTGCCATTGGATTCTTCGACACGAGATAAACAAAAGCTTCGTTGTTTAGGCCCGGCTCTCCTGAAACCCAACCTTTGGGATCGGAAGCAAGCATGCCATCGGTCCAGCCAGTGTGAAAAAGGATTACGTCACCCTGTTTGAATGTGACACCTTGAGTCTTTGCCGCAGCCTTGATGTCAGCAGAGCCTATAACCTGACCCGCTTTCATCGTTTTGACACCAAAGTGTTTGGCCATATCAACCATTACACCACGTCCAACCAAAGGCGGAACTTTAGCAAGACCGAGTTTCTTAAGACCTTTTAAATCGGCAAAATCCTGACCTTTGTTACAGTTGTAAAACACACCGGCTTCGCCGAGATGTCCTAGTCCATCTATTTGCGGGCCCGTCCCTAACCACATCTGAATGATGTCATCATTATAAACAACAGGCCAACCAAAAGCTTTAGCTAGGTCGTTGCCCCACTGTTGTCCCGGTTGGACGACTTGGAGTTGTGTATATCTTGGCGGAAAGGCTGGCATACCAGGAAAAATTTCAATCCCTAAAGGATGGCTTTCACCTTTTTTGACCAATTTGGTGGCTGCCAAAACCTGCTGAGGTGTGACGTAGTTGGCTGCACCAATCTCGTCATCCTTACCCCATTTCGAATGTTTGCATTCTGCGGCCGAAGCTGCTCCTATTGAAAAGGCTATAGAACCAGCCACAGCTGCCGAGACGGCTAAACGTATAATATTGTTCATTTTTAAGCTCCCTGTTTGAAGTTATTTTTTGATACGCAATAATTATAGCGTTGATAAATTGGAGAAGAAATGAAAACTTGCGGGGC
>CAJWZU010000015.1 GCA_913050115.1 uncultured Cellvibrionales bacterium
CAGGGTATCTAATCCTGTTTGCTCCCCACGCTTTCGCACCTCAGTGTCAGTATCAGCCCAGACAGTCGCCTTCGCCACTGGTGTTCCTTCTAATATCTACGCATTTCACCGCTACACTAGAAATTCCACTATCCTCTGCTGTACTCTAGCCTGCCAGTTCTAAATGCAATTCCCAGGTTGAGCCCGGGGCTTTCACATCTAGCTTAACAAACCACCTACGCGCGCTTTACGCCCAGTAATTCCGATTAACGCTTGCACCCTCCGTATTACCGCGGCTGCTGGCACGGAGTTAGCCGGTGCTTCTTCTGCGAGTAACGTCACAGCTAGCAGTTATTAACTACTAACCTTTCCTCCTCGCTGAAAGTGCTTTACAACCCGAAAGCCTTCTTCACACACGCGGCATGGCTGCATCAGGGTTTCCCCCATTGTGCAATATTCCCCACTGCTGCCTCCCGTAGGAGTCTGGACCGTGTCTCAGTTCCAGTGTGGCTGATCATCCTCTCAGACCAGCTAGAGATCGCGGGCTTGGTGAGCCATTACCTCACCAACTACCTAATCTCACGCGGGCTCATCCAATAGCGAAAGGCTCCGAAGAGTCCCCTTCTTTCCCCCGTAGGGCGTATGCGGTATTAGCAGTCGTTTCCAACTGTTGTCCCCCACTACTGGGCAGATTCCCACGCGTTACTCACCCGTCCGCCGCTCTAATAATTCCCGAAGGAACGTTCGCGCTCGACTTGCATGTGTAAGGCCTGCCGCCAGCGTTCAATCTGAGCCATGATCAAACTCTTCAGTTTTAAATCTTCGAAATCTACACAAAGGCAAACTTCTAATTTTGACTCAGAAACACTTGACTATACTGCGCAGCTAAATAAATAACTGCTGCGAGCCGAAGCTCGCACTTTCTGTATGGCCACTTGCTTCCGATAGTTCTTTGTCTCGAATCTATCCGGCAAGTGCCCACACGTATTGCTTGGTTAACTTTTTAAAGAGCATCCGATGAGAGCGTTGTCTCTGTCGGGGAGGCGCATTATACATGCACCGAATATCTTGGCAAGCGTTTCTTTTTCAGAAACTGGAAGCTTTAAAAGCAACCTAACTCACTCCTCTTCCTCGTTCTGCGCCGTGTTTAGTGGGCTTCCCGTTGAAGAGGCGCGCATTATATGCCGCTGGCGAAACTTGTAAAGCGTTATTTGTCGCTATTTATAATCATTCATAAAAAAGCCCCACAACTCGAAAGATGCAGGGCTTTAGCAAGCACCTACGGCTTACTTAAATTCAACCTCAACCATAGGGCTAAGATCGGCATCGTAATCAACGCCATCAACACCAAAACCAAATAATTTCAGAAAGTCTGAGCGGTAACCCGCATAATCAGTCACCTCAAGCAAATTCTCCTCATTAACTTTTGGCCAGATGGCCTCGACCTTGGCCTGCACCTCTAAATTCAACTCCAACTCATCGACACGAAAACGGCCCTGATCATCGAGACGAGGGGTATCAGAAAATATGCACTCTTTAAACAGGCGCTGAATCTGGTCAATACAATGCTCATCGGTACCTTCAGCCTTCATTACCTTAAACAGGATCGACATATAGAGAGGCATAATCGGAATGGCAGATGAAGCCTGAGTCACTAATGCCTTTAGCACTGACACCTTAGCCTCACCGCCAATTCCCGAAAGAGATTCAGTTAATGCCGCTGCAGCACGATCAAGATCCTCCTTGGCCTTACCGATAGTGGCGCGACCATAAATTGGCCAAGTAAGCTTGTCACCGAGGTAGGTGTAAGCCACAGTCTTGCAGCCCTCACTGAGTAGATCGGCACCTTTGAGCGCGTCAATCCACAACTCCCAATCTTCACCACCCATCACTTTAACTGTATCGGCAATCTCTTCGTCGTTAGCCGGCTCAACGGTAATATCTGTAATCTTAAGCGTATCAGTATTCAAATTTTTAGCGGTGTAACCTTGACCTATAGGCTTGAGTACTGAATTAAACGTTTCGCCGGTTTTCGGGTCAGTGCGCCGCGGAGACGCGAGACTGTAGACCACCAGATCAATTTTACCTATGCCGCCCTTTAGCAAAGCCAGAGTCTTATCTTTAATCTCATCGCTAAAAGCATCACCGTTGATTGTTTCACTATAGAGGCCTGCATCACGAGCAGCACTATCAAAAGCAGCGGTATTGTAATACCCAGCAGAACCCGTTTTACGATCAGTGGATGGTTTCTCGAAACAAACGCCCAAGGTATTTGCACTAGAACCAAAGGCCGCCGTGATACGAGAAGCCAAGCCATAACCAGTAGAGCAACCGATTACCAAAACATTTTTTGGCCCGCCTGTTACCTCCCCCTTAGCTTTTGTAAAAGCGATCTGCTCGTCGACATTAGCTGCACAACCAGCAGGATGAGCATTAATGCAGATAAAACCGCGAACTTTAGGCTTGATAATCATTTCGTTACCCTTAATATCAGTACGTACTTATAAATGGCTCGTGTTAGCTTCGATACGATCAAGCTAAATTGATGGGCATTATTACAGGCCCCTGATGTGCACAAAACAGCGATTTTAATTCTACCTCACACTTTCACCCTACTTATAAACTTCCACCGTCTCGGCGCTCAACAAACTCACTGAAACCACCATCGAGTCACCATATTTTTCACTGATCATCTCAATATTACCCTTGCGCACACCTTTAAAAAAACCTTGTCGCATGCGACCACTAACACTATAAACACGCACCTTATAACCAACATAAGCAGCCAGCTCCCTCTTTTTGACACCAACAAAACGAGGTACATGCACAACATCAGCGCCTTCAACTGAAGACGCATCGCTTGCAAACGCAGGAGCGCTTCGATCAAAAGAAAACTCTAACGGAATGACAGCATGATCATTCACTAATAACGACAGCTTTAATAAGTCTGCCCAATCTTCTGGCGCATAAAGTGACAACTGCTCATAACTAAAGGCTTCGGACGGGTAAGCTGCAAAATTAATTGAGCCGGGATCGAGCAAAAACTCACGATAAGCCTCTCGAACAGAGATGCCAGGGTTCACCCCCCAAGTTGCCATATAATAGTTTCCATCACGCCCCACCTCTCGATGAACAAATGCCTCAACAGGGAGATTCATCATATCACTGCAATAGCGCCCCACTCGGCGTATATAACCCGAGTCGGTGTAATCCAGCTCAATTAACTGTAAAGAGGGCTTAGTGGCTACCAACAGAGAACTCGGATTTAACGAGGCAACCCCGGCAACCACGGCCTTAACCCTAGCAATAGCCAACTCGGGGACCACAAGCTCCAGGTTCAGATCAAGCACTTTGCGCACAGAAGAATAACCGTAGTTAATATTCGCATCAAAAATTAAAGGGCCGTACCCCATCGCCCGAAAGTCATCGCCCGATAAAAACTGCACACCACCACACGAGGGCTCTACGTTTTCAGAAAATGAAGCATTAGCAGATGCAATGTGATCATCTAAATACGCACTAGAGATCAAGCCCAGGTCAACTCCAGTCAACTCAACGGAGAGAGCATTAGGAGTGGCTACATTGGATAAACCTAGTGCCGCCAACACAAATAGCCATTTATTTTCAGCACTCAATCGAATAGTGGCTATACGATTGACGCCCGCATCAAGTAACAAGGGTGAAACATCAAGACCATCAATATTTACGCCACCCTCAAGATCAAGGTAAATGCGCTCATAATGAATAGATGCGATCGGATTGACGGCTGCAATATGACCATCTAACTGCTGTTGCAACTTGAATTCTACAAATAATTTAGCCGCCACCGCCGCCACCAACAACAACGCGGCCAACAGTAATAATTTTTTGATAAAAGTAAACATACACACCCTAACAACTGCTTTAAATCTTCGGCCATTATAGGCACTTTCCGTCATAGCAGCTATACACGAGATATCAAACATTGCTCCATGACCTATAGGGCAATATCGCCTATTGATGATGGTACAGTTAATTTTTTTGAGCACAGCCACCAGCAACACTCTCTTCACACCTAACCGCGCCACATACTCTTGTACGATTGATACCTACAATGACGATAACGATTCAGCGTCACATATAACTCAGGCAAGTTGTGCGAACTTCAATACTAACGCGAGACTCAACTGCGGAGAAGACTGAGGCAACTTGTAGCGCATGAATTTCGATTAAATCAAACATTGAAAACGCTGCATGGAATACCTTAGTGAGCAATTTAACAACCTTAAATAGCACCGCTCTGACAACTATGCTAAATGCCAATATCACAATAGAGCCCACTGACAGCGGCTCGGCTAAGCTTATAACTTAAGTACACCTAACTGATGTCATGGCACCTAGGACAAGTCGATAACGACCCAGCAATTACTTTAATCGTATTGAAGCAGTGCTAAAGTCGTAGGTATTAAAGTTTACAAAAAACAACTCAAAAGCACAAAATAACTTTATTACTATGCGAATAAGAAGCAGACTTAACAACTAACAAAATCAACTATATTAATAGACTGGCCTAGAGAGCATTCGCCGATCGAGACCACCACCACATAAGCCATATACTCTAATTAACATGCAAAAAAAAACAGCCACCCAAGGGTAACTGTTTTTATCTCACTTCCCGCGCTACTGAAAACAGCAGCGCAAAAAATGCAAACTAAGAAATCGCCTTAAAGGGCAACAACATTCTCAGCTTGTGGGCCTTTCTGGCCTTGACCTACTTCAAACTCAACTTCTTGGCCTTCAGCCAGAGTCTTAAAGCCACCGCCCTGAATTGCAGAGAAATGAACGAAAACATCTGGGCCATTTTCTTGCTCGATGAAACCGAAGCCTTTAGATTCGTTGAAGAACTTAACTTTACCAGTAACTTTAGACATGTCTAATTCCTGTAATACTTAATAACTGAGGTTTGCTGAGAAACTGGGCATAACTTATAGCTACAGGACGAGATCTTGTCGTACTTCGCATTACTGGAGATAAAACATTCCAAGTATTCTAAGCTGATCACCAGGCATTCAAAGCTGATCATTTGTACACCGTTTCTAAAGTGTACTAAAGTATTCTAACACCTATTTCTACAACCACCAAATACTGTGTGAAAAAAAGAGCTGATAGTCATAGCAACCCTTTTTTCCCGTGCCTATCCGCTACAACAGCAGGCGACGCACATCGCTAAGCACCGCAGTCAGGTAGGTAAAGAAACGACCTGCATCGGCCCCGTTAACTGCGCGATGATCATAAGACAACGATAGCGGCAACATATTGCGCGGATCAAAGTCTTTGCCATTCCAGACAGGCTTCATTTGAGCTTTAGATACACCTAAAATAGCCACTTCTGGCGCATTAACAATAGGCGTAAAACCATTGCCACCCATTGCACCCAGACTTGAAATAGTAAAACAGCCACCTTGCATATCTTTTGGCAGCAATTTACCTGCACGCGCCTTGGCGACAATAGCCGTAAACTCGTCAGCTAGTTCCCATAGGCCTTTCTTGTCGACGTCGCGGATAACTGGCACCACTAACCCCACGGGAGAGTCCACAGCAACGCCGATATGCACATAATCTTTTTTAACGATATGCGCACCATCGGCGTGCAAAGAAACATTAAAACTATCTTCAGCGCGTAACGCAGCAGCGCACGCCTTCAACAGAAATGGCAGCGGCGTTAGTTTGGATCCACGTTTTTCAGCTTCAGGCTTGAGCCCTTTGCGGAATGCTTCAAGCTCAGTGATATCGGCATCATCCCACTGAGTAACATGCGGCACATTCAGCCAATTTCGGACCATGTTGTCAGCGGTTAGTTTCTGAACTTTACTTCGCTTCACCAACTCAACATCGCCAAACTTGCTGAAATCAACTGCTGGGATAGCAGGGATACCTGCTCCCCCAGAGACTGCTGTAGAAACGCCCTTTTCAACTTGCTGCACGATCTGCTTCACATAAGCTCGCACGTCATCTTTATTCAAACGGCCGCGCGGACCTGAGCCTTTAACTTTACTGAGCGTAACGCCCATCTGGCGCGCCAGTTTGCGCACAGCAGGGCCGGCATAAACATTGTTACTAACGCTATTATCAGCAGAGGGCGATTCAGATACAGGCTCAGTAGTTATGGCTTTAACTGGCATCGATGTGGCTACAGAGGAAATCGCTGGAGCTGAAGCTGGAGTTAGAGCAGCTACTGACGCCGCAATGCTCTTGGCCAAAACAACACCAATGGCATCACCCGCAGAAACCTTGTCACCCTCTTTTACCGACAAACTGATGATTTTTCCGGCCTTAGGAGCTGGAATCTCCATAGAGGCCTTATCTGTCTCCAGCACAATAATAGAGTCACCTTCGGCGATATCATCGCCAACAGCTACGCAAATCTCAATGATTTCAACATTTTCGGACCCCCCCAAATCGGGAAGTAGCAACGGTTCTTCAACGCTAGCAGCAGCGAGCGGGCCCACAGATGCAGCGGCAACCGGAGCAACAACAGCATTATCGCCGGCAATAGCAAGAATCACCATTGCATCGCCCGGAGAAACCTTGTCGCCCTCACTAACCGCAACACTCACAACGGTGCCCGAAGCTTCAGCAGGTATTTCCATGGAAGCTTTATCGGTCTCGAGAACTATTAGCGAGTCACCCTCGGCAACTTCGTCACCTACGGCAACGCAAATTTCAATAACTTCAACACCTTCCGAGCCACCGAGATCGGGAACACTGAATGATTTATCAGCCGATGCTGCAGGCGACAAAACGACAGCAGGTGCGTCGACTAATGGCGCAGGCTCAACGACTGCAGCAGCTTCGACTTCAATCTCGACCATCAGATCACCTTCAGAGACCTTATCGCCTTCGACTACTTTTAAACTAACAATTGTGCCCGCGATGGGAGTCGGCAAATCCATTGATGCCTTATCGGTTTCAACCACGATAATAGAATCTTCAACCGCCACGGTATCACCTACGGCCACACACAACTCAATAACTTCAACGCCTTCGGCGCCGCCAATATCAGGGACTTTGATCGTTTCAATGGCCACTGTTTTTCCTCAATTCAATCAATCAAATGCGCTCGATATGACTACCGAACACCGACTACTTAGTCTTACACGGTCATCGGATTGGCTTTATCCGGATCGATGCCAAAATCTTTAATCGCCTTGGCCACCAAGCCAGACTTAATTTTGCCTTGATCGGCCAGCGCTTTCAAAGTTGCAACCACGATAAACTTACTGTTCACCTCAAAGAAGTGACGCAACTGCTGGCGACTGTCTGAGCGACCGAAACCCTCAGTACCCAGCACTTTATAATCGCCCTCGATATAGGGACGTAGCTGCTCGCTATAGGTTTTCAAATAGTCGGTAGCAATAACGGTTGGGTGCTCAGCATTTGCGGCCAGCAAACCAGTAATGTAAGGCTGCTGAGGTTCATCCTCTGGGTGCAACATATTCCAGCGCTCAGCAGCCTGACCATCACGGGTCAACTCATTGACCGAAGTCACCGACCAAACATCAGACTCAACCTTGAACTCAGTACGCAAGATTTCGGCCGCTGCTTCCACTTCGCGCAGAATTGTACCTGAACCCAACAGATTGACTCGTAACTTAGCCTTTTCATTCTCGGCCGATTTGAGCTTATACATACCTTTAATAATACCGGCTTCAACGCCTTCCGGCATCTCAGGATGGCTATAGTTCTCGTTCATCAAGGTAATATAGTAGTAACAATTCTCTTTTTCGCCGTACATACGGCGCAAGCCGTCCTGCACTACTACCGCTAATTCATAGGCGTAAGTAGGATCGTAAGTTCGGCAGTTGGGCACAGTATTGGCAAGTACCAACGAATGGCCATCTTGATGCTGTAAACCTTCGCCGTTAAGGGTGGTGCGACCCGCGGTGCCACCGAGCATAAATCCACGCGCCTGAGCATCGCCTGCCAGCCAAGCAAGATCGCCGATACGCTGATGTCCAAACATCGAGTAATAGATATAAAACGGAACCATCGGCGTTTCGTGACTGCTGTAAGAGGTGGCAGCTGCAATCCAAGAAGACATGGCACCAGCTTCATTAATACCCTCTTCCAGAATCTGACCAGACTTGTCCTCTTTATAGAACATGATCTGGTCCGCGTCCTGCGGAGTGTATTTCTGTCCCTCGGAGGAGTAGATACCCAACTGGCGGAACATGCCCTCCATACCGAAGGTGCGCGCCTCGTCCGGCACAATAGGCACAACATTTTTGCCGATTTTCTTGTCTTTTGCCAATGACGACAAAATGCGAACAAAAGCCATAGTGGTGGAAATTTCACGAGTACCGGAGCTCTTCAGCTGACCCTTAAAGGCATCCAACTCAGGGGTCTCTAACGATACGAAGTCGGCCTTGCGTGTCGGCACCACACCGTTTAGCGTATTACGGCGCTCACGCATATACTGCATTTCAGGACTATCTTCGGCCGGACGATAGTAAGGCACATCGGCTAAGTCTTCGTCAGAAATAGGAATACCAAAACGATCACGGAATTTCTTCAGCGCGTCCATACCCAGTTTTTTGATCGAGTGAGTATCATTGGATGCCTCACCCGAGGTGCCCATACCGTAACCCTTAACGGTCTGCGCCAAAATAACGGTCGGACGGCCCTTGGTTTTCATGGCCTTATCGTAGGCTGCAAACACCTTAAATGAGTCATGGCCGCCGCGATTCAAGTACATGATCTCGTCGTCGGTCAGGTCTTTCACCAACTCGAGCAGCTCAGGGTACTTACCAAAGAAATGCTCACGAGTATAAGCACCGCCTTTGGCCTTGTAGTTCTGCATTTCGCCATCGACGACTTCGTCCATGCGCTTCTGCAATAGACCGCTAGTATCTTTTTCTAGCAGGGCATCCCAATGGCGACCCCAAAGAACTTTTTCTACGTTCCAACCGGCACCGCGGAAAACACCTTCCAGCTCTTGCACGATCTTACCGTTACCGCGCACAGGACCGTCTAGACGCTGCAAATTACAATTGATCACGAAAATCAAGTTATCAAGATTTTCACGGCCCGCTAGCGCGATAGCGCCTAGCGATTCAGGTTCGTCGCATTCACCATCACCGAGGAAAGCCCACACCTTGCGGTCGCCCGCAGGGATCATGGAACGGCTTTCCATATAACGCATAAAGCGCGCTTGATAAATGGAAGTAATTGGACCTAGCCCCATGGACACAGTCGGGAACTGCCAGTAATCAGGCATCAACCAAGGGTGCGGATAGGAAGACAAGCCCTTACCATCCACTTCACGACGGAAGTCATCCATCTGCGCTTCAGTAAAGCGTCCCTCAATAAAAGAGCGCGCATACATACCCGGCGCCGAGTGACCCTGAAAATAAATTAGGTCGCCTGGGCCGCCTTCGTTACCGCGAAAAAAGTGGTTAAAGGCCACATCATATAGTGTCGCGGCCGAAGAGAACGAGGCGATATGACCACCGAGCCCGTCAGAATTGTTGTTGGCGCGCATTACCATCGCCATAGCATTCCAACGGATAATAGAGCGAATTTTGCGCTCTAAAAACAAGTCACCAGGATAAGGCACTTCCTGGGTTACAGGAATCGTATTGCGATAAGGGGTGGTGATCGCAGAAGGCTGATCGACACCGTGTCCGGCAGCCGATTCAGACAGCTGCTTGAGAAGAAAAGCGGCGCGCTCTTGACCACCATGGCGAACGACAGACGCCAGCGCGTCAAGCCACTCTTGGGTTTCGAGGGCATCATAATCTTCAATCATTAAACACTCCTAACGTAGACCAAATGGGCCCACTAATATAAATATAAAAAAGTAAAACTAAAAAGGGCGTATCTGATCGACTGTAGGGAGGCCCGCAAACTTCTGCGCGCCAATTCTTTCAGACCCTTAAACCACCAGACAACACCATAAAAATGGCGCTGATACTGCCACAAAACGACACACAATGCCACCTGATGCGCTATTACGCGTCGTTCAGCTGATACTCAAAATAACCTCACCGTTGTTATGGGTAAGAATAAACAACCGCTTCACGCTTAAATGCAGCGGCACTTTTAACCGCCTTCATACCAGTGAGCTGAGCCGGATTAAGCGCTTTGGAAACCAGCCACAAGCGTCGACTTGGCTGAATAACCGCCTTGTAATAAGCCGTTAATTCAGCAGGACTCACATTATTCACGGCATTAGCCAATTGTTGGTGACGGTCAAACTGAGAGTTTTTGTAAAGTATGTTTTCCCAATAGCGTGACGACTGTTGCCCTAAGTTTTTCGGGGCTTGGAGCAAGTTGTTATTTACAGCCTGTTGATGCACGGTCAAGTCTTTCGGCATAGATAAAGTAAAATCATCGACAAAACTGCCAATTTCATCGATAAGGCGAGCACCGTCAGCAACCGGCGACTGCACGATAAAAATACTACCAGGCAATTTTTTCAGCGGCATGCCAGATACCATCACGATATAGCCCAATTGCTTTTCGGTACGCAAACTATTAAAAAATGGCGAGTGCAGTACCTGCCGTAATAACAGCATTTTCGCCTTATCCTCCAAAGAATCATCCAAGCCCTGAACATAGAGCACCGCCGCGGTATCTTTGTGCTCCACCAACAGTTCACGCAGAAAAGGCGCGCCTGCTTTCTTCTCCACGGCCGCCTCTAACTTAACCACATGGGCCCGTGGCAAACTGACTTCACCTTTTTTTTGCAACAACTGATTATGAATTAAAGCCGCCAGCTTTACCGCTTCTTGCCGATAAACATTGCCATAAAATAACGCCTCAGCCTTAGCATTTACTAACAGAGAAGCATTGAACTCATTAAAATCGGCCAAACTAACGGACGCGAGAGCGTCGCGTAAAATATGCGGCTGCCAGAGAGGCGAAAATGCCATAATCGCCACCTCGCGAGCTAACTGTTGATAAGGTGGAGCCTTAGTGGCATTTTTCCAATTACGCATCAACTCAGCTTTAACGCTATCAAAGCGCGCACTGTCAAAACGCGGCTTGCGAATTGTTTCCATTATGCGGGTCAATAACAATCCTTGACGATCATTGTAGCCTTGGATATTAATATCAATGCCGCGGCTATTACTGCTCACCGAAAAATCTAAACCAGCAAGCCGAGCAGGGTAGGCGAATTCATTCAGGGAGTCGTTAACTAGGGCCACAAACAACTTATTCATCGCCGCTGTTTTAGCCGTCTGTGCGGCCATAGGCAATTTTAAGCGCAGAGTGATGTTGGCACGTGGCACTTTGAATTTTTCACCCTGCTTAAACCAAGCCTCATAACCGTCTGTGTCAATTATCTTAGCGGGCGGAATATTCACTCGGTCAACATTGTCATTAAGTAAGGGACTCAATTTCACCGTTAAACGCTGCGGGATAAACAAATTCTCACCGGAAAAAAACAACTGGCGACTATACTTTTCCACTATAAATGGAGCCGATGCTGCCATAGCGCTTACCTTATAAGGCGCCTGATACCAAGGGCTGACTTTATCTGTGTCAACATTGGGTGCTGTCAAGGTCAGCAGTAAATTTTTAGGCTCTAAATAGGACAAAAAATTTCGAATCATTGCAGGGTCAAATTCTACGTATAAATATTCCCCACGCAACACATCCTCAGGAGCATATATATGCAATCTATTGGCTAGAGCGCTAACGGTTTCCATCGCACCGATTTTTTCCTGAAAACGAAAGGCGACCTCTGCAAGTTTTTTTTCTTCATTAAAGCGCCATTCTTTTATTCCTTTGCGCTGCAGATTCTCAATGACATGAAATGTCAGTGCGACAATTTGATCTACCGCTTTAACGCCGCGCTCGGTCAACTGAATATTGATATCAAAACTGCCGTCAAAGCGAGTTTGGTCACCCCCTCCAGCACTTAAGCCTTCGGCCCAACCGTATTTTTTAAGAAATGACAGCAAACTCCCCTCACCTTCATGGCCCAGTAAATTGCCAATATATTGCAGCGGCTTCTGGCGGTAATAGCCTGCCGAGTGCGGGATAGAAAAGGACAAATTGAGTAAACGCTCTTCTTTTAAAGGCTCAACCACTACTCGTGCAGGTAGAAAGTCATCCACATACAAAGGAATAACCGCATTACTAACCACCGCATCGCTGTTGACAACTTTATTAAAGCGCGCAACTGTGATCGCCTCCAATTCATCGAGTGAACTGCTCCCCAACACTACCAATGACATAAGATTGGCGGAATAGTAACGGTCATAGAATTTCACCAACGCACTGCGCACACTGTCGTCTTTACGGTCCGCAAGAGTTTCCAAATTACCGGTGCGAAACATCGACAACGGGTGTTCAGGGTTGACAATCTGGCTGAAAATATCACTGCGGCGACGCGACTCATTTTTAATTCGCAATTTATATTCCGACTCCACAGCATGGCGTTCGCGGTCGACATACTTGTCCGTTAATAGCGGCGCCACAAAAAACTGGGCGAAACGGTCGAGGCTCGCTTCTAGATAACGAGAGTCCACATCAAAAAAATAGTTGGTATGTTCAGAACTAGTGTAGGCGTTGTGACTCCCCCCATGCTCACTTATAAACTGCTGATATTCACCCGCTTCTGGGTATTGTTCAGTCCCCAGGAACAGCATATGTTCAAGGAAGTGCGCCAAACCTTCGCGATCTTTCGGATTTTGATTGGAACCGACATAAACATCCAAAGCGGCCGCCGACTTTTCGGCACTGGTATCCGAAATCAATAGCACCTGCATTTTATTATCGAGCTGCAAATAGCGATATTCGCGGCTGTCGTTTTCACTCACCACTATTTGAACATCATTAGCCGATAGAACCGGCAAGGCTATTAATGCCATTAAAAGAACTGAAAGTCGTTTCATAAAATTCTCAAGTCAATAGGCTATAGCAAGTATTTTACAGCGCCGCTATGCCTTCAGTTTGATCGGTAACATCGATGTCGAGCGTGGGCCAAGCATACAAAACTGCCTTAACCAGGGTAGCTAGGGGAATAGCAAAAAACACTCCCCAAAAGCCCCATAAACCACCAAAAGCCAGTACCGCTAGGATAATAGCCACTGGGTGTAAATTAACCGCTTCAGAAAACAACAGCGGCACCAACACATTACCATCGAGCGCTTGAATAACCGCATAGGCCCCAAGCAAGTAAAAGAACTCTGTACCCCAACCCCACTGAAACAATGCGATGAGCGCCACAGGCAAAGTAACCACCGCCGCGCCAATATAGGGAATCAGTACCGACAGACCAACCGCAATCGCCAGTAACAGAGCGTAATTGAGACCTAAAAAGACGAAACATACATAGCTGGCACTAGCGACAACGATAATTTCTATGACTTTACCACGTACGTAATTAGCTATCTGTTGGTTCATCTCATGCCATATACGATTCATAACAGGGCGTTTTTTTGGCAAAAAGGCGGCCAGCCAAGCCATTATTAAGTTGCTATCTTTAAGAAAGAAAAATACCAGAATAGGCACCAATACTAAATAAATCAGCGCCGCGGCCAACACCCCCAAGTTTGCTAATGAAAAGGTCAATATAGTCTGCCCAATAGCACCCAAACTTTTACCGGCACTATCCACCATTTGCACTACATTTTGATCGCTAAATAGCGTGGGATACTTCTCGGGCAATAACACCAGCAGCTCTCGGCCCTCCGTTAACATGCGCGGCAATTCAGTAAAAAAAGTGACTGCCTGGCGAGAAATTGCTGGCAACAACAACAGCAAACTCGCAGCTAAACACCCTACCAAAACTAAGAAAGCAACGGATACAGCAAGAATATGTGGAGCCCCCCAAGCTCGAAGACGGGCCACCATACCTTGCATCAAAAAAGCGATTATTACGCTGGCAATCATGGGCGCAAGCACTTGCCCCATAGTCACCACGACCAACACTCCGATAGAAAGTATCAGTGCCAACAGCACCGCTTCCTCATCAGCAAAGTAGCGGTCTATCCAGCTTTGAAAAACATTCAGCATTTGCTGTTAAACCTTGTTTGTTAAGTTAATAGAACGCGCACTATCGCCATCGTGATCAAAACAAGTCAAGCGAAAAGTATTCAGCATCATTTATTAAGCCTTTTGTAAAATATACACATAGAGCGCCGCAGTCTCTCTTTGCGCTTCAGCAAATGAGAGTATCTGATTACCGGACAATTCCGCAAAAGACTTTACATCGCGCACAGAGCCAGTATCAGTGGCCAGCAGCCGCAGAGTTTGCCCCGACTGCAGCTTATTTAACCCCTGCCGAGCCTTTAACAAAGGCATCGGGCAGCTAAGACCGGCGGCGTCCACCTCGATATCCACCGGACGACTAATAATGTCTTCTGACCCCATCTTTGGAAGGAGAGTTTCACTCATAACACTAATTTACCTTTACAAATTCTGAACAATTTGCACGTATCGCAGTCGAAGCGCTAGAGTAGGACCTTATCTACGGGAGTTCACGTGCGACTTTTTTCAACCTTACTTATATCTGCTTCGGTATTGGTGCTCGCTATAGCCAAGCCAAGCTACGCTGACAATAACCTGCCCGACCTAGGCGGCGCCAGTGGTGGCATAGTATCACCCGAACAGGAGTACGCACTTGGACAGGAGTGGTTACGATTGTACCGCAGCCGCGTGCCCACGTCCTCAGACCCTCTGTTGAATGATTATATAGACCAGTTGTTACGCCGACTGGCTATGTTCAGTCAACTGGATGACCGCCGTTTGAGTACAGTTATAGTCGAAAACCCAAGCATGAACGCCTTCGCTGTTCCTGGGGGAGTGCTCGGTGTGCACACCGGACTTTTCCTCTATGCCGAATCAGAGCATCAACTGTCGTCGGTACTTGCGCACGAACTAGCGCACTTAAGTCAGCGTCACTTTGCCCGCGGCGTTCAGCAACGCCAAGCCAACTCTATGGGGTTAATGGCCGCACAACTGGCTAGCTTGGTATTGATGGCCACTGCGGGCAGTGAGGCAGGCATTGCTGCGCTGTCGGCCTCGAGAGCCATGGCTCTCGATAATCAGCTGCGTTTTAGCCGCCAAAATGAGCAGGAGGCGGATCGCGTCGGCCTGCAAACCATGATTAAAGCGGGCATGGACCCATTCGAGGTGCCGAAAATGTTTGAGCGCATGCTCCATGCCACCCGTTTTAGCCGTCGCCCGCCAGAATTTTTATTGACCCATCCAATCACTGAAAAACGTATCAGTGACTCGCGCAATCGCGCTCAAAAACACCCGAAAAAACAATTTTTAATCAGCACCGATTTTCACCTGATGCGCGCCCGCATTCGCCTCGACAATGAAGAGTCACCGCAAAAAGCGATTCAGAGGTTTAGCGGTGAAATAAAGGGCGATACTCTATCGATGGACGCCAGCTATTATGGCTTAGCCCTGGCACAATCGCGCGCAGGAATGACCGACAACGCCCGCAAGAGTTTGCAGCGGTTGCTAAACAAAGAGCCCGACAAAATTGCCTACCTTGTGGCGCAAGCTGAAATAGAATCAACCGCAAAAAACTACAATAAGGCCTTAAGTGTGCTTAAAAAACGCTTGGCTGAATCTCCCAACAACCACCCCCTTAATGTCACCTATGCAGAAACGCTAATGAATGCAGGGCAATACCAAGAGAGTGAAAAAATATTAGCTTACTACTCACGCCAGCGCCCTAATGACCCCTATGTGTGGTATTTACTGGCCGAGGTGCACGGTTTAGCTGGAGATATTCTCGGCGTCCACAAGGCTAGATCTGAATATTTCATCTTGAACGGCATTTATGACAAGGCGGCACGGCAGATTAACTATGCGTTAAAGATGGTAAAGGGAAACTACATGCAAACCGCCCTATTAGAAGAACGCTTACGGCAAGTACAGCGCATGCAAGAGAAAACCAGACTTTAGTAAAATACTGGCCAAATAACTTATTGTGTCTCTAAGCTTGCAGGTTTTTGCTTCTACAACGCCTCCATTTCTACCACGATTTGTGATCACGCAACCCATTTCGTGGCCAGTCTTTGCTTTGATTTAATGTGGCGATCGCCACTCGATCGCTCACAAGCTGCAGCGGCCCCACACTAAAGGCCGCTCACTCACAATCAATAATGTGGTGGGCGTTCGTCTGCTGGATTTCCTACACTGCCCTGCTCGGCTGAATAATTCATCTCATCATGCTTTTTCGCCAGTGCAATCATCTGCTTTTGCATAATACGGATAATACTGTCTTGCTCGGTGATCACATCGTTCAGCTGCGCCAAGGTGTCATCCTGATAGGAGACTCGGGTTTGCAGATCGATCAGTTGATCTTGTAGTTGCTCGATTTCACTCATTTTTTCTGTCTCTTTAAAGGCAAGCGTAAAGGCAGTCAATTAATTTCTGCGCTCGTGGGTCCACTAACAGGCCCTGACCCATACGGTTAGTGACATAGCCAAAACCAATACCAAACTCTGGATCGGCAAAGCCGAGGCTGCCACCGGCACCTGGATGCCCAAAACCCTTAACACCGCGCCCAAAGCGACAGTCGGCTTTGTCGTGCTGGCTGAGCATAAAACCGCAGCCAAAGCGCAGGTGGGCGCCCAACACTTTATCATCGCCGCGGCTAAGCTCAGTCCAACAATGCTCTAAGCTGTGCGTCTGTAGAACACTCTCGCCATCGAGCGAGCCGCCATTGGCAAGCGCCGCATAAATTCGCGCCAAGCCCTGTGCCGTACAGTGGCCATTCGCTGCGGGCACTTGTGCGGCCCGCCACTCGGGACTATTAGTGCCAAGCATAAGGCTCATAGGGTTGGTGAACGCTTTATTGACCACCCCTTTAGGGTCGGCCTTCATCATATCGCCAATACTGGACCCACTGCCTTGGTGTTCTGCGCCCTTGCTCACTTTTAACGGCGCCATAACGGCGATATTCGCCTGTTCCTCAAGGGGAATACCGAAGTGACAGCTTGCCTTTAACGGTTCGGCCACAAACTGCTGAAAATAGTCGTTGAAACTGTCAGCCCCGGAGACACGACAGATCAGCTCGCCTACCAACCAGCCATAAACGAATGGCGAATAACCCTGAGCCGAACCTGGCGGCCACCATGGTTCTTCGGCCTCAAGACGCTCGACGACAGCATCCCAACTGAAGATTTCATTATCTTTTAAACGCCCATGAAATGCTGACAAACCACTGTTATGGCTCATCAACTGACGTACGCTAATATCGGCTTTACCATTTACCTCAAAACCGTCCCAGTAATCGGCCACGGGGGCATCCAAATCCAGCCATCCGCGCTCCAGCAGCTGAATAACACACAGCGCCACCAAGCCTTTACTGACCGAGAAGCAATTGGCTCGAGTATCGCTATTCCATAGATTTTGCCCATCGCGATCTTGATAACCGCCGTAAATATCGAGCAGTGGCTGACCGTGGCGATAAATAGCCAGGCCCGCACCCTGCTCGCCATGATCGCGAAAAAGCTCGCCAAAGACGGCGGCAACCGGTTCAAAACCCGGCGCGATATAACCTTGTACTAATGGCTTAGCTAATGTCATAAATAAAAATATACGTTTCTCAATGAAGACCGCTATTGTCGCTTAAAACAGCCTACTAAATCCATATAACAGGAGCTAAATAGATCAGCATGGTCTAAAACTAACCGCTTAAAATTGGTGTTTATTTCTATAATAATAGTAACCATACCCTAACTCGGTCATCCAACCGGCAGATACAGCAAGAGCTATAAGCTCAACCTGTCAGCCCGCAAGGAGTTAGCAATGTTTAATTTAGTACGCGAGCAAAGCAGTTCTGTACGGTATTTTAAGCCATACCTCAAAACGGGCTTTAAAGCCGACCTCAAAAACGACGATGCAATTAACTGCCAAGCGCGTGGCACAGCTCTAAGCAGTGCTCGAGTTACGCCCTGCGCATTCGAAAGTAGCGATTTTTTCGCTGCCTACCAATTGGCCAGGAACCTGCATGACAAAGTTGCGTTTGCCGACATCAACTACAGCGACAGTAAAACGGTCATATTCACCCCCAGCAGCCACTTTAATCGGCACGCTTTTTTTGCTGGTCTCGGCAGTGATATTAATGACATAAATGGCTGCTACATTAGTGCTTTTAACAGCGATCGTCAGCCTAGGACGATGGCCGACACTGTCAAGCAACAGCTCTTTTCCTGCAGCATCGCGGCCGGCGATCATCCCCGTATTATAGAACTCTGAGCGAACGCTCATGCGGCAAACCGAGGAGAAGTCAATGATATTTAATCCATTAAATAACGATATGACCAGCGCCACAGAGCTGCATTCAAAAAGACAATACGACACCTACCCACTCGACAGTAAACAGCTGATCGCGGCCTATAAAGTAATGCGTTTGACACGGCTGTTCGACCATAAGTGCATCGCTCTGCAGCGCACCGGACAGATCGGCACCTACCCTTCTTGCGAGGGTGCCGAGGCAATAGGTGTCGGCACGGCTCAAGCCATGCGGTCAGACGATGTATTTGTACCCTACTATCGCGATCAGGCTGCACAGATAGTACGCGGTGTACAACTAGAAGAGATGCTACTTTACTGGGGAGGCGATGAGCGTGGCAGCGATTTTAAAGGCCCACGCCAAGATATGCCCAACTGCATCCCCATATCTACCCAATGCACTCACGCCTGCGGTATTGCCAGCGCCTTCAAGATTCGTCATCAGAAGCGGGTTTCGGTCTGTTCACTCGGCGACGGCGCCACGAGTAAGGGCGACTTTGCCGAAGCACTGAATCTCGCAGCGGTCTGGCAATTGCCGGTGGTATTTGTGATCAACTCGAACCAGTGGGCCATCTCGGTACCACGCCATCGTCAATGTGCGGCCAAGCAACTGATCGACAAGGCAACTGCGGCAGGATTCACCGGTGTGCAAGTCGATGGCAATAATTTTGGCGCTGTGGTGACAACCGTAGCGGCGGCTATTGCCAGAGCGCGAGCAGGTAAAGGACCGGGGTTAATAGAGTGCCTAAGTTATCGCCTTAGCGACCACACTACCGCCGACGACGCCAGTCGCTATCGCCAGAAGAGGGAGCTTGAACAAGCTAGACAACAAGACCCTCTCACCCAGTTGAGCGCTCAGCTGCGCGCTCGCGGCGAGTGGAATGACTCGCTTGAGGCTGAACTGAATGCGCACTGCCACCGGCACATCGACCGCGCCGTTGCGAACTATCAAAATACTCCCATACGCAGCGCTGAATCGATGTTTGAGCATCTCTATGCCGAGCGTCCAGCGCAGCTAGATTGGCAGTTCGCCCGCATTAAAACTCAGGAGCTAAATGATGAGTAAAATAACACTGCTGGAAGCTGTGAATATGGCCCTGCAATACGAGCTGCAGCGCGACTCGAACATGGTACTACTGGGCGAAGATATAGGCTTAAACGGCGGCGTGTTTCGAGCCACAGCTAACCTACAAAGTGAGTTTGGCCCCACTCGGGTGATGGATACGCCACTGGCCGAGAGTATGATTGCCGGTGTAGCGATCGGTATGGCGGTGCAGGGTTTACACCCAGTCGCCGAAATACAATTTATGGGTTTTATCTATGCAGCCATGGAGCAAATTGTTGGCCATGCCGCCCGCCTGCGCAATCGCACCTGCGGCCGCCTCAGTTGCCCATTGGTAATACGCGCCCCCTTTGGCGGCGGTATTCACGCCCCCGAACATCATAGTGAATCAACAGAAACCCTATTTGCTCATATTCCCGGTCTGCGCGTGGTTATACCGAGCTCTCCTAAGCGGGCCTATGGTTTATTATTAGCCGCTATTCGAAATCCGGACCCAGTGATATTTTTAGAGCCCAAGCGTATTTACCGCGCGGTTAAGCACACAATAGCTAATGACGGACATGCGCTGCCTTTAGACAGCTGTTTTACCCTGCGTGAGGGCCGCGACATCACCTTAGTAACTTGGGGGGCCCAAGTGATGGAGACGCTCGAAGCGGCGGAGGTTTTGGCCCATAAAGGCGTAAAAGCAGAAGTAATCGACGTCGCCACACTTAAGCCACTTGATATGAAAACCATATACAGCTCTGTAGCCTACACCGGCCGCTGCATTATTATCCATGAAGCCGCGCGCAGCTTTGGCGCCGGCGCCGAAATTGCCGCCAACTTAGCAGAGCATGCGCTTCAAGACTTAAAAGCCCCAGTAGTTAGAGTCTGTGGCTACGACACTGTCATGCCGCTGCTGAGAAATGAACATTACTACCTGCCCTCTAGTCGCGATATTGTGACTGCGGCGGAAAAACTGGTGAGCTTTAACTAGAGTTAGATTAAACCCTGGTTAAAGGTGCTGATTCATGTTCTTTAAATTACCCGATTTAGGCGAAGGTCTGCAGGAAGCCGAAGTACTTGAATGGCATGTGCGCGCCGGTGAACTGGTGACATGCGACCAGTTATTAGTGTCCGTTGAGACCGCCAAAGCCATAGTCGATATACCCGCCCCGCATGCGGGGGCGATTGATAAACTTATCGTACAAGTGGGGGAAATGGCGCATATCGGCGAGCCGCTATTAGCCTATAAGGAGGACACACTCGAACAAGATAACGCTACCGTCGTTGGCGAGCTCCCCACCAAAGTATCAGCCGCCGCCAGTAGCGACGAATTTATTATTGGCGCCGCAAAACACAATCAACTCATACCTGATAACCCAGCTTATAAGATATCTAATCAGAGCGCAGTAAAGCTTCCCGCACCCGAACGTTTAAAAGGTCCACGCCGAACCATGGCAAAAGTCATGAGTAGTTCACGTGCCAATGTCGCCGCCGCGACTCTAATGGACGATGCCGATCTAAGCGACTGGCCCAATGGCACAGACACCAGCGCTCGCCTCTGTCGAGGCATCGCTTATGCCTGCCAGCAGGTGCCGGTATTAAACGCCCACTTTGACGGCAACACACTCAGTCGCCAACTGCACAAAGACGTCAATTTAGGCATTGCTGTAGATTCATCCGACGGACTGTTTGTACCGGTGTTAACTGAGCTAGAAAAATTGGATTTGGCGCACATTAGAGCCCAGCTCGATTATTTCAAACACGCTATTCATAAACGCTCTATCAGCTCTAAAGAGATGCAAGGTGCTACCATCGCACTCTCGAATTTTGGTGTTATTAGCAGTAATAGCCCAACAGAAAAAAAAGGCGGTCGCTACGGGAGCCCGATTATTGTGCCGCCCCAAGTCGCTATTATTGGCGCTGGGAGAATTTCACTTGAAGCCGCCGTTATCGACGACAAAGTTCAACCTAGACTCCAACTGCCCCTCTCCATTAGCTTTGACCATCGCTGCGTAACCGGGGCCGAAGCCTCACGATTTTTAGCGGCAATGATTTTTGATTTGGAGAAAACTGACTAATTGCTAGCAGCCTATCAGGTTTAGACCGTCGCACCGATGAACAGCAGATTTGAGGCTGGATTGAGGTAATAGCGGTAACTACATTCTCGCGCCGCAAAATTTACAGTGCACGGCATCGCGGTCGTGGCCGCTTTTGTTGCAGTTCTTACAGGCCTGACCAATACGTTCGCGTTGCATTTCTTGGGCTAATTCAGCGGTTAGTATGCCGGTAGGAATAGCAATAATAGAGTACCCGGTTAACATCGCCAGTGCCGCAATTACCTGCCCTAGCGGCGTTTGCGGAGTAATATCGCCGTAGCCAACTGTGGTAATAGTGACAATAGTCCAATAGATACTTTTGGGGATACTGCTAAAGCCATTAGCAGGCCCCTCAATGGCATACATCAGCGAGCCAAAAATAGTCGATAGTACTAGCACCGTCGAGAAAAAAATCAAAATCTTGCGCCGTGACTGCACCATCGCACGCCCCAGTATATTGGCCTCACTTAGGTAGCGAACCAATTTCAAAATACGAAAAATCCGCAATACCCGCAGCAGGCGAATAATCAACAGATGATTGGCCCCAGGCACCAGCAGCGCTAGATAAGTAGGCAAAATGGACAGCAGATCGACCAGACCATAAAAACTGCACATATACTTCCAAGGGTTGCGGGCACTGTAGAGCCGTGCACCGTATTCCAGAGTAAATATGACGGTAAATGCCCATTCCAAAATACGCAGTTCAGGGCGATAAAGTTCCGCAATCCACACCACTGATTCCAACATCAACAACACTACGCTAACCACAATTGCGTAGATCAATACCAAGTCAAACAGACGCCCGGCTGGGGTCTCCCAACCAAAAATAATCTCGTTAATCTTCTGCTGTAAGGGTGATTGCGACATGAAATTCTCTGCTATTTCAGGGAAACACGATAAACTAATGCCATTATCCCTATATGTGAATGAAAAGCTAACATGGCCCTCTTGCTAAAACCAATACACTGCCCTCACTGCCAACAGCCCATCAACAAAGGTCTGCTGCAGAAACATGGCGCACTCAAGGCGTTTTTGGGCAGCAAGCCTTTCCCGTGTCCGCACTGCGAGCAGCAAGTGCTATTCCCAGAAAATGGCGATCAAGTGCTCTCTATCGGTCTGTTATTAACTGTCATACTGGCGCCACTGTTTCACCTCTGGCAGGTAGACTTTATCGACAGCCGCGTGCTACTGGGTTTGGGGATCGCCACCATAATCGTCGGAATTTTCACGCAAAAATTAGACAAGGCATAAACTGCTATGGCACTCGTATATTCAACCGAATCAGGTCGCCTCAAAGTCTCAAATATCAACGATACTGCTCTGGCCGGCGATGGCACCGTGCGCATTCACCGCGAAACCAAAGGCCGCAAGGGCAAAGGTGTATCATTGGTTAAAGGACTGCAGGTTGATGCCCTCGAGCTAAAGAAAATTGCCAAGAAATTAAAACAAAGTACAGGTTCAGGCGGCACCATTAAAGAGGGCGTCATCGAAGTTCAAACCGATGACCGCGACAAACTAAAAGCTGAGTTGGAAAAAATGGGTCACACGGTAAAACTGGCGGGGTCTTGATGCATGGAAAGCCTACCCTTTGATCCTGAAATACTCAAGACTCTGGCGCGTATGCCGATGCCTTTTGGTAAATATAAGGGCAAGCTACTCGTGGACCTGCCAGAAGATTATGTGGTTTGGTTTAAGCAGAAGGGGTTTCCCGAGGGCAAGCTTGGAGAGCTACTCGGCCTTTTGTATGAGATAAAGCTCTACGGCATGGAAGAGCTACTGACTCCGCTTAAAAAATAGACCTGAGCAAGAAAGCAGAAAATTAAAAAAGAAACTTACTCCGCCCTGCCTTTGTTGGTTTTGTCCTCAGTCAGTTACATATACATGCCTTGATATAGAGGTATATCAAGGCCATAAGTATGAGAAAGGCAAAACAAAAACACGCCCCCTGAGCGATATTATCGGTCTTAACAAATATCGGAAGAATACCAATGAATGATGTAAACGCAGAATTAGAAGTCGCAGAAAAATACCTTGATGAAATGCTAGAGGCTGATCGAGTCGGCGACTATCAGGGCTTTATAAAGCGTTTTGATAATAATGAGTTAGACGAATTCAACGAAGAAGACTTTCACGAAGATGTAAATTTAATGTTAGAGGACTTAGGGCCTTATAAAAACCGAACTCTACTTGGTCACCTGAATGGTTTTGTAGATCCCAAATATCCTAAGAACTCTAGGTTTGTTTGGCGCGCAAAATATGAAAAAAATGAAGCTTTAATTGTTGTCGGTATTCACCAGATAAACGGCGTCTGGTATGTAAATGAGAGTAATGTGTCGAAGTAGTAGCGAATCTAGATCCTTCGATATACCCATGATTGAATGGTACAGATATAACTTAGTATCCCCCTAGTGTGTAGGTTGTTGCTCGTTCGGGCACTTCATTAATAAAAAAACAGCTGATAAACAACAGGCCATAGCTAAATTTCGGGAGCCCTTACTTACAACTAGAGTCATGACCAGTTGAGCAAGGGTTATGACGGACAGCTTTCAAAGGCTTAAAGTCTTTCGATGTTACCTATATTACCGATCCACCTCAGAGTGGCCTTTTTTAATAATCTAAAAATAACCTGCAGACTGCCCGTTACAACTAATATCCTGGCCTGCTAGCACTTCTATGAGCTTCAGCTTGGTCAATAAAGAAACATATGAGCGGTCGATCGTTTTTTCATCGGTGGTTATTCAATCAATCTGTCCAGCCAGTTATTATCATCCATCGGCGCCCAATCGCTACGGGTGGATGATATCGGCTAGGCCGTACTCGGCGAAAGAGCTCATGCTGATTCATTGATCGATAAAGGCGCGATTGCACTGCAACACCTGATATTGTAATAGCGCCTTAGCAGAGGTTTCATGGCGTTGTTTATGATCGAGAGGGTAGTAGTAATCTGGATCAGTGACATCGTTTTTTTACCATCAATTTTATCATGCAGATCAACTTTGCCGCTGAGCAGGTAATAACTCAAAAACGAACTGCTTAGCGATTTGACTAAGTACCAGCCTTTTTTAATGTCGATGACAATGGATTAAACAACCAGCTGATCTAGGGACTCATTCGCAACTAAATCGATCGGGTGAAACGGCTTACGGATACTAGGGTCGATACTGAAGCCTGACGTTTGTTTTACAATACTTACTCAGCTAGCCATAACGAACCACCCGTTCAAAGTGACACGAGCGCCTCGACACAGGCTATTCTATAAGTGTGTAAGTATGTAAATCACATGAGGCAAGATTACTTTTAAGCGGTATATAGGTTAATTACTGTTGGCAGCTGGAAATTGAAAACAAAAAAGGAGCCGAGGCTCCTTTTGACTGATTACTGATCTCTAACCTCTAACCTCTAACCTCTAACCGCCTACAGCTTATCTATTTAGTTGCCGTAGCTCATCAAACGCTGGTAGCGCTTCTCGATCAAAGTGTCCATATCGACCTTAGAGAACTCATCAACTTGAGCGCTAAGGCGCTGACGCAAACGATCGGCCATTAGATCTAGATCGCGATGAGCGCCACCTAAAGGCTCTGGAATAGTCTCATCGACGATACCCAGCTCTTCTAGCACGGTAGAGGTCACACCCATGGCTTCGGCAGCCAGCGGTGCCTTCTCTACGGTCTTCCAAATAATGTTAGCGCATCCCTCAGGCGAGATCACAAAATAGGTAGAGTACTGCAACATATTTAACTGGTCGCCAACACCGATCGCCAGTGCGCCACCGGACGAACCCTCACCGATCACGGTGCAAATAATAGGTGTGCGCAGACGCGACATAACCGCCAGATTCTGGGCTATGGCTTCACTGATACCGCGCTCTTCCGAATCGATACCAGGATAGGCCCCTGGGGTGTCGATAAGGGTAATGATTGGCATTTTAAAACGCTCGGCCATCTCCATCAGGCGCAGGGCCTTACGGTAGCCTTCCGGCTTGGGCATGCCAAAATTGCGGTAAACCTTGTCGTTTACGCTGCGGCCTTTCTCTTCGCCAATAACCATAACTGGTTTGCCGTCGAGACGAGCAACGCCGCCGATGATCGCTTTGTCGTCGCCGAAGTGGCGATCGCCGTGCAGCTCATCAAAATCGGTAAAAATGCGTGAAATATAGTCGGCTGTATAGGGACGCTGTGGATGACGTGCCACCTTAACCACCTGCCAAGGGGTTAGGTTAGAGTAGATACTCTCCGTTAATTTGGTGTTTTTCTCGCGCAGTTTAGCGATTTCGTCACCGATATTGAGATCGTTGTCGCTGCCGACCAACTGCAATTCTTCAATTTTGCCTTCGAGATCGGCGATAGGCTGTTCAAAATCCAGGTAATTCAAATTCATAGGATTGAGTCTTTTAGTCAATTAAAATCTGCTGGACGACTAAACAACTGACTATAAAGTCGAGTAGAGAGTCGTCGCAATGTTTCGAGAAAATCAGGGCCATCAAGATACGCTAATCGACCCGCTGAGTCGAGGGTTGTGGTGTAAGTACCGATTACATCTTAGGAACTGGCTACGCGGGCGAAGTCTCGAGATGACGCCTCAAAATAAAGTAGCAGCACGCCTATGGGCTAAATTATTAAAGGTATACATAGCTATAGAGTGAGATCACTATTGCTATGTATTGAGCGAGGAGCCTAATAAAGTAGACGCACCGCACTTTTGCCGTAACTATCACGCAATTGCTGTAGTAGCTCATCTTCTGGCCGCACTTTCCAGTTTGGCCCAAGCGTTACCAGCCCCGAAGCATCGGAACGCTGATAATCGATACTCACTGGGCAATGACCGTTGCGATAGGGCTCAAGCCTGGAGCTCAAGTCTTTAACAAAATTACGCCCTAATTGCGCAGCACTTAGCCGTAACTGTAGGCCTCGTGCTAATTCGATGCGGGCAGCGGCGAGTGAACGCACACTTTCGACCCGCACTTTAAGAGCGCCAGAGTAATCGTCAAAACTAACTTCCCCCTCTATTACTAATAGTGCATCTTTTGCAAGTTGATCGCGGTACTTGTCATAGGTATCAGAGAACACCGCCACTTCGATGCGCCCAGAGCGGTCGTCTAAGGTGGCAAAGGCCATATTATCGCCGCGTTTGGTTCTCATAACTCGAAAATCCACCACCAAACCGGCAACCCGCTGATTCACTTTACGCTCAGGTCGCAAGTCGGCAATTCGCGAGGAAACAAAGTGCTTAAGCTCGTGTTGATACTCTTCAATGGGGTGGCCAGTAAGATAGAGACCGAGTGTGTTCTTCTCGCCATTGAGGCGCTCTTTAATGCTCCAGCACCGAGTGTTGCGGAAGTCGGCATAGACGTCACCACCCTCGCCTGCGGTCGGAATCACATCGCCAAATAAGTCGACCATACCGGCATTAACATTGGCTTTACTTTGATCGGCCGCCTTGACCGCCTCGCCTAAGGCCGCCAACATCATCGCGCGATCGACATCTAAATCTTGACCGGGTCCCAACCTGTCAGCCGCGCCGGAGCGAACAATCGCCTCTAGCGCGCGTTTGTTGACCTTGCGGGAGTCAACCCGAGCGCAGAAATCGAAAATATCAATGAATGGCCCACCCTGTTGGCGAGCTTCAATAATGTTTTCAATCGGCCCCTCGCCCAAGCCTTTAATAGCGCCGAGACCATAAATAATGCAGTCATCGTTATCAACGCTAAATTGAAACTCACCGCGATTAACGTCCGGCGGCAACATTTTTAGCTTCATAATCCGGCATTCTTCGACAAAGGTTACCACCTTGTCGGTCTTGTCCATGTCAGCAGACATGGTGGCAGCTAAAAATTGTGCGGGATAATGCGCCTTTAGCCATGCTGTTTGGTAGGAAACTATGGCGTAGGCCGCCGAGTGAGATTTATTAAAACCATACCCGGCAAATTTTTCCACCAGATCGAAGATCTTCATCGCCAAGTTGCCATCGACACCCTGAGAAATCGCGCCTTCTTCAAAGGTAGAGCGCTGTTTGGCCATCTCCTCGGGCTTTTTCTTACCCATAGCACGACGCAACATATCCGCGCCGCCAAGAGAATAACCCGCCAGTTCTTGGGCGATTTGCATCACCTGCTCCTGATAAACAATAACTCCATAAGTCGGTTTCAGGATAGGTTCCAGGCACTCGTGCTGAAATTGAGCATCGGGGTAAGCCACTTCGGCGCGACCGTGTTTGCGGTTAACAAAATCGTCGACCATGCCTGAGTCCAAAGGGCCTGGTCGAAAAAGTGCAACCAGAGCGATAAGATCTTCAATGTTACTCGGCAGCAAACGCTTGATTAGGTCTTTCATACCACGCGATTCCAACTGGAATACGGCGGTAGTTTCAGCGGCATTGAGCAACCGATAAGTCGCGGGGTCATCCAGCGGGATATCGGCAATATCGACCGGCTCAAGTCCTTCGGCGATTCGCCGAGGATCGATCATTTTCAGAGTCCAGTCGATAATTGTCAGTGTGCGCAAGCCAAGGAAGTCGAACTTAACTAGGCCCGCCGCCTCGACATCGTTTTTATCAAACTGAGTAACCAAACCCTGGCCCGTTTCATCGCAGTAGAGCGGCGAAAAATCAGTGAGTTTTGTCGGCGCAATTACCACACCACCGGCGTGCTTACCGACGTTTCGAGTCAGGCCCTCGAGACGAATCGCCATCGACCAAATTTCCATGCCCTCACTGTCGGTATCCAAAAATTCGCGCAGCACCGCTTCGGACTCAAGCGCCTTAGTCAATGTCATACCGGGGTCGGCAGGAATCATTTTCGAGAGTTTATCGGCCAAGCCATAAGACTTTCCCTGCGCCCGCGCGACATCGCGCACCACGGCTTTGGCAGCCATAGTACCGAAGGTAATAATCTGGCTGACTGCATCACGACCATAGGTGTCAGACACATAGGCAATGACCTTTTCACGATTGTCCATGCAAAAGTCGACATCGAAATCGGGCATGGATACCCGCTCAGGATTCAGGAAGCGCTCAAACAGTAAGTCGTATAAAAGTGGATCTATATCGGTAATTTTTTGCGCGTAGGCTACCAGTGAGCCAGCACCGGAGCCTCGCCCAGGCCCGACGGGAATATCATGATCTTTGGCCCACTGGATAAAATCCATCACAATCAAAAAATAGCCCGGAAACCCCATTTGCATGATGATGTCGAGTTCAAATTTCAGGCGGTCTAAATAGGGCTGTTTTTTATCTGGATAGTCGGCGGCAGACTTATCTAGAATACTCTCTAAACGCCATTCCAATCCCTCATAAGATATTTTCTGCATTAGGATATTGAGTCGCAATGCATTGGTGTATTCGTCCGAGCCTTCTTTACCGCCCCATTTTTCTGTCATCGCCTTATGGGCGTCCTGCTGAAACTCATCGTATGAATAGATTTCAAAAAATGGATCTTGTTCCAGATCGTCAGGGATCGGGAAGTCTGGTAAAAAACACTCGCCTAACTGGATATCCAAACTACAGCGTTTAGCTATTTCCACGCTATTAACGAGGGCCTCAGGAATATCGCAAAATAACTCGGCCATCTCATCTTGAGTACGCAAATACTGCTGATCCGAGTAGCGGTGCTCGCGACGCGGATCGTCCAACGCTCGGCCTTCGCCAATACACACTCGCGCCTCATGTATTTCAAAATCGTCAGTAGTAATAAAGCGCACGTCATTGGTGGCCACCACTGGACAGCCTAATTGTGCCGCCAGTGCGACCGCCGCATGCAGATGATTTTCATCATTTTCGCGGCCAGTGCGCTGTAATTCAAGATAAAAACGATTAGGGAAATCCTGCATCCACTGCTGTAGCGATTGTTTTGCATCGTCGTTGCGACCGCCGACTAAAGCCATTCCAACATCGCCAAGCTTGCCACCGGATAGCAGAATCACACCTTCGCCAAATTCCACCACCCAGTCGCGTTCAACATAGGGTACGCCCTGCCGCTGACCTTTTTGAAATGCCCGAGAAATCAACTCGGTGATACTTTTATAGCCCGCCTCGTTCATAGCAAGGCAGGTTAATAGCGTGGGTGCATCGTCCGGGTCGGAGCCATTCATCCAGAAATCGCAACCGGCGATTGGCTTAATCCCAGCGCCTTGAGCGGCGTTGTAGAATTTAATTAAACCGTAGAAATTGCAGTGATCCGTGATCGCGCAAGCTGGCATGCCCATTTCGACCAGCTTTTTTACCAACGGCTTGATTCTGACAACACTGTCAATCAGTGAAAATTCTGTGCGCAAACGTAAATGGACAAAGGTTGTAGTCATAGAAACTCTAAATTCATAAGGTAAAAGGCGATGTACTATTGGGAGCCACTAAAGGCCGAGAGCTTTTTTCACCGGTGCAAACGAGCGGCGATGAATAGGTGTGGCCCCTAGACGAGCCAGCGCTTCCATATGCACTTTGGTCGGGTATCCCTTATGCGCTGCAAGGCCATAACCTGGGTAAATTTTATCCAATGCGACGAGTTCGCGGTCGCGGGTAACCTTGGCTAAGATCGATGCAGCGCCAATGGCAGCAACACGACTATCGCCCTTAACAACCGCTTCGGCAGGATAGTGCCAAACGGGTATCTTATTGCCATCGACAAGTACATGTTCGGGCTGAATGTGCAGCCCCTCAACCGCCCGTTTCATCGCCAGCAAGCTCGCCTGCAATATATTAATCTGATCAATTTCGGTAACACTGGCTCGGGCAATGCAAAAGCTCAAGGCTTTTTCTTGTATCTCAATAAATAAACGCTCGCGTTTCTTTTCACTGAGCTTTTTTGAATCATCTAACTCAGTAATAGGATTATTAGGATCGAGTATCACCGCCGCGGTAACTACATCAGCGCACAAAGGCCCTCGGCCGACCTCATCAACACCGGCGAACAAATAACCTTGATAGCAGCTAATAAAAGGTTCCATATTTATACTCCCGAGGCCTCGGCCTCTGCACTTACAATCAATTCTGCATCAACACCAACAAATAAATAACCTTGATAGCAGCTAATAAAAAATTCAAATATCTATACCTGAGGCCCGAGGCCTAAGCCTCTGCGCGCAAGATCAATTCTGCATCGAAACGGGTAACTGAGTACCCTTGCTAACAGCTAATGAAAGTTTTCATTATGTTCTTGACCGATGGTCAATAAGATTCAATACAGCATCAGCCGCGCGCTCACTGGCATTGCAGCGCAGCTGTTTATGAATCGATAAAAATTCATCACTGAGCGCAGCACTCGCCGAAGGATTATCCAACAAAGACAGTATCGATGAAGTAAGGTTATCTACCGTGGGTTTGCGGCGTATAAACTCTGGCACAAGCTCGCGTCCAGTAAGTAGATTCGGCAGTGACAACCAAGGAATTTTCACCATAAAGCGCAACAATTGATAAGACAGCTCCGCCAACTTGTAACCCACTACCATCGGTTTTTTCAGCAGCAGTGCCTCAAGCGCTGTAGTCCCGGACGCCATCAATATAGTATCGGCTGCGGCCATAGCCGTGTGTGATTGACCGTCTATCAACATTAAAGGCAACTCTTCACCATCAGCTAGAATTTTTTCTAACTGAATACGGCGCTCAGTACTTGCGGCGGGCAAAACAATTTTCAGTTGTGGAAAACGCTGCAGACAGCGCTTGGCCACCTCCAAATACATGGGCGCCAAGCGCTCGACTTCACCGCTGCGACTACCCGGCATCAGTGCCAGTATTTTATCATCAACAGTAAACCCCAGTTCGGTACGTGCAGCCAGTACGTCGACTTCGAGGGGTAGATCATCCGCTAAAGGGTGACCGACAAAAGTAACGGGGACATTGTGTTGACGATAGAATTCGGCTTCAAAAGGCAGCAGCGTTAGCATTAGATCTACCGCTTTGGCAATTTTAACGATGCGTTTTTTACGCCAAGCCCAAACAGATGGGCTAACATAATGTGCCGTTTTAGTACCCGCCAAGCGCAAGGGTAACTCTAAATCTAAGTTAAAGTCGGGGGAGTCGATACCAATCATTACATCGGGTGGATTATCGAGCCAGCGCTGGCGCAAATTTTTACGAATACGCAATAGCTCCGGCAGGCGCTTGAGGGGTTCTACCAAGCCCATCACCGCTAAGCGGTCCATCGCAAAGAGTGAGTTGAAGCCATTATCGAGCATTTTAGGACCGCCGATACCTTCGAAAACAATATCTTTATGACGTTTTTGCAAAGCGGCCATAAGGCCAGCGCCAAGAATGTCACCCGACGCCTCACCGGTGACAATAGCGATACGTAATGGGGCGATACTCATGGCTTATACCCGGGCTTTAACGTCTGATAGACAGCGGACTTTAAATTAAAATCAGCGAACAATGCCGCGAGTGGAGGTTTGTAGCGAGTCAATCAAAGGCTCTACACAATCAAATTTTTGCGCCAACAATTTCAGCTCGCGTACAGACTCATCGACCGTAAGGCCGCGGCGATAAACTAACTTAAAGGCCTTGGTTATGGCTGCTACACCGTCTTTGCTGTAACCGCGACGACGCAAACCTTCAGCATTGATACTTTTAGCAGCGGCAGGGTTACCCGTTACCATAACAAAAGCCGGTACGTCTTTACCGATGACACTGCCCATACCGGTAAAGCTGTGTTTGCCTATCTGGCAAAACTGATGCACGAGGGTAAAACCACCAAGGATGGCCCAGTCAGCGACCCGTACATGGCCCGCTAGAGCGGCGTTATTAACTAATATGCAATGACTACCGATGACACTGTCGTGGCCAATATGCACATAGGCCATAAGTAAATTATTATCGCCGATAGTCGTTTCGCTGCGGTCCTGCACGGTACCGCGATGAATCGTCACCCCTTCGCGAATGACATTGTTGTCACCAATAACTAGGCGGGTGTCTTCGCCTTGGTATTTTAAATCGGGGGTAGATTCACCCACTGACGAAAACTGATAGATACGGTTGTTTTTACCGATAACCGCCGGGCCTTTAAGAACAACGTGCGGGCCGATGACGGTACCAGCACCGACTTGAACGCCGGCGCCAATAATAGAGAATGGCCCAACCTCAACGTCAGAAGCTAGTACTGCACTCGGGTCAATAATGGCTCGGGAATCAATCAATACATGTCTCCAAAGACAATACGCATCATTTATACTTTGCGATCGGCACACATAATAGTGGCCCTAGCAGCTAGTTCACCATCGACCGAGGCTTCGCATTCAAACTTCCAAATACCACGTTTCTCTGACAGCACTGTGGATTTCAAGGTTAGACAATCTCCCGGAACCACTTGGCGTTTAAAGCGTACTTTATCGACCCCAGCGAATAAATAAATAGAGCCATCAGCCGGTTTTTTTCCCATGGTTTTAAAGCCGAGAATGCCGGAGGCCTGAGCCATAGCCTCGATAATCATAACGCCTGGAAATACCGGACTCTGTGGAAAGTGACCATTAAAGACTTCTTCATTAATGGTAATATTTTTATAGGCAACAATGGATTCGCCTTTAACCAAGTCGACTACACGGTCAACCAATAAAAAAGGGTAACGGTGTGGTAAATATTCACGAATTTCATTAACGTCCATTTAATCCCCTAAAGGCCTGCGCCCAAGTGTTCAAATACTGTCTTAACAGATGATAGTAATGGCTTACTTATCGTGATGATTCTAGCAGCGATTTTTCTAACCGTTTAATACGATTCGCCATTTTATCAAGCTGACGAACACGCACGGCATTTTTACGCCATTGAGCAGTCTCCATCATTGGCATGCCCGATGAATAAGAGCCAGCGCTAGCAATAGACTTAGACACCATGCTCATACCGGTAATATGGACACCATCAGCGATATCGATATGCCCGACAATACCAACGCAACCCGCTATAGTGCAATTAGAACCCAAATTGGCACTGCCAGCGATGGCAGTGGCAGAAGCTATGGCGGTATTGTCACCGATAGTCACATTGTGAGCAATTTGGCATTGATTGTCGATTTTTACACCATCACCAATCACAGTGTCACCTAATGCCCCGCGGTCAATAGTGGTATTGGCGCCAATTTCAACGCGGTCACCTACAACAACGGCCCCGAGCTGAAATATCTTAACCCATTGGGTACCGCTTTCAATTCTTTGCGGCGCAAAACCAAAACCATCGGCACCAATCACCGCGCCACTGTGGATAATACAATTTTGGCCGATAGTAACACCGTGCGCCAGAGTAACACTGGCATGCAGTAGGGTATTCTCACCAATAACAGTATCGGCGCCCACTACACAGTTCGCACCAATGCGAACACCAGCGGCAATAACCACGCCAGCCTCGATCACAGTGCCAGCCGCTACTGAGGCAAGTAGATCGACCCTAGCACTGTCATGTACCACAGCACAGGAGTGAATCCCCGCTTCAATGACAGGGGCTTGGTCAAACAATGCGCTTATCTGAGCAAATGCTAAATAGGGGTTACTTGAGACTAAACAGTTACCCGAGTAAGTGTCAGCAAACTCGGCACTTAAAATAACGGCGCCCGCTTGAGTCGAGGTTAAATATTTCGCGTAATTAGCACTGGCTAAAAAGCTGAGCTCATCTGAGTCAGCATCCTGCAGTGTAGCCAAACCCGATAGACTGATCTGACCATCACCCCGAAGCTCTAAATCAAACTGGGTTGCTAGCTGCGCTAGAGAATAACTCACCCCAGTTTGAGCGTTGATACTCACAGTCGTTACTTTGCTTTATTCAAGCGCTGGGTCAACTCAGCGGTGATATCACTGCTTTCATTTCTCCAAACTGCGGCATTGCGAGCCAGAACAACATCGATGTCTTGTACCGCGGTGATTTGCTGGAGAGCCAACTTTGCCTTCGGGCCCAAGTCCTTCATAACACCTTGCATTGCCGTTTGTTCTTGCTGCTTTAAGTTCTGCAGAATTAGGCGAAGCTCTTTTTGCTTGGCCTCGGCTTTAATACGCTGGCCCTGTTTATCGGCATCGGACCAAGTCATTTTATTGCTCTCAAATTCTTGCTCTAAACTTTGTAAATCGCTTTGTAAACTATCAAACTTGGCCTTTAATGCCGCAAATTCTGGCTGTGCGGTTAATTTTTTAACACGAGCCTGCATCACATCGGTTGCCATCAGCGCTTGCTCCATATCCACAACAACAACTTTGCTGGCGGCGAGCGCGGCACTTGATGACACAGCCAAAGCGCAGGTTAAAACGATTTCTTTAATTAATTTCATTGTTATTCCCTTATATATTTTAAATTTTTTATAAAATCAGAAAGTATTGCCCATTGAGAACTGGAAGTTCTCAACTTCATCGAAGTCATTCTTCTTAAGTGGTTTGGCAATACTAAACGTCATTGGGCCAAAACCCGAAATCCAGGTTAAGCCAAGCCCGTAAGAAGAGCTCAGTTTATTCAAGTCGATCTTCGAGCAGTTGCGCTGAAATGCACCACAATTGGAATCAAATACATTACCGGCGTCGACAAAGAAAGCGGCTTGAAAAGCACTTTGATCTTTAATCCATGGCAGCGGAAACAGGATTTCGGCACTAGCTTCCACCAGCACGTTACCACCAAAGGGGTCGTCATCGTTATAGGCAGAAGAAGATTTCAACTTGCCTGAATCACAATTGATGCCGCTATCACAAAGGACGTAAGCAGGAACGCCAGAAGCAGCCGTTGTCTGGTCATACAGTTCTGGTGGGGTACTGCGCGGGCCAAGACTATTGCGTTCAAAACCTCGTACTGAACCGAAGCCACCAGCGTAGAAATTCTCGAAGAATGGTACTTCAGTAGTCTTGCCATAAGCATCAGCATAACCTAAATCAGTACGCAAACGCAGAGTTAGACTTTTAGTCAGTGGCTGGAAGTACTGTGCGTTATATTGAAGCTTGTAATATTCGAGTTCAGTCCCAGGCAAACTAATTTCTGCCGATACCCGTTGTGAGCGGCCACGAGTTGCCAGTACACCACGGTTTAGGGTGGACTCAGACCAGTTTAAGCTAACCATAAAGCCACTAAAATGATCGCCATTCGCATCGATAAAGCCGGCAGGGTTATCACTTAGCATCGAACCTTGAATTGGTAATGTATTCAGTGAATAATCAGAACTAAAATCGACAGTGCCAAGATCGCTCGATGTTATATACTGCTCGGGGAAGCTTGAATACAGTTTCGGGCTAGAGACAATTTCCTGAACCGCAAAATCTCCCGTCGTAATAGTCAAGTCGCGCCAACCCGCGGTAAAACCCACTCGTGAGGTCTCCGACATGGGATAACCAAAAGTTAAGTTAGCACCATAGGTATCGGTTGTATAGCTGGAGACATTGACCTCGGAAAAATCGCGTTTAGTGTAAAAGACACTAAAGCCGCGACTCACACCGTCGACCGTAAAATAGGGATCGTTGTAGTTAAAGCTCGCCGATTTTTGATATTTGCTGGAACTGACATTGAAGCCCACCTGCTTACCGCTGCCCAGCCAATTATTTTGCTGTACATTAGCGCCAAGAATCAATCCTGAGCCTTGGGCAAAGCCAACCTGCATACCAATGCTTCCCGAGGGCTGCTCTTCCACCTCAAAGTCGACATCAACCAAATCGGATGTCCCAGGTACTTCAACAGTATCGACTGTCACTGTTTTAAAGAAGCCCAGACGCTCAAGGCGTACTTTTGAGAATTCAATTTGACTGGTATTAGCGGAGCCACCCTCCATCTGGCGCATTTCACGGCGCAGTACTTCATCGATACTTTTTGTGTTGCCGCGGAAATTAATACGATTAACGTAAGCGCGTTTACCTGGATCAATAAAAAAAGTCACCTTTACCGAATTATCTTCGTCATTGCGTTCAGGGATACCCTCAACCTTAGCAAAAGTGTAACCCTCATTACCGAGGCGCTTAGTAATGTAATCCTGGGTGCGGGTCATCAAGCCCTGAGAGAAGGTTTGCCCTTCACGCAATAAGATCAAGCGTTCAATCAGTACCTCATCAATAACAGGGTCACCCGCCAGCTCCACCTCGCTGACGGTAAAGATTTCACCTTCACTAATGTTAGCGGTGATATAAACCGTTTCTTTATCGGGACTAATAGATACTTGTGTAGAATCAAGGTTAAACGTTAGGTAACCGCGATCGAGATACCAGCTTTCTAACCGTTCGAGATCACCGGTCAGTTTTTCACGCGAGTAGCGATCATTGCCATTGAGCCAAGACAGCCAGCCGGTCGTACGCAACTCAAAAAAGTCTAATAGTTCATCAGTGTTGAAAGAACGATTGCCAACGATATTAATATGTTTGATACCGGCCATAGTACCTTCATCAATTTCAATCTTGAGCTTTACCTGATTGCGCGGCAGTTCTTCAATAATAGTCTCGACCGAGGCGTTGTATCGGCCCTGAGCCACATACTGACGTTCCAGCGAGTTGCCGACACCATCTAGGGTGACGCGTTTAAATATTTGCCCCTCTGACAAACCGTTGTCATTCAATGCTTTGAGCAGCTGCTCGGTTTTAATCGCTTTATTGCCTTCAATAGTAATTTCGTTAATAGCAGGACGTTCCTTTACGGTAATAACCAGCACCCCGCCGTCGCGACCTATTTCAATATCCGCAAAATAACCGACTTTAAACAATGCACGAGTCGCCTGCTGCACATCATAAATACTGATTTCATCGCCAATCTGTATTGGCAAAGCGGCAAACACAGAACCGGCAGAAACACGCTGCAAGCCCTCAACACGAATATCATTGACACGAAAACTCTTAGCTTGGGCGAACCCTGAAAACAGTAGAGCAAAAATTAGCGAGAAAAAAGATAAACGATACATATTGCGATTCTATTTGTAAGTATGAATAACTACTGCCTTTGCAATAGCGGTGGCACTAAGCCAAATTCTGTGGTGCGCTGTAATTGACAATCAGATCAATTAGAGGCGCATTATGTCGTTATAAAAAGCCAGAGTCATCAAACACAGTACGAATGCCATACCCAGTTGATAACCTACCAACTGCACACGCTCAGGCACCGGACTGCCTTTAACGACTTCTATCAAGTAGTACAGTAAATGACCGCCATCTAATACAGGAATAGGTAATAAGTTAAACACCCCTAAGAAGACACTGATCATGGCCAAAAATTCAATATAACTGAGTAGGCCATGTTCGGCTCGATCGCCAGCCACTTTAGCAATGGTAATAGGTCCACTCAAGTTTTTCGTCGATATTTCACCAACAATCAACTTTTTAACGCTGACTAGCACCGACATAGACGTCGACCAAGTAATTTCAACGCCCTTCCATAATGAGCCAAACACACCGTATTCGTAGTGGCGAAGCATACCTTCAGGCCAGTTTACAGGTTCAGGCGCAATACCGACAAAACCAAAAACCTCACCGGCAGCATCCGTTTTGGCTCGCGGTGTTACGGTCAAAGAAAGTTGGCTTCCATCGCGCAACAACTCAAACTCAATAGCCTGCCCCGCTCTGGCACGTACATAGTCGCTCCAAGGCTGCCACGCCTTAATATCGACGCCATCTACGCTTAGCAGTTTGTCACCTTCAACAATACCCGCATTGGCAGCCGGCTCGCCAACAACAACTTGCTGCACGACAATTTCATTCATTGCAGGCTGAAACAGAGTAATGCCTAATCCCGCTATAGGGTCGGGGGCCTCACTGCCTTTTAGCCAAGCATCTAACGCGACAACTATTTCATACTCTAGATCCGAATCGGAGTATTTGACTGACAGCAGTAAATCGCCCGTCTCTCCCAAGCGAGCAATCAAGCCCTCGACAAACTCTCGTCGTGTCGGCGTAGCCTGCCCGTCGACAGCAACGATCTCCTGCCCCGCCTCTAACCCTGACCTTTGCGCTAAACCGCCAGGTTCTACCGAACCAATAACGGGAGACAAAGCCGTAATACCGGGCAAAAATATGACCCAGTAGAGCAATATCGCCAACAAAAAATTAGCCACAGGGCCGGCTACAACTATAGCTATGCGTTGCCACACCCCTTTTTGAGTAAAAGCTTGATCCAGTAAGTCAGCAGGAATTTCGCCTTCGCGCTCGTCTAACATTTTGACATAGCCGCCCAAGGGAATAGGTGCCAAACTAAACTCGGTACCGTACTTGTCGGTCATAGACCAAAAAGGTTTGCCAAAACCAATAGAAAAGCGCAATACCTTAACGCCGCACAAGCGCGCCACGTAAAAATGGCCAAACTCATGCAGTGTCACCAAAATAATAATGGCGACTATAAATGAGGCAATTGTTTGTAGTAGTTCCACACCGGCACCAAATTAAAAGTCTAATTAAAAGTTTGAATGTAACGCTTAGCGCGCACTCGAGCTTCACTATCGGCCGCTTGAACATCTATTAACACACTTGGCTCTATTGACACCTGCTGTGTTAACACCGTCTCGACGACCCGCGCAATATCAACAAAAGCAATACGCCCATGCAAAAATGCCTCTACAGCAATCTCGTTAGCGGCATTTAATACCGCCGCCGCCGTGCCGCCACACGCGGCAACCTCCTGGGCTAAACGCAAACAGGGAAAGCGCGCTAAATCGGGCTGTTCAAAGTCGAATCGAGCCGCCGCGATAAAATCTAAGCTCGATACACCCGAATCAATTCTTGCCGGCCAAGCTAAAGCATGGGCGATGGGCGTGCGCATGTCCGGATTACCGAGCTGCGCCAACACCGAACCATCGACATATTCGACCATCGAATGAATTATACTTTGCGGATGCACAACTACTTCAATTTGTGACGATTGCGCATCAAACAACCAGCAGGCCTCAATTAACTCCAGCCCCTTATTCATTAAACTGGCCGAATCGACGGATATCTTCCGCCCCATTGACCAATTCGGGTGCGCACAGGCTTGCGCCGGCGTCACGTTAAGTAAATCTGCCGGCGACAAAGTGCGAAACGGGCCGCCAGATGCGGTCAATAGAATCTTGCGGATACCCGACTGAACCAAGCCCGCTGTGTTAGCGCTGTAACCGCTTGGCATACACTGAAAAATCGCATTGTGCTCGCTATCAATCGGTAACAGAGTCGCACCGCTGTCGCGTACCGCCTGCATAAACAGGCCTCCAGCCATAACCAGAGCTTCTTTATTGGCCAGCAGTACGCGCTTTCCCGTCTTTACCGCTGCTAATGTAGGCAGCAGGCCAGCTGCTCCGACAATCGCCGCCATTACGGTATCAACAGCCTCGTCAGCGGCAACTTGCTCTAGGGCATCGACTCCGGCCAAAACCTGTGTATCACACTCGTTCAAACCTGAACCCAAATCTGCCCGCAACAATTCTGCGGCCTGCTCGTCAACCAACACGGCATAACGCGGGTTAAACTGACGGCACTGCTGAGCTAACTTTTGCCACTGAGTGTTTGCTGTTAAGGCGAAGACTGAATAGCGTTCAGGATGGCGAGACAAAACATCAAGGGTGCTGACACCGATCGAGCCGGTGGCCCCCAAAATTGTAATTTTTTGCATAGTCCCGGCCATTTTAAAAATGCCAACCGGTCAAGAGCAAGCCTAAAGCATAAAAGGGCATAGCGGCGGTAATACCGTCGACGCGGTCGAGCACACCGCCATGGCCAGGCAACAACTGGCTACTGTCTTTGATACCGCGATGGCGCTTAACCATACTCACAAGTAAGTCCCCCAGCACCGAGGCTAAGCTCGCCATAACAACAATGAACACAATAACCGGACTCGACTCGGCAACACATATAACAATCATTAATGCCAGGGCCAAATTGCATATCTGCCCGCCCCAAAAACCTTCCCAAGTTTTCCTCGGGCTGACATGTATCGCCAACTTGCGCCGACCGAAACGACGGCCAACAAAGTACCCTCCTATATCGGCGCAGGCGATCAACATAATAGCCAATAACACCAACCACTGGCCCGACTCTAGACTGCGCACATACACCAGCGCCAACCAGGTCGGCAGTAACACCAGCAGCCCCATAATAAGCCGCAACCAGCGGTTACCCCACAGCAGTGAACTCTGCGGAAAACCCTGCACCCACAACAGCGCAATAGTCCAAAAGCCACAGGCGATCAAGAGCAGGGTTTGAATCGATTCTAAACGCAACAGCCCCGCGTCAAAGCCGCAGTAAAAATAAAGCCCGAGCAAACTCAAACCGATAACGCCGGCATAACCTATTCGCGCTGCAGGCACTTCAAAACCAGAAAGATTAGCCCACTCCCAAGCGCCAACCACAACCACTACCGCTATAAATAAAGAGAAAGCCAACGCCGGCAACAAGAACAGCACCGACAAAAAAACAGCAGCCATTATAATAGCCGAGATAACACGTAATTTAAGCATCTTCAGCCTCTATTTGATCGCCCGTTTTACCGAATCGACGCTGACGAGAATAAAAATCTTCAGCCGCCAGATGCATCTCTTCGGGGCCAAAATCGGGCCAGAGAACATCCGTAAAATACAACTCAGCGTAGGCGGCCTGCCAGAGTAAAAAATTGCTAATCCGCACATCACCACCGGTACGAATCAATAAGTCCAATGGCGGTTGACCGGCCAGACAGGTCTCAGCATTAAGCACATCTTCATTGATGTCATCGGCTATTAACTCACCCGCTGCTACTTTAGCGGCTAAAGTTCGAGCAGCATTGGCTATGTCCCAGCGGCCACCGTAATTAGCTGCAATCACCAGCGTGGTTGCGCCTGTCGAGGCAACAGCTTCAGCCTCCACAATCGCTTTTCTGATTTTGTCACTAAAGCGAGCGCGATCACCAACAATACGCAGACTTACGCCACCCTCATTAAGCTTTTTGGCTTCGCGTTTCAGATAAGTTAAAAACAGCCCCATCAACACCTCCACCTCTTTCGGTGGCCGACGCCAATTTTCACTGCTAAAAGCGAACACTGTCAGCGTATCAACACCGAGTTTCTGACACTCGGTCATCACTTCACGAATACGCTCAACACCAAATTTATGCCCAGCAATACCCGGCAGGCCATGTTTTTTGGCCCAGCGATTATTGCCATCCATAATAATGGCGACATGTTTTAAGGGGTTACTTGAATGGGGGGAAGACACCAAAAACTCCGACAAAAAAATTCAAAATCCGTGTATAGATAGCTGGGAGCTGCCATAAAAGAGGCTCCAAATGAAAATTAAATCTCCATCAAGGCTGCTTCTTTAACACCCAACGCAGCTTCCACAGAAGCAATAAATTTGTCGGTGATTTTTTGAATACCATCCTGAGCGCGTCTATCGTCGTCTTCCGAGATCTCTTTATCTTTTAGCAGATCTTTAACGCTGGCAATGGCATCACGGCGAATATTGCGGATAGCGACACGCGCACCTTCTGCCTCAGACTTGGCGGTTTTAAAGAAACCCTTACGGGTCTCCTCGGTCAACGCTGGCATAGGCAGCCTAATCAAGTCGCCACTAGTGGCTGGATTCAAGCCCAAATCCGATTTCATAATCGCTTTTTCAATATCGGGTACCAACGGCTTTTCCCACGGACTGATCGCCAAAGTTCGGGCGTCTTCCACGCTAATATTGGCCAATTGCGACAGCGGCGTATCAACACCATAATAAGAAACCATAATGCCATCGAGAATACTCGGGTGGGCACGACCAGTGCGAATCTTATTAAAACTACTGGCTAATGAGTCCAAGCTTTTTTGCATACGCACTTCGGCGTCTTTATTAATTTCATTAATCATTATGTGTTTTCCTCAGCAGAGCGGCGCTCTTCGATAAGTGTTCCTTCATTTCCGCCCATGACAATATTTAGCAAGGCACCCGTTTTTTCCATTTCAAATACGCGCACCGGCATATCTTGTTCACGGCACAGACATATAGCGGTCAAGTCCATTACTGCCAGCTTCTTTTCCAACACTTCGTCATAGCTCAGACTGTCGTATTTAGTCGCTGTTGGATCTTTCATTGGGTCAGCGGTATAGACACCATCCACCTTGGTGGCTTTGAGGACTAGCTCGGCATTAATTTCGATACCACGCAAGCAGGCGGCCGAGTCAGTGGTAAAAAATGGATTGCCGGTACCCGCCGAGAAAATCACCACATCGCCATTTTCAAGATAGCGCAGCGCCTTGCGACGATCATAGTGCTCAGTCACACCACTCATTGGAATAGCCGACATCACTCTGGTAGCAATATTTGAACGCTCTAAAGCATCGCGCATCGCCAGTGCATTCATCACGGTAGCCAACATGCCCATGTGATCGCCGGTAACACGATCCAAGCCAGCCTTGCTCAGGGTGGCACCGCGGAACAAGTTGCCGCCGCCAATAACCAAACCTACCTGTACGCCAATACCCACTAGCTGACCAATCTCAAGGGCCATCTTATCCAACACCTGAGGGTCAATACCAAAACCCTCACTGCCCATCAGCGCTTCACCGCTGAGCTTCAGCATAATTCGTTTGTACTTCTTGTCTCTAGGGCTCGACATGGGTATCTCCGCTACGAAATCAATGATCGTTGAACTTGCTTTATCGACTGAACGTGCAGGCGACGCATAAAAAGTGCCGCAGTATAACAGACACCCACAAAAAAAGAGGCGAGATGTTGCCATCTCGCCTCTTTTTCAACATCGCTGCAACCCCCAACTTTAGAGGCATTAACAATGCAATAGTTTTTAGTTACTTGCCGTAATTTATACAGCAACTGCAGCGGCACCCATTTCAAACACAGCGCCACCTCAACTACTGACTATTACTTACTTGCAGCAACCTGAGCAGCAACTTCAGCGGCAAAGTCAGACACTTCAACTTCAATACCTTCGCCCACTTCTAAACGTACAAAGCCAACAACTTCAGCGCCGGCTTCTTTGGCTAGAGCACCAACAGTAACGTCAGGATTTTTAACGAAAGGCTGCTCAACCAAGCTATTCTCTTTCAAGAACTTCTTAATACGGCCAACCATCATCTTGTCAACGATAGCCTCCGGCTTACCGGCCATGTCAGGCTGGGCCTTGATGATTTCTTTCTCGGATTCAAGCTTTGCTTGATCCATATCTTCTGGCTTATTTACCGCAGGGTTACTAGCAGCAACATGCATAGCAATATCTTTTGCCAGCTCAACACTACCCGCGCTCAACTCAACTATCGATGAGATACGCTTATTAGAGTGAACGTATGCACCAACCACACCCGCCTTAGCCTCAACTAAAGAGATGCGACGAGGATTAACGTTCTCACCAATCTTCTGCACCAGCTCTTGACGAGCCGCTTCCAGGTCACCAGCCATTAGCGTGGCAACATCGGTCTGCTTTTCAGCAAAAGCCTTGTCGACAACAGTGGCAACAAACGCCAGGAAGTTTTCGTCACGTGCCAAAAAGTCGGTCTCAGAGTTAACTTCAACCAACACGCCATAGCTGCCATCTTCAGCAACCTTAGCGGCAACAACACCTTCAGCCGCGGTGCGACCAGCTTTCTTTTCAGCTTTAAGGCCAGAATCTTTACGCAGATTCTCAATAGCCAACTTAATATCGCCTTCGGCAACTTTTAGTGCTTTTTTGCACTCCATCATGCCGAGACCAGTGCGATCGCGAAGTTCTTTAACCTGAGAAGCAGAGATAGCTGCCATAGTCCAACCCTCATAAATTTGTATATAAATAATCCGACAAAAGGGGAGCTACGCTCCCCTTTTGTGTGCACCCCTAAGATGGGGCGCTACGCTAAGCAATACGGCAGCTAGGCTGCCCATAACTTATTCAGCGACTTTCTTTTCGTCTTCAGCAACGTACTCATCTTTGTTAGGCACGCCAGCTTCAGCTTTGGCACCATCAAGGCAAGCATCCGCTGCAGCAGTGGTGTAAAGCTTAATGGCGCGAATAGCGTCATCGTTAGCAGGAATAACATAGTCGATGCCATCTGGGTTGCTATTAGTATCGACTACGCCGATAACAGGAATACCCAGCTTGTTAGCTTCGTTGATGGCGATGCGCTCGTGATCAACATCGATAACGAACAGCGCGTCAGGTAGACCACCCATATCCTTAATACCACCAATAGAGTTCTCTAGCTTAACCATCAAACGAGTACGCATCAGCGCCTCTTTTTTGGTCAACTTCTCGAAAGTACCGTCCTGAGACTCGGTCTGCAGGTCGCGAAAACGACGAATCGAAGCGCGTATAGTCTTATAGTTGGTGAGCATACCACCCAACCAGCGATGACTAACGTAAGGCTGGCCAGCGCGTTCGGCCTGCTCTTTAATAGACTTACCCGCTGCACGCTTGGTGCCAACGAATAAAACCTTCTTCTTCTTTGTAGCCAGATCTTTGATGATCGCAAGGGCTTCATTGAAGGCTGGGACAGTTTGACCCAGATCGATAATATGAATCTTGTTACGTGCGCCAAAGATGTACTGATCCATCTTTGGGTTCCAGTAACGAGTCTGGTGACCAAAGTGAACACCGGCTTGCAACATGTCGCGCATACTTACTGTAGACATAATATTTCCTTACGGGTTAGGCCTCCATACATCCCGTGAACCAACCCCTATCACCCCAGCTAAACTTGAAAAAAACAAGCACTAGAGTTTGGGCACCCAGGAACACGTGTCGATGCATGTGTGACGTTTTATATAAAATAACTATAACGCATTAAATCGCACTAAAAATTAGTGCCAGATTAGGCGAAACAGACCCTCAGAATTTTCTGGGGCGCGCTTTATACCACATAGCACGCCTCACTTAAAGATAATTACTCTTTTTGCCACCACTGTGCACGAAACTCTAAGCATGGTTTACAATAACGGTTTTACACTTGCATCGCTCAACGCAAGCCTATGCAACTGTTACATTATATAAAGCAGGAAGACTATGACCGTCAGCATAAAAACAACCGCCGATATTGAAAAAATGCGCATTGCCGGCCGTATGGCGGCCGAAGTACTGGAATTAATCGGTGAGCATGTGGTGGCTGGCGTCACTACTGGCGAGCTCGACCGCATCTGCCACGAACATATTGTCGATGTACAAAAAGCCATTCCCGCCTGCCTTGGCTACCGCGGTTTTCCAAAGTCAGTGTGCACCTCGGTCAACCATGTAATTTGCCATGGCATACCGTCAGAAAAGAAAAAGCTTAAAAAAGGCGACATCATCAATATTGACGTCACCGTAATTTATGAAGAGTTCCACGGCGACACCAGCAAGATGTACGTCGTCGGTGAGGCACCGAGTCACGCCACACGCCTAATTCAAGTGACCCAGGAGTGCCTTTATAAGGGCATAGAGCTGGTAAAACCTGGCTGCCGTCTCGGCGATATAGGCCACGTCATTCAGCAGCATGCCGAAAAAAACCACTACAGTATCGTACGCGACTACTGTGGCCATGGTATCGGCAGGGTCTTCCATGAAGAACCACAGGTGATGCACTACGGTCGCCCTGATACCGGTTTAATTCTTAAAGAGGGTATGACCTTCACTATCGAACCCATGCTCAATGCTGGCAAAGCCGCCGGCAAGTTAAAAAAAGATGGCTGGACTGTAGAAACTAAAGATGGCCGCCTTTCGGCCCAGTGGGAGCACACACTCGCCGTGACCGCCACAGGAGTTGAAGTACTAACGGCCCGTAAAGAAGAAAGCTTCTTTTAATAAATATTGATAATTTGGCATCAGCCATTGTTCCAAACATGCTAAACACATCATCATTTGTGTTTAGCTCCAGCCCTTTGGGCGTCGGCACAGACCTATGCCGAAACGGGTACTGCCAACAATGTCTGACGCGCCCCACTTTGAACGACCGCTGTTTTTCTTCGACCAGACGCGCTTTCGCCGCGACCTGATCGAAAAGAAGCGCATTCCCACCTTCAAAGACGCTCTCAGCGCTAGCGGCGTTCACTTCGACCAACGCTTTCGCGAAGGCGAAGATATACGCAATTTAATTTGCGAGCGCGCGCTGTTTGTCGATTGCCTGCTGCACTACGCTTGGCACCAGTTCGAATGGAATGATGATGTCAGCCTGCTCGCGGTTGGCGGCTACGGTCGCGGCGAACTGCACCCTAAGTCCGATATTGATCTACTTTTACTACTGGCAACCGAGGAGTCAGGAACCGCCAACGCCGATGCCATTGAGCAGTTCCTCACCCTACTGTGGGATATAGGTTTAGAGATAGGCCATAGTGTGCGCACAATTGAGCAGTGCGTGGACATCGCCCAAAGCGATATCACGGTCGCTACCAATATGATGGAGTGCCGCACACTGCTAGGCAGTGACCATCGACGCCTAGCCTTATTACGCGCCACCAGTGCAGAGCAACTTTGGCCTGCTGACGATTTCTTTCGCGCCAAATGGGAAGAACAAAAGGCTCGCCACCAGCAACACAACAACACCGAGTACAACTTAGAACCGAATGTTAAAAACGCCCCTGGCGGTCTACGCGACATTCAAATGATCAGCTGGGTCGCCAAGCGCTTTTTTGGTGTGCGCACCTTAAAGCAATTACAAGGACACGGATTTTTCACCGAGGAAGAATTCGGCATTTTACTCACCGGCGAAGAATGTCTGTGGAAAGTCCGCTACGGCCTACACATGATCGCTGGCCGAGCTGAAGAGCGTCTGTTATTTCACCACCAGCGCGAACTGGCAGAAATATTTGGTTATCAAGACAGCGACGAGAGCCTGGCGGTCGAACAATTTATGCACTGGTACTATCGCATAGTACAGGCCCTGCGCGAGCTAAACGATGTACTTCTGCAATTTCTTAGTGAAGCTATTCTACGTCAGGGAATGGTTAAAAGTGCCGCCCCAATTAATGAACGTTTTCAGCTGCGTGGAAATTTTATCGAAGTCGCACATATTAAAGTCTTCGAGGAAACACCATCGGCGCTGCTAGAAATTTTCACCCTGATGGGGGCAAACCCCTTAATTAAGGGCGCACGCGCATCAACAATTCGCCTAATTCGCGAGCACCGCCACTTAATCGACGACCACTTTCGTGACGACAAAAACAATACCGCATTATTTATTCAATTGTTTCAGCAACCGGACACTTTAGCCGCGCAACTTAGACGTATGAAACGATACGGCATACTCGGCCGCTATCTGCCTGAATTCGGACAGATTACAGGGCAAATGCAGCACGATTTGTTTCATATTTATACGGTTGATGCACACACTCTGCACGTAGTACAGAATATGTGCGACTTCAATAAACAAGAAACGAAAGAAAAATTTCCTATTGCTTGCCACATACTTAAACGGCTGTCGCATCCAGAACTTCTCTATGTTGCCGGCCTGTACCACGATATTGCCAAGGGTCGCGGCGGCGATCACTCTACTCTAGGGGCGGTAGATGCTGAATTGTTCTGCCAGCGCCACAGCTTATCACCGCGTAGAACCCGCTTAGTCTGCTGGCTGGTTGAAAAACACTTGCTCATGTCACAGGTCTCGCAAAAACAGGATTTGTCCGACCCTGATGTGATTCATGATTTTGCCCTGCAAATGGGCGACCAGCTACACCTCGACTATCTCTATGCCATGACCGTAGCCGACATTAACGCCACTAACCCAGACCTGTGGAGCAGCTGGCGTGCCAGCTTAATGCGCCAACTGTACCTAGAGACCAAATGCGCCCTGCGCCGCGGCTTAGAGAACACCGTCGACAAAAATGACCTAATCGCCGAGACGGTCGATGCCGCTATCGCAAAACTCGAACACAAAGGTTTCGAGCGAACGCAAATAATGTCCGTTTGGGGCGATATGGGCGACGACTACTACCTGCGCGAAAACCACAACGATATTGTCTGGCACACCGAGGCCATTGCCGCGCACAGCTGCGATAAGCCACTGGTACTGGTTAAAGAAACCAGCGAGCACCAGTACGAAGGTGCGACCCAGATTTTTATTCGCACCAAAGAGCAAAACAATGTTTTTGCCGCCGCCGCTACCGCACTGGATCAACTCAATCTCAGTATTCAAGATGCACGCATTTACAACTCTCGTGACGGTTACGCCATTGATACATTCTTTGTACTCGACCCAGACGGCCACCCTATTGGTGACGACCCACTACTAATTGCTCGTATTCAGCGCACATTAATGAACGAGTTGGCCCTGATCGACGAGTACTCGGCACAAATAAGCCGCCGCACACCGAGACAACTCAAGCATTTTGCCATGCCAACTCAGACCTCGCTGTCTCACGATAAACTCAACGGCTACAGTGTGCTCGAAGTCATCACCCCGGACCGTCCCGGCCTACTCGCACGTATCGGTCGAATATTCCTCGAATTTAATGTGCGTCTGCAAAATGCCCGCATCAGTACTCTAGGCGAGCGCGTTGAAGATATATTTTTTATTACCGACCACCAAAGCCGACCACTTTTTAATGAGCAATTGGGACGAGCGCTGCGGGCAGAAATTTGCCGCCAACTGGATCAGCAAGTCGGTAAAGAATAACTGCAATTAAATTAAACCCAATAAAATTTATATAGCGATGCCAATGAACCCCGATTTAAACAAACTACAACCTTACCCCTTCGAAAAGCTGGCCACGCTAAAAGCGGCGGTGTCCCCGCCGGCTGAGCTCGAACATATCGCACTCTCGATAGGTGAGCCTAAGCATACGCCGCCACAGTTTGTGCTCGATTGCCTAGTGGAAAATATAGCGCGCATCGCTAACTACCCCTCTACCAAGGGTTTAGCGGAATTGCGCGGCACCATCGCTAAGTGGTGCGAAACTCGCTTTAATTTAACAGCGGCAAGCCTAAACCCCGACACCTCTGTACTGCCGGTGAATGGCACTCGAGAAGCGCTATTTGCCTTCGCCCAGGCGGTAATTAATAGAGTGCCTGACCAAGCTCAAAATAGTCCCCTAATCATCAGCCCCAACCCCTTTTACCAGATTTACGAAGGCGCAGCCTATCTATCAGGAGCTGAACCTTATTACCTAAATTGCACCGCCGACAATGACTTTCTACCCGACTTTGACGCCGTACCTGCCGACATTTGGGCCCGCTGCCAGCTGTTATTTTTATGCTCGCCTGGCAACCCCACCGGCAGCGTAATCGACACAAATACCTATAAAAAGCTGATTACACTAGCCGATCAATACGATTTTATTATCGCCTCGGACGAGTGTTATTCCGAACTTTACTTCGATGAGCAAGCCCCACCCATTGGCCTGTTGCAGGCGTGCGCTGAAAGTGGCCGCGACGATTATAAAAATTGCGTGGTCTTTCACAGCCTCTCCAAGCGCTCAAATTTACCGGGGCTGCGCTCGGGCTTTGTCGCTGGAGATGCCGAGGTTATTCAAAAATTTTTGCTCTACCGCACCTATCACGGCTGTGCCATGCCGGTAGCTTCACAGCTCGCCAGCATTGCCGCATGGAACGACGAAGAACATGTACAAACCAATCGTGAACTTTACCGGCAAAAGTTTGATGCCGTGTTGGCAATACTCGACGGTGTGTTACCGGCAACCAAACCCAACGCCAGCTTTTATCTATGGGTGCGCACGCCCATACCTGGCTCCGAATTTGCTCAAGGCCTATTCGCCCAGCAAAACGTTACTGTGCTGCCCGGCAGCTACATTGCTCGTGAATCCCAAGGTACAGACCCTGGTGAATATTATGTGCGTATGGCGCTAGTGGCCGAAGTCGAACAATGTGTTGAAGCTGCCGAACGCATCAAGCAATACGTCCAGTCTCTATAAAGTGATTCTAACAATGCTAAATAAAAGCCTAATTGCTAACTTTCTCGCGCTGGCCATTTTTGCTAGCGGATACTTATTTAAAAACCCACTGATTCTGAATATCGGTCTGTTTGCTCTCGCCGGCGCTTTTACCAACTGGCTTGCGGTGCACATGCTGTTTGAAAAAATTCCGGGGTTGTACGGCTCAGGTGTCATTCCGGCGCGTTTCGAGGATTTCAAATCCGGCATTAGAGATTTGATGATGCAGCAGTTTTTTACCGCTGAAAATATCGACCGTTTTTTATCGGATAGCGCCGGCCACGCCGCCCACTTCGACTTCGCGCCGATTATCGACAACGTAGATATGGAACCGGCCTATGCATCAATGGTATCGGCTGTAGAAGAATCCTCTTTTGGCAGCATGCTAGGCATGTTTGGCGGCACCGCCGCTTTAGAGCCGTTAAAAGAACCCTTTATCAGCAAAATAAAAAAAGCATTAATTGATATTAGCCAGAGCGATAAATTTAACGAACTGTTACTGCTTAATATCGAACAACCAAAAATTATTGATGAAATGCGAGGCAAAGTCGAAAGTATTATTGAACAGCGTCTGAATGAGCTGACACCGCAGTTAGTGAAAGAAATTATTCAAACTATGATCCGCCAGCACCTCGGTTGGCTGGTGGTATGGGGCGGCGTATTTGGCGGCATAATTGGTTTGATTGCTGCAATGGTACAAGCGCAAACATGAGTGCTAAAAACTTACTCAAAGCTGAACGTGCAGACTATGTGTTTAGGCGTTTACAAGAACTCTACCCCGACCCACCCGTGCCGCTCGACCACTTCGATGGTTACAGCTTATTGATTGCGGTGTTGCTGTCGGCCCAGTGCACTGACGAGCGAGTGAATAAAATTACTCCTGCCCTATGGCGGCTAGCCGATAACCCCTTTGATATGGCTAAAGTACCGGTCGAGGATATTAAAGCCGTGATCCGCCCCTGCGGTTTATCGCCGCAAAAGTCAAAAGCGATTTCAGTATTGTCGCAAATGCTGGTGGACAATCATCAGGGCGAAGTACCCAATACCTTAGAAGAACTGGAAAAGCTACCTGGAGTAGGCCATAAAACGGCCAGCGTGGTGATGAGCCAAGTGTTTGATATCCCTGCCTTTGCCGTCGACACCCATATACACCGCTTGGCCCAGCGATGGGGATTAACTTCAGGCAAAAATGTTGTACAAACCGAACGCGACTTAAAAAAGCTATTTCCCGCCGACAGTTGGAACAAGATGCACCTACAAATAATCTACTATGGCCGTGAACACTGTCAGGCGCGAGCCTGTCACGGTTTAGTGTGCGATATCTGCAGCACGTGCTATCCGGCGCGCAAACATCCAAAAAAACTGATTAAACCTTGAGTTTTTAGCGACAACCCCCATTTAACTGCAAATCAATTTAAGGCTGTGACATGACCACCCTCTTCGGCATCAAAAACTGCGACACCGTCAAAAAAGCGCGCAAGTGGCTAGAAGCCAATAATAGTGACTATACCTTTCACGATTTTCGCAGCGATGGTATCACCGCCGCTCAGGTGGAACATTGGGTAGCAGCACTCGGCTGGGAAACGCTGATCAACAAACGCAGCACTACTTGGAAGCAGCTCGACGACGACACTAAATCGAACCTCAACAACAGCTCGGTGATCGATGTCATTTTAGCCAGTCCCACATTAATAAAACGCCCGCTACTGGAACTTAATGGCGCTTTTAGCGTAGGTTTTAAGGCCGCGGACTTTGAACACAAATTTTTATAAAATTTTGGTAACGAGGAAACAATTATGAGCAAATTATTTAGTTTGGGTTTTGGCGTAGGCACTAACAACAACAAAGGCGAGTGGCTGGAAGTTTTCTATCCGCAACCACTATTGAATCCATCTGAGGCCATTACCTCAGCCGTATCCAAAGTACTGGGCTTTACCGGTGGTAATCAGGCCATTGCTTTGGATACCGCTAAACTCGAACCTTTAGTTACCGCATTAGAAGCGGCTGACAGTCTCGATCAAGCCGCTATTGTTAAGAGCTTCGCCAATAGTAAACGTCCGTTAGTGGCGACCCTGCTTGAAACCGATGCCGCGCCAAGCTCTGTACCTGAGGGTTACCTGAAGCTGCAACTTATTTCCCATCGCCTAGTAAAACCCCATGGCTTGGTGCTAGACGGCCTGTTTGGCGCTCTACCCAATGTCGCCTGGACCAATCAGGGCGCTATCGATCTGGCCGAACTGCCAGAGCGCCAACTGCAGGCTCGCTTAAATGGCGAATTGCTGTCAGTCGACTGCGTTGATAAATTTCCGAAAATGACCAACTACGTCGTACCCAGCGGTGTCCGAATTGCCCATACCGCCCGTGTACGTCTAGGCGCCTATATCGGTGAAGGCACCACGATTATGCACGAAGGTTTCGTCAACTTTAACGCTGGCACCGAAGGACCTGGCATGATTGAAGGCCGCATCTCTGCAGGCGTGATGATTGGCGCCGGTTCCGATCTCGGCGGCGGTTGTTCCACTATGGGCACTCTTTCTGGCGGCGGTAACATCGTCATTAAAGTGGGTAAAGAATGCCTGCTCGGTGCTAATGCCGGCACCGGTATTCCACTGGGCGATCGCTGCACCATCGAATCTGGACTTTATATTACTCCCGGCACCAAAGTAGTCATGCTCGACGACAAGGGTGTAGAAGTAGACAAAGTTAAAGCTCGTGACCTTTCTGACAAGTCTGATTTATTGTTCCGCCGCAACTCTATTAGTGGTGCAGTTGAATGCTTAACCAATAAAAGTGCCATTGAACTGAATGCTGCGCTGCACGCCAATTAAGCGCAAGCCGCTGATAACTAAGTCCGATAAAAAGGGGGCCAGAGCTAAAACTCTGGCCCCCTTTTTATCGGCTATTCATTATTAGCCTGTAATAGCTACTCAGAACCCTCACCAAAAACCAGAGCCCGCTCGAATCTGCAACCCACCGTAACATCTGTGTCACCACCTGTGACAGCATTGGCAAAGAAAGATGATCACCCTAGGAATACTTGAATACTCGACCTGCAACAGGCTAAAGTGCAGCAATAAAAGTAGAATCTGCAGTATATAAACATTTCCCCTCAGCGCCAGCCGCGCTAACCAGACCCAACAACAAAGCACAATCAACAATAATAAAATACAGAGGTTCACAGCATGAAATTTATCAAGCAGCTACCAACACTGGTAGCCATTCCCACGTTGCTCGCCAGTGCTATCGCCACTGCCGCATTGCCGGGCACACCGCGGTTGGACTGGATGGCCGTCGATTTTTCGATTATCGAAGTCAATCACGCCGCTACCGCCTACAACGATTTATACACCATTAAAACGCACGCCGACGTAGATGTGCCTTGGAGCACTAGCTGGGGCTCGGGTGACGACGCTACACGGGCAGAATATCGCTTAAACGGCGAGACTTTTTTTACTCAAGATATCAGCGACAGCCAAGCGGGCATCGCTACCCTGGAAATCGCTCAGGGCGGCCGCTACGATGTTACTGTCGCTCTATGTAATGCTGATGGCTGTTCCGAATCCACCTCCAAGCCGATAGTTGTCGCCGATACCGATGGCAGCCACTTGGCTCCTTTAGCCTCAAATGTGGGCGAAAATAATAAGTCTTACATCAACAGTAGCGGTAAAACTGTCGGTGCCTACTTTGTAGAATGGGGCGTATATGGTCGGCGCTTTAATGTCGACAAAGTTGCCGGTGAAAACCTAACTCACATTCTTTATGGTTTTGCGCCTATTTGTGGTGGCGACGGGCTTAACGACAGCCTCAAAGAGATCGAAGATGGCAATTCCTTTAACGCTTTAATGAGATCCTGCGCTGGTCGCGAAGACTACCAAATCACCATTCACGACCCTTGGGCCGCCCTGCAAATTCCACTGGATGGCACCCAAAATACCAGCGCGGCTTATAAAGGTACTTTCGGCCAGTTAATGGCACTCAAACAGGCCCATCCAAATCTGAAAATTTTGCCTTCTGTGGGGGGTTGGACACTGTCAGACCCCTTCTATTTTTTAGGTGACGATGCAAAACGTAAAACCTTTGTCGACTCCGTAGAAGAGTACCTGCGCGTATGGAAATTCTTTGATGGTGTCGATATCGACTGGGAATTTCCCGGCGGCAAGGGCGCCAGTCCAACATTAGGCGACCCTATTAACGATGGCGAAACCTATCGCATACTCATGCGCGACCTACGTGTGATGTTGGACAAGCTAGAAGCTGAAACAGGCCGTTCGCTAGAGCTGACCTCGGCAATTAGTGCCGGTAAAGACAAGATCGATATTGTCGATTACGGCGCTGCCCAAGAATATATGGACAAGATCTTTCTGATGACCTATGACTTCCACGGTGCTTGGACCAACGAAGTACTTGGCCATCAGACAGCGCTGTATGCAACAGCTTGGCGCCCCGACGAAGCTTACACCACCGATAACGGCGTACAGGCACTGCTGGATCAGGGCGTAGACCCCGGTAAAATCGTAGTGGGCGCCACTATGTATGGCCGCGGATGGACCGGCGTTAGCAACATGACCGATCCCAATAACCCCTTCACTGGTACTGCTAGCGGCAAAGTCCGCGGCACCTGGGAAGACGGCGTAGTGGACTATCGCAATATCGTTAACAGTATGGAGTCTGGCGGCTGGGTGGCGGGCTATGACGAAATCGCCGAAGCAGCTTATAGTTGGAATGCTTCAAGCGGAGACCTCATCACCTACGACAACCCTCGCTCAATTGAAGCTAAAGGTCAGTATGTACTTAATAAAGACCTGGGTGGCTTGTTTGCTTGGGAAATAGACGCCGACAACGGCGATATACTCAATGCTATGCACACCGGTATGGGGCATTCTGAAGGTTCTACCAGCAGTTCTTCGTCCAGTTCTAGCTCTTCTAGCAGCAGTTCAACCTCTAGCAGTAGTTCTTCAAGCAGCTCATCTTCTAGCAGTTCTGGCACCACCGGTTCAAGTAGCTCAAGTAGCTCTTCATCTAGCTCGTCTTCTGGAGGCTCAGTCGGCAGCTGTGAAAATTTTGATGCCGAGGCGACCTACCTCATTGGTGACAAAGTGTTTAACGCAGGCTCTGGCTATGAATGCGTAATTAGCGGCTGGTGCTCTAACGGCAACAGCGCTTATGAACCTGGTGTGGGTTGGGCGTCCGACTCAGCATGGAAGGTAGCGGACTGTACCCCTGATAATGACGGCAGCTCTTCATCAAGCTCAAGCAGCTCATCTAGCTCTTCCAGCAGCAGTTCTAGCTCTAGTGGTTCTTCAGCGATTGATAACGACTTCAATGGCGACGGTACTGCCGATATATTCTGGCGCAGCACTAACGGCAGTGCAGAAATTGCCATTACTAACAGCATGGGGTCTATTGAACGTACTGAGAGCTTAAACAACAAGTCGACTGATTGGACCGCCCAGCAGGGTGATTTCAATGGCGATGGCGCAG
>CAJWZU010000016.1 GCA_913050115.1 uncultured Cellvibrionales bacterium
ACGACATCGTTATCGGCGATAACGGTACCGCCAGCTTCACCGACGGTCATCTGATTACCTTAATTAGTACTGATGTTAATGATAAAACCGGCGGCGATGACACCATTAATCTTGGCAACGGTAACCACCGCATTATTGGTGGTACCGGTATAGATACCATCGATACTCTAAGCGGTATGGATCATGTCATCGGTGACCATGGTGCACTGACGTATAATTCCTCGGATGTTTTGACGAATGCAGCAAGCTTGTTACCGAATCAAGGCTCTGATGATGTCATTACCTTGGCGAATGGTGGTTCAGTTGTTATTGCCGGTTTTGGTAGCGATACCGTAACGGCGACCCAAGGTAACGACCATATTCTTGGTGATAACGGTATCATAAGTTATACCGCTGTCGGCGTGATTAGCCAGGTTCAGAGTGGTGATCTCAATCTTGGCGGCGCTGATTTAATTAGTGCGGGTAATGGCGACAATATCGTGTTCGGTGGTTACGACGCTGATAATATTATTACTGAAAATGGCAATAATATTGTGGTTGGCGATAACGGTGTGGCAGGTTTCCAAAATGGTCACTTGGTTCGTTTACAGAGTACTGATGTAGATGATGTTACTGGCCGTGATGACATCATTTCGACTAATGATGGCTTTAATCGAATCATTGGTGGTGCTGGCGATGACACTATTACGGCTAATATAGGCAATGATCATGTGATTGCTGACCATGGATACCTGACTTACACAACGGCTGATCAGTTACTCAGCGCGGTGAGTACTCTCTTTAGTTATGGTGGTGCGGATAAAGTCTCTGTGGGTGCGGGTAACAATGTGGTTATTGGTGGTTATCGCAATGATCAAATTAATACCGGCGGTGGCTCGGATCAAATTATCGGTGATTCAGGTATTGTCAAATTCACGGCATCAGGCAAACTTGATAACATCATCACAACTGCGACAACCTTTGGTGGTGATGACACTATTAACGCCGGTGATGGCGATAACAATATTATTGCCGGTGATGGTCAAGATAGCGTCACAACAGGCCGAGGCGTAGATAGGGTTCTGGGTGACAACGGTGAAATAGACTTTGTCGATGGTGTTATTAACGTAATGAAATCTACCGATTCTAACGCTGGAACTGTCGGTGGTGACATGGTTACTTCAGGTGATGGAGACGATCAGATTATTGGCGGCGGTGGCGATGACACTTTGCTTGCCGACAGCGGTAACAACTTTATTGCCGGTGATGAAGCCGAATATCAGTACCGTGATGGCGAGGTTATTATTGCCGAAACACTGGATCCTAACTTCGGTGCTGACGACAGTATTATCGGCGGTTCAGGGGATGATGTGATCTTTGGTGGTGTTGGTGACGATCGTATTTTAGCCGGGGCAGGTAACGACCGATTAACGGGTGATAGCGGTGAGTATGACAACAGTAATAGCGGTTATACGACTTTTGGCAATAAAAATACTGACTACATTATTGGTGGAGCTGATTATCTAGATTCTGGTGAAGGTAATGATTCTGTAATCGGTGGTGCAGGCAATGACACCCTGGTTGTGGACTTTGCATTTGACACCGCAGTGGGTGATTACGCGCGTTACACCTTCGTTAAAGACGATGACAGTGCCATTGTGCCTGAAATTACAACGGTTGTGACTTTGGCGCAGACAGATGTCGATTTGATTCGGGGTGTTAAAAGTAGCATTTACAGCAAGTTAAAGGCGGCTCTCGGTGATGATCAGAGTATTAATAACACTTTAGAGTCTGCTGTTAGAGCCTTTGCTCAGCGCGCATTGAACTCTAGCGCTCAGTCTTCAAGTACTGCTGTCGGCGATCAAAATGTCGAATTAACGCCTAACACTGAATTCCTTAGTGCTGCCTTAGACAGACAAACTGACGATGATGTTGGTCCCATAGCTAGTGTTGTGAGCGGGCTGGCCGGTAAAACAGGCGGCGGTTCTAAAGATGGCAGCATGAGTTTTCAATTGCCATCTGCACCGACTGCTGCGGGGCCTGAGGGCGCTAATACAGCTGAAGGTGATGATGCCGAGGAGAAAAACCTCGAAGCTGAGGAGGTAGAAGAGTGCGAAGGCACTGAAGCTACTTCAGGTGAAGAAGGGTGTACTGATGACGTTGAAACTGACACTGTCGACACAGATACAGTCAATGCTCTTGCTAACAAATTTAAAGGTACTAACCTAGAGGCTGCTCTGGCTGGTTTGGTCGGTTGGAGTTCTATCTCGTTAAGCAGGGCCAAAAAGCCAAATAAAAATAATGACACCGCATTAATGCGCGCAGGTATAGAGTCTTTAAAAGCGAAGCGTTTCAAGACGTGGAGTGACTTTAAGCCAAAGCAGCGACATTAATCTGCAGCACCATTGTTAAAAATGATGCAGTTGTTGGTGTGATCTCAGTCACGACTAAGTTCCAATGTTATATGAACTTAGTCGTGGTTTTTTTAGTGGTGGCAGAAATCGCTCCGTACCCTTGAACGATAAGACCCTAGACTATGTCCATACATGCCGATTTATCCGACCTCAAAACACCAGAACCGCTCGTAACAATGACTAATATGCAACAGCTGCAAAACCTAAATACCTCGTTTTCGCTGCAAACTTGGCTGGAATTACAGACCTCTCTAATCGATGGTGCCTTTGCGGGTTTGCTAACGATTAAGTCACCAGAGGGACGCTTGGAACCAAAAGCTCTGTGCGAATCTCAAGATGTAGATATAGACCTTTTAGCTGAAATCACGGAACGAGGTTTGGAGCAGGGTGAAGGTCTTGTTTTGGAACTGGAGGCCATCTCAGAGTCGGGATGTCAATGTTATGCATTGGCCTATCCTGTGGCTAATTTTTCAGGAACTGATACTGAGTCTGAAATTTTTGCAGTGGTAACTTTGGCTGTAGAAGCGATGTCTGCCGATAAATTATCCGTGGCTATGCAGCAGTTGCAATGGGGATGTTCTTGGTTGCAGCTATCAAGTTTGTATTCTAGGCAATTACAGGGCGGAGTGACCGATGCACGTTTGGGTGATTCCGTTAGCTTGTTGGCGAATGTTTTAGCGCAGCCTAATTTTGATGCGGCCGCTATGCGATTGTTATCAGATATGGTGTCAAAGCTTGATTGTGAAATGGTCAGTTTAGGCTATCGAAAAAAGGGTTCGATTGAAATTTGTCATCTTTCTCACAGTGCCCAATTTGGTAAGAAAATGAATTGGGTGCGCGCTATCGAAAAGGCGATGGACGAAGCACTGGATCAACAGATAACGATAAACTATGCACCTGGAGGGGGCGCTAAAAACAGTGGCCTAGTTATTGTGGCGCATGCGGCTTTAGCGCTACAACAGCAAGAGGAAAATATTCTCACTTTACCCATATTTATTCGTCAGCCTGATGGCTTAATTGATGCTGTAGGTGCTCTGACATTAGAGCGCGATATTGATGCTCCATTTACTGAGGCCGATGTCGAATATTGTGAAAGCGTCATAGCCTTGGCTGGCTGTGTTTTGGAGGATAAACGCGAAAATGCTAAATCGATTGCCATAAAGGTGTTAGATGTTGGTCGGGATCAACAGCAAAAAATACTGGGCCCTGATTTTTGGGGACGCAAGCTTGTGCTCTGTGCAGTAATGTTTTTGGTTCTGTTTTTCACCTTTGCGCAGGGAGAGTATTGGTTATCGTCCGATGGTGCTGTTGAGGCTGCATATCAACGTGTATTGGCGGCACCTTATGATGGTTATATCGATGATGCCTCTGTGCGTGCCGGCGAATTGGTAAAAAAAGGTGAATTGGTATTTAGTTTAGATGACCGCGATTTACAGTTGGAACGCTTGCGCTGGCGCAGCCAAAAAACCAAGTTAAGTCGCCAGTATCAAGAGGCTATGGCAAATCATGATCGCGCCCAAACTAATATTATAGCGGCGCAATTAGCTCAAGCTAAAGCTCAGCTCAAGTTAGTTGAATCAAAACTTGAACGCGCCAATCAATTTGCACCGTTTGATGGACTAATTGTCAGTGGTGATCTGAGTCAACGCCTAGGCGGTGGAGTTGCAAAGGGTGATCAATTATTTGAGTTGTCACCACTAGGCCAATACCGAGTCGAACTGTTGGTGAGAGAAAGTCGTATTGCTGATATTCAATTACAGCAGAAAGGTAGAGTTTATTTGTCGGCATTACCGGATGATCCCTTTGATATAGAGGTCACCAATATCACCCCGTTAACGCGCTCAAAAGATGGCGCTAGTTACTTTTCTGTTGAGGCGAAAATTGCCAATTCAAATGAGTTTTTGCGACCTGGTATGGAGGGCGTAGGTAAGCTTTATATTGATGATCGTAATTTAATGGGCATTTGGACGCGAGAACTGTCCGAATGGGTACGTCTTATATTATGGCGTTGGTGGTCATAAATGGCCGCTAATTTATTCAGTCAGACTTGGTATTTAGTCGCGGATTTAAAGGTTCGTTTGCGTCGTCATGCGGTGATTCATCGTCACCTGTATCGAGGCTCTCTCTGGTATGTATTACAGGATTTTGTCACTGGGCAGTTTCATCGCTTTTCTCCTGAAGCCTACCAAATTATTGGCATGATGGACGGTGAAAAATCGCTGCAAGAAATTTGGACATTGGCCTGCGACAAACTTGGCGATGATATGCCAAGTCAGGACGAAATTATCAATTTAGTGTCGAAGCTGTTCCGAGCAAATGTGTTGCAGTCAGATACGGCTCCTGATATTGATAACTTACATAACCGCCATAAAACGATTGCCCGCAAAAAACTACTGCAAAAATTAAAATCGCCACTTAGCATTCGCTTACCTCTGTGTGACCCCGACCGATTTCTTTTGGCGACGGTACGGTGGGTCCAGCCGATATTTTCTTTACTGGGGTTTTTGGTCTGGCTGGGGGTTGTTGCTTACGCATTAGTTTTGGCGGGTATACATTTTGATGCCTTAACCAGCAATATATCGGATAAAGTTTTGTCAGTTGAAAATATCTTGCTGACCATGCTGGTGTACCCTGTGGTGAAACTTATTCATGAAATGGGGCATGCCTACGCGGTAAAACGCTGGGGCGGCGAAGTGCATGAAATGGGTGTGATGTTTTTGGTGTTCTTTCCAGTACCTTATGTTGATGCCTCAGCCGCTTCAGCATTTCGCAATAAGTACCAGCGTATGATTGTGGGGGCGTCCGGGATTATGGTCGAAGGGGCCATTGCCGCTTTGGCGATGATTCTTTGGGTAAGTATGGAGCCAGGTACCGCACGTGCAATCGCTTACAACATCATGCTAATAGCCGGCGTGTCTACGGTTTTATTTAATGGTAATCCTCTGCTCCGTTTTGATGCCTATTATGTGCTGGCTGATTTTTTAGAAATACCTAATTTAGCTGCGCGTGGAAATCAGCAGTTGGGTTATTTAATTAAGCGTTTCGCTTTTGGTGTACGTGATATTGACTCCCATGCCTCTAGTACACGCGAATCTGCTTGGCTGGTAGGCTACTCGATTACCTCTTATATTTACCGCATGATCGTTATGTTAGCCATTTCACTGTTTGTGGCGGCCAAATATTTCATTATTGGTGTGCTCTTGGCTTTATGGTCATTCTACATGTCGGTGCTGGGGCCATTTGTACGTGTAATGATTAAGCCTTTTAGAGACCCTAGCCTCGTTTTAAGACGCAACAGGGTTATGGCTGTATTTGCCTCGGCTTCGTCAGTAATTCTATTGCTGTTAGCCGTTATTCCATTTCCCTATGCAACCTACGCTGAGGGTGTTTTGTCGGCGCCTGAAAATACCTATGTCCGCACAGAGGTTTCAGGTTTTGTTGATAGTATTACTGCTGTGTCAGGCGATAAAATTAAAGAGGGTACGCCGTTACTGTTAATGCGAGCTTCTGATGTAGAGAGCGAAGTTGCGGTTTTAGAGGCGCAAGTGAAAGAGGCGGAGTATCGGTATAAAGCCGCACTATCAGATCGCGTGGACGCAGCTTTAGCTCGCGAGGTGGTCAGCTATACCCGGGAGAAGTTATCACGAGAGCATCTCAAGCAAGCATCTCTAGAGATTGTAAGTCCGCGTCAGGGTATCTTTGTTTTACCTCATGCCAAAGATTTACTCGGCCGTTATATAGAACGCGGTGAAGTGCTGGGGTATGTCATTGATGCCCATGACCTACCGGTTATAGCTATGGTATCAGAGGACTCTATTGACTTAGTACGTAATCGAACCCAGTCAGTAGAACTGCGTTTGGTATCGAATGAGAGCGCGCTCTTTACTGGTTCGGTGGCTCGTATTGTCCCGGCTTCCACGCAGGAACTGCCTAGCGAAGTTTTATCTACTCAAGGTGGTGGTTTAATTGCTTTGGACCCTGCTGAACCTGAAAGCTTAAGAACTATAGGGCGTTATTTTAAGATAGAGGTCTCAGCCCCAAGAGTACCTAAACAGCGCCTTAATGAACGGGTTTATGTGTTATTTAAGCACGATGCTGAACCCCTAATTTATCGTTGGTATCGTGGTTTAAGGCGTATTTTCTTAAGGCAGCTTAATGTTTAAACGGCCGATTCGACAACCTAGCTCTGGCCTTTTTCGGCCTGAACGTGATCTTAAAAAACAGGTTCTAACTGATCGTTTAGCGCACAGTTGTGTCGGTTTCTTGTTTCGTCCATGGCGTAATTCTTACAAAAGCTATCAGCGCTTTTTGCCTCAGATACACGCAAGAAGCGTTTGCTTGTCAGCGTTATCTGACGCAGACATCATTCTCTCAGCTAATAAGTTACGGCGCGATTTTTTAATTGAAGGCTGCACCGATACTCTTTTGGCACAAGCATTTGCATTGGTACGAGAAGCCTCTGGGCGCTGCGTTGGGATGTATCACTTCGATAGTCAGTTGCTCGGTGGCTTGGTGTTATTTCATGGTAATGTTGCCGAAATGCAAACGGGTGAAGGAAAGACATTAACGGCTATTTTGCCTGCAGCTACCGCGGCACTAGCTTCGATTCCCGCCCATGTTATAACAGTGAATGATTATTTGGCTGAGCGTGATGCTGAGACAATGCGGCCAGTATATGAAATGTTAGGCCTCAGTGTGGGGTGCGTTGTCGAGGGGAAAACCAAAATTGAGCGGCAGCAGGCTTACGGTTGTGATGTGACTTACTGTACTAATACCGAGTTGGTATTCGACTATTTGAAAGATTTACTCGTGCTCAAGAATCACACCAGCGCCCTGCAACTCCATGGCGAGCGACTGCAAGGGCGAGGTAAATACGCAGAAAACCTTATGCTGCGTGGCCTACACTTTGCTGTGGTGGATGAAGCGGATTCTGTGCTATTAGATGAAGCTCGCACGCCGCTGATTATCTCCGGTGAACAAGAGGCTAATCCAGAACAGGAGAGAATATACTCCCAAGCCATTGAAGTGGCTCGTAGCTTGGAGTCTGCGATAGACTATATTCGCCATGATGAGTCTGGAGCCATTGAACTTTTACCGCCAGGGGAGCAAAAGGTAGATGCATTATGCGGTGATCTTGGTCCCTATTGGCTTGGTCGCATTCGCCGTATGGAGCTAATCAGTAAGGCTTTGACGGCGCTTTACAATTTCAGCCTGGATCTGCATTACTTGATTCGCGATGGTAAGGTCCAAATTATTGATGAGCATACTGGCCGAGTCATGGCTGATCGAACCTGGGAGCAAGGACTGCAACAATTGATTGAGGCCAAAGAGAATTGTGATTTCAGCAAACCACGGAAAACCTTAGCGCGCATGAGTTTTCAAAAGTTTTTCCGTCTATATCATCACTTAGGTGGTATGACGGGTACCGCCGCAGAAGTAGTGCCTGAGTTGTGGTCCGTATACTCCTTGCCCGTGGTTGCCATTCCTTCGCACAAGCCGAGTAAACGTACAAATCTAGGCAGTGTTAGTTATTTAGGGTGTGAAGAAAAATGGCAGGCCATTATCGTGCGTATCGAGAATCTTTATGCCGATAACCGAGCAGTATTGGTTGGCACAGCCTCTGTCGAGGCTTCTGAACAATTAAGTCAGCGTTTACAGCAACTTCAAATCCCTCATCAATTGCTCTCAGCCAGGCATGACGGCAATGAAGCTGAGATTATTAGTCTGGCAGGGGAGGCGGCTCAAATTACCATTGCCACTAGTATGGCGGGGCGCGGTACTGATATTAAGCTCAGCACCGAGGTTGAAGCAAATGGAGGGTTGCATGTGATACTAACCGAGTTTCACGATGCATCACGCATTGATCGGCAATTGTTGGGTCGCTGTGCACGTATGGGGGACCAAGGGTCTGTTGAGGTCTTAGTTTCTCTCGAAGATCAAGTGTTAAAGCAGCGAAGTAATTTTTGGTTGTTGTTACAGCGATTCTCTCAGGCGATTCTACCCGCTTCGTTTTCGGCTCGATTGTCGAATAACTTGTGTTTAAAGGCATTGTCTCGAGCGCAACATTTATTGGAAAAACAGCACGCTAGATCACGTGTTCAGCTGTTAAAAGAAGACGAAAACCAACAGGAGCTGCTGTCTTTTGTTGGATCTAAAATATAATTTCATGAGTGTAATAAATTCAATATGAAGAAAATTATTTATCCAATATTGCTAATGTTCATCGCCATTCAACAATCTTCTGCATCGGGTTTGAATCAGTCCCAGTTAAGCTGCTTGTTGGAACCCAGCCGTAGTATTGATGTTTCTAGTCAGGTACCGGGAATTGTTAGGTCAGTTAATACCAAACGTGGGGCCTCGGTAAAAAAAGGTCAAGTATTGCTAGTCCTCGAAAATGGCCTAGAGCAAGCTGAATTGGAGTCGGTCAAGGCTAAGGCAGAGTTTGCCGTGCGCAAGCTGGAGCGCAATCGTGATTTACTGTTAAAAGACTTGTTGTCAGATTTTGAACGCGATGAATTACTGACTGAGAAAAAGCTGGCCTTAATGGCAGTTCTTGAATCTAAAGAAAAGCTCAAACGTCGTACTATACTCAGCCCTATTGATGGAATAGTGGTCAAGCGCAATGTATCTATCGGTGAATACGTTGGAACAGAGCCTGTACTTGAGTTGGCGGCACTGAATCCGCTTAATGCAGAGGTCATTATTGAGGGGAAAAGTTACGGCAAGGTCGAGATAGGTATGCAGGTAACAGTTATTGCTGCCGGGCAAACAGTTATTGGCGTGGTCGATATCGTGGATCAGGTGATAGATGCAGCCAGTGGTACATTTGGCGTGCGTATTACACTTCCCAATGCTGGTATGGCTCTGCCAGCGGGTTTGGCTTGCGAGGTTCAGTTCCCAGTTCCTCATGTCAAAACACTTTGATAGTTAGCGCCTCCCGAGATGCTGTACTCTTGCTGTAATAAAATCTTACCAATCGATAGGCTTCAATAAATCATCCTTAAAACGTCCCCTTAGTAGCCTAGGTTTGGGTTGTGCAAGAATGTCGAAGGTTTAGAACGAAAAAAGCAGAGCCCTAGCTCTGCTTTTAATTCCTTACTGTTCAGTTCTGTTAAGTTCTATTGTTCCAAGCGTCCTCAATACAGTAATGCTTAGTGCTGAGTTGTATCTTCATCATAATCGTCGAAGATCATGTCACCATCTGCATCTTGAGTGTCAGTGGCTAGTGCAGCATCTAAGTTTTCACCTCGGCGATTACGTTTACGCCCTGCCGTCTTTTTTAAGGTTCTCTCAGCACTGCTAAAGGCGTCACGCACAGCGATGTGGACAGACTCGTCATCACAATGAACAGTTAAAGGTGCACCTTTCATGTCGAGTTCAAGAGAGGCTCGAAACATTTTGCCTTTGTGCTTGTGATTGTGGGGGATATCTATGACAACGCGGCTACTAAGGATACCGTCACAAAAGCGAGACAGTTTTGCGACTTTTTTGTCGATGATCGCATTGAGTGCGGCGGATGATTCTAGATCACGATAAACAACATTAACGGCTGATTTCATTGGCATACCTCTATCTAACGTTAAACTAAAGCAAAATGTGCTGCTTATAGAACAAAGTTTTAAGTAGCTTTTTACCTTAGACCTTATAGTAATAATGACTCATTAATGCAGTCGCCACTGCGTAGAACCACTAAATTTTACAACGTATATCGAGCGCTCTTGAGTTTTATATTGGACCTATGAGGAAAAATTGCAAGCGGATTCGACTCTATTTTGTAATTTATTTGGGTTAGTACCATCGCAGTAAAAAAGAAGTGTAAATGGCACCGAAATCGCTAGACGGTTACCGAGTTTAGCTGCTACTTTTAAATGGATAAGTCCTCAGTAATCATCTGTATTTTGTTTTCATATCCTTACGCTTAATACATCGCACTGTGCGCCGTGGACAATACTGTAAGCTGTTGAGCCCAATATCAACTGAAGTCCATGTTTACCATGGCTGCCGCTAACAATAAGATCGGCCTCTATTTGCTCGGCGAATTGATGGATAGTATCGGCTGGACTACCAAACTTTATATGTAAATTTTTGCAGGGGATGCCGTATTTTTCGCTTAACTTCTTGAGTTTGGGGTATATCTTTTGGCGTATCTGGTTCTCGGTGGCGCAGTGATTTTTTCCGGTTAGTTCGCCGTAGCCCGTAATTGGGTGCTCTGTGGTATGGATAAGGTGAACTTGGCTCTGAAGATTTGGGTATAGCTGTAAGCTGTGCTCGATGATTTTTTCGCTTTCATCACTTAGATCGACTGCAATAAGAATACTCTTGTAACTTGGCATTGTGGCTACCTGTTTTAACTATTCATCAATAGATTAAGTTTATCAGTGAATCCGGTAAATGCTCATCGGATGAATTTGTTAAGATAACCGCAATTGAACCATTGAATGTATTGTCGAATGAAACGTCCATTAAAAACACGAATATCCATTGAGTTAGTTGCCCGTGATGCAGCTTATTTAGATGCCGATCTACATCAGTTATCTCGTCTCTATGAAGGTTTTGATACGGTTAATATTCCCGATTTATTACGCTTTCCTGTGCGCTCGTGGCAGGGTTGTGTGCAGGCCAGACACTATGTGGATTCGGCCATACCGCATTTGCGCGCTATCGATTTTGACTTATCTAAGCCTTTTACGCTTATCGATTATGTTCGCCGTCATCAGTTAAATGAATTGTTAGTCGTTAAGGGTGATCCACCGGTTGATGGTTTATCTAAGTGTTTTAACACTAGTAGTGTCGAGCTTATTGCCTGTATTAAGCGCGAGTTGCCTCAGGTTAAAGTATATGCCGCTATAGACCCCTATCGTGCCTCACTGCATGTGGAAGTTGCCTATGCGAAAGAAAAATTAGCGGCGGGCGCAGATGGATTTTTTACTCAGCCATTTTTTGAGTTGGGCTTAATGGATCAATACGCCAAGGCTCTGCGTCAGTTGTCTGGCGAGGCTGAAATCTTTTGGGGTGTGAGCCCTGTGTTGGGGCAAGCCAGTCAGAATTACTGGCAGCGCGTTAATAATGTAAGTTTCCCCGCTGGGTTTATGGCCGATCTCGGTTGGAATCAGCGCTTCGCTTGCGAAGCCCTTAAATGGGTGAAAGCACGTAATGAAAGCATTTACTTCATGCCGATAAGAGTTGACCTTAAAAGTTATTTTACTGACGTGTTGTTTTAATGATTACTGCTAAAAAGTTTGGCGCGCACGGTTACCCTGTATTCGCTGGGGCTGGCTGCTAGAAGTTTTTTAAAGCGCTGTGAGAAGTGACTGACATCGTGGTACCCCACTCGGTAGGCTACCTCTGCAATACTCAAATTGCTGGTTTGGAGTAAATCCTTGGCGCTGTCGATGCGTTTTTCTTGTAAAAATTGCAGTGGAGATTGATCCGTTGCAGATTTAAAACGTCGGTTAAAGCTGCGCACGCTCATGCCGAACAGGTCGGCAACGTCAGGCATGTGTATGTCACGGCTGAGATTATCTCGCAGCCAAATTTGAATTTGAACAATGTCTTCATCGGGGTGATTGCTGCCGCGGGCTTCATCGAAGCTGCTAGTTTCAAAGGATGAGCGTATTTCGTGAAAAAAGTGCCGTTCAACATTACGGGCAATAGGGCGGCCAAACAGCCTTTGGATGAAGTGTATGGTTAACTCGGCTAGCGCATTAACGCTGGCGGTGCAGTAAAGGTTGCCGGCCTGGGTTATGAAATACTGCCTTTTTAGGTGTACCTGTGGGTAATCGCGCTGAAATTGATCAAAGTAATGCCAGTGAGTGGTTGCAGCTTTACCGTCCAATATACCGGCTTCGGCCATAAAACAGCAGCCTGTGCCTACTGCGGATATCGTAGCTCCTGCTTCATATTGGCGCCTGAGCCAGGTCAGTAATTCAGGATTTTTTCGGATAATGGGTTTGGGGTTGCGCCACAATGCGGGAAGGTATATCTGATTGCATGCGTCAACCTTGTTGAGGTCTACATCATTCAGTTTACAGTCGGGCTGAATACTTAAACCCGATAGGCTGGTGACAGAATTGTCAGTGAGTCCCAGCGTGCGTATGTTTAAACAAATATCTCTTTTACCCATGCCTACGGCTGTTGCCTCGGCGGCTCGCAGCATTTCCACCGGTAGGCTAAGGCTAGTACTGAGCATGTTTTCGCACAGCACAAAGACGATGTTTTGGGTTTTCATTGTGGGAGCCTAATTTTTTTGGCTATTATATTATTGTTTTTGGCTAATTATCACGGGTTTGTGAATGAGTTATCCCTTAAAATTGCATTTAATATTTCATTATTTGGCCTAAATGCTTCTGTTACCAAATGCTAAATGGCTAAATTCTAAGTTGAGATTTGATAAATGATCCCATTACCCGTTATTACTGGTTTCGGTGGCTTTGGTGCTGCTGGTCGCAGCTCTAACCATCACGCTTATCGCCGCATGGTTATTGAAAGTTTGCCAGAACATGAACGCAACGAAACTCTGGCGGGCTTGGCGGTGTTGATGAAACTTGTCAGTTTTAGTCAAGGGGTCTATATCGATCAAGAGCTAAAGCACTACAGCCAAGCCGAAGTTATTGCTGCATTTTCTGAGCAGGTGTTGGCCGGCACTTTGGTGCGCCGCATTGAGTCAAAGTATTTTGATGTAGATGCTATGCATTGGCAAAAAAGCGTTACCCTCGATAACGAGCAGGCGGCCATATTTGAAACGACCAAGCGTCAATTACCTGAGCCTCTGCCAGATTCTTGGAAAGTAGAGGCGCTTGATTCTGGCCGCGTACGGGTAGAAATTAAAGGCCAGTCAGAATTTAAAGTCGACAGCTATCGCGAGTGCAGTGTGAAGTCGGCGGGGCAATTGCCAGCAGGTTTCGACCCTGCCGATCACTATAATGCGCGTTTTCATCCGCGTGCGCTGCAGATGGCGGTAGTAGGGGCTTCCGATGCGATCAACTCATTGGGGGTCGAATGGCAGAAAGTGGTCGATAGTGTCAAGCCAGATCAGATCGGTGTTTACTCCGGCAATGTCATGAGTCAGCTGGATCAAGATGGCCTCGGAGGCATGTTGCAGTCGCGTTTAAAAGGCGGTCGAGTTTCCACCAAGCAGTGCCCACTGGGCTTAAATAGTATGCCGGCCGACTTTGTTAACGCTTATGTTATAGGCTCGGTTGGTCATACTGGTGCCACTATTGGCGCCTGTGCCACTTTTCTTTACAACTTGCGCGCTGCCGTTGAAGATATCCAGTCGGGTAGCATTCGAGTCGCGGTAGTGGGCAATGCCGAGGCGCCCATTACCCCTGAAATCGTCGATGGCTATGCCACTATGGGTGCTCTTGCGACCGAAGATAAATTGGCGAGGCTCGATGGTGCAGATGTTACCGATCCTCGCCGCAGCAGTCGCCCCTTTGGTGAGAATTGTGGCTTTACTATCGGCGAGTCCAGTCAATATGTGGTGTTAATGGACGATGCGTTAGCGCTGGAACTGGGTGCGGATATTCATGCCGCTGTAGCGGATATATTTGTTAATGCCGATGGCTATAAAAAATCTATCTCGGCTCCTGGTGCAGGCAACTATATCACTATGGCCAAAGCAGTTGCCGCGGCCAAGGCTGTAGTTGGTGAAAAGTCAGTGCGCGAGCGCTCATTTGTGCAGGCTCACGGGTCCAGTACACCGCAAAATCGTGTTACCGAATCTAAGATATTTGATGTCGTGGCGGAAACTTTTGCTATAAAAAACTGGCCAGTATCCGCCGTTAAGGCCTATGTCGGTCACTCTATTGCGCCGGCTAGCGCGGATCAATTGATGGCCACTCTAGGGGTGTTTAAATACGGCTTTATTCCCGGCATTAAAACCATCGACAAGGTAGCCGAAGATGTTCATGCCGGGCGCCTGCAGTTGTCAGTGACCGATATTAATGTCACAGAGTGTCTGCCAGAGGTGGCTTTTTTGAACTCCAAAGGTTTTGGTGGCAACAATGCTACGGCGGCTATATTGTCACCCGCTGTGGCTGATCGTATGCTCAAAAAACGTTATGGTAAGGACGTTTTTACCGATTACCTGCTGCGTCGCGAAGAGACGCGCGATTGCGCTGAAAGTTACGACATGAAAGCAAGTCTCGGTGATTTACAAACCATCTATCGCTTTGGTGAGGGTATGATCGATGAGACTCAGATAGAGATTTCGACCGACAGCATAAAAGTACCAGGTTTTGTCCAGCCGATTAATTTAGATATGGATAACCCCTACGGTGATATGACTTAAAAGGAGTGAGTGCAATGACAAAACCGGTATTATCCGATGCTTGCGTGGGGGCGAGGATATTGCAATTGCGCAGCCTTATTGGCCTTTCCCAGCGTGAGTTGGCTAAACGGGCGGGTATGACCAATAGCGTTATCTCCACTATTGAGCAGGACAAGGTGAGTCCGTCGGTATCGTCTTTGTCAAAACTGTTGTCAGGGCTAGGTTTGTCACTATCTGAGTTCTTTTCTCTGTCATTTGCACCGCCTCTCTCGCTGTCATTAAAAGTACCTAAATTAATGCAACAGCCAATACTGCTGGCGCCGAGGGCAGTAACTAATTTGGCCGTGGTTGCCCAGAGCGGAGAGAGTATTGCTTGCGTCAGTGGCGAGGTGCTGGTGCGTAGTCTTAACGGTAGTCAGCGTTTGGCGCCAGGTGAATCCTGTAATATGCAGCCTTTTGATGTGTATGTGTTGGTCAATGAGGGTGTGGGCGAGACTTCGGTGTGGCTTGCCAGTCTTTCTTAGCTCGCGCTTAACTCTCGGCCGTTAAGCCGTAAATATCTGCCATACTCTTGTTCAAGGGCGGCAATAACTATTTAAAATAAATTTCATTTAAACCATTGCCTGCTATCGCATTCGTATCAACATTTGTCGAATTAGAAAGGAAGGTCTGAGCATGTCAAAAGTGCTGTTTCAGGGTGAAGCGCTGAGTTTGCAATCGCTGGGCAATGGTTTGGTTGAGCTCTGTTTTAATTTGCAGGGAGCGTCAGTTAATAAATTTAGTCTTCAAACTGTGTCTGAGCTTGGTCAAGTGCTGTCGCTCATTGAAAGCGATAAAGCGATAGCAGGTCTGTTAATTATTTCGGCTAAAAAGGCTTTCATTGTCGGTGCTGACATCACTGAATTTAGCGCCGTCTTTTCCGCAGGTCCCGACCACATAATTGCTCACCTAGCTAAAAATAATAATAATTTCAACCGCATTGAGGATTTACACTGTCCCACTGTGGTTGCGATTGCAGGCTTTGCTTTAGGGGGTGGGATGGAGCTTTGTCTGGCCTGTGATTATCGTATAGGCAGTGATGATGCTGTGTTGGGACAGCCTGAGGTAAAATTGGGTATTATTCCTGGCTGGGGTGGCACTGTTAGGCTGCCGCGGCTGTGCGGACTGGATACAGCGGTGGATTGGATAGCATCTGGCCGAGAGCAAAAGTCCGACGTGGCTTTAAAATGTGGTGTATTGGATGCGGTAGTAGCGAGTGATCAATTGCGTTGCGCGGCTCTGCATACCCTGCATGAATGTGTGGCGGGGCGTTTTGATTACACTGCTCGACGCAAGCAAAAAACCACCCCCCTACAGCTCTGCGATATAGAAGCTATGCTGGCATTTGAGTCATCTAAAGCTTTTGTAGCCATGCAGGCGGGGCGCCATTACCCAGCGCCAGTTGCGGCCATTAAAATAATGCAGAAAGCGGCAAGTATGTCGCGTCCGCAAGCGCTGGCCGTTGAGGCAGAAGGTTTTGCCAAAATGGCGCAAACTGAAGTGGCGCAGTCATTAGTTGCTTTGTTTGTGCGAGACCAATACATGGCTAAAAAGGCTAAAAAATTGGCTGCTCAAGCGGATTGCTTAGTGACGCGAGTTGGTATCTTGGGGGCCGGTATTATGGGTGGGGGTGTTGCCTACCAAACGGCGCTGAAAAATGTACCGGTAGTGATGAAGGATGTCGCGCAGCTAGGCTTAAATTTAGGTTTGAGCGAGGCCGCTAAAATTCTTTCTAATCGCGTTAAGCGCGGACGTATGACGCCCGATACCATGGCGCAGGTGCTTAATCGTATTGAGCCGACGCTCGACTACGCCGGTATCAGTGGGGCTGATTTGGTTGTTGAAGCCGTTGTTGAAAAATTCGATGTTAAGGCCTCGGTACTGGCTGAAGCTGAACAGTATTTGTGCGAAGGGGCAGTCTTAGCTTCTAATACTTCTACTATTTCAATCACTACGCTGGCTAAGTCGCTGCAGCGCCCTGAGCAGTTTTGCGGTATGCATTTTTTTAATCCGGTGCATCGCATGCCCTTGGTAGAGGTGATTCGCGGTGACAAAACTGCAGATGAAACTATCGCTAAGACAGTAGCCTTCGCAACTCAGTTGGGTAAAAAAGTGGTGGTGGTGAATGATTGCGCTGGTTTTTTAATCAACCGTGTGTTGTTCCCGTATTTTGCCGGTTTTACTATGTTGGTGCGCGACGGTGCTGATTACCGCCAGATCGATAAGGTCATGCAGCGCTGGGGATGGCCTATGGGGCCGGCTTATTTACTGGACGTGGTTGGAGTGGATACTGTTGAGCATGCCGAAAAAGTGATAGCAGCAGCATACCCTGAGCGCATGGGACGTGAATTTACCTCTTGTATTGATCTGCTGTATCAGAAAAAACGCTTGGGACAAAAAACGGGCGCAGGCTTTTACAACTACATTTCGGGCATAAAAGGCAAGCCTGAACAAGTTCCTGCAGATGAGGTGTTTGAAATACTGCGGCCGCATGTAGCGCCGACCCGCGAATTTAGTGATGAGGAAATTCTTACTCGGATGATGGTGCCAATGGCAACAGAATTAGTTCGTTGTTTGGAAGAAGGTGTGGTGGCCACACCTGCAGAGGCTGATATGGCATTGGTGTATGGGCTGGGTTTTCCGGCATTTCGCGGAGGTTTGTTTCACTGGCTTGATGGTATGGGACTGCCGGCCTTTTGCCGGCTGGCTGATCCCTTCGCTGAGTTAGGGCCTTTGTACAAACCCACTGATACTTTGCGAAATATGGCAGCAGCGGATAATCGCTATCACGACTCCAATGTCAGTAGTAAAGGAGGTGTATCGTGAGCTTGGCCGCTAGAGATACAGTCATTGTGGATTACGGTCGTAGCCCTATGGGCAAATCTAAAAGTGGCTGCTTTCGCAATAGGCGCGGCGATGATATGTCGGCAGATTTAATGAGGGCGATATTAGCGAGAAATAAGTCGCTCAACCCAGTCGATATTGATGATGTTATTTGGGGGTGCGTACTGCAGCGTGAGGAGCAGGCCTTTAACCTTGCCAGAAATGCTGCGCTGCTCGCGGGTATTCCGCACTCGGTGCCAGCGCAGACTGTAAATAGACTTTGCGGCTCATCGATGTCAGCTTTGCATACGGCGGTGGCTAATATTGGCGCGGGTTTAGGCGATGTGTATCTACTAGGCGGTGTAGAGCATTTGGGCCATTTACCTATGTATGATGCAATTAACCCCAATCCGTTAATGGGTCTTTCGGTGGCTAAGGCGGCGGGGAATATGGGGATGACAGCTGAATATTTGGCAACCTTGCACGGAATCTCTCGGCAGCGAATGGATGAATTTTCGGCGCGGTCGCATCAATTGGCATCTGAGGCGACAAATGAAGGGCGTTTTGAGCGCGAGATAATCCCTTTAATGGGCCATGACAGTGACGGTTTTCTTCAATTGATTGAGCGTGATGAGACTATTCGTGCCGATACTACCGAGGAGAGTTTGGCGCAGTTAAAACCGATATTCGACCCTAAAAATGGCAAAGTAACCGCTGGCAGCTCATCACAGCTATCTGATGGTGCCTCCATTATGTTGGTTATGTCGGCTGAGAAGGCGCAAGAACTGGGCTTTAAGCCATTGGCTAAAATTGTCTCGCTTGGTCTTGCCGGGGTAGAGCCGTCAATTATGGGATATGGACCGGTGCCCGCGACTCAAAAAGCCTTGCAATCAGCTGGCCTAGATATGGACGATATCGACTGTGTTGAGTTGAATGAGGCTTTTGCAGCGCAGGCGCTGTCAATATTAAAGGATATGAAGTTGCTGGATGATCTTGACGATAAGGTCAATCTTAACGGTGGGGCTATTGCTTTAGGGCACCCGTTTGGATGTTCGGGGGTACGCATTGTCGGCACCTTGTTATCGGTGTTAAAACAAAAAAGCGGTACTTTTGGGCTTGCTACTATGTGTATTGGTATGGGGCAGGGCATAACTACCATCGTTCAGCGACTTTAATTCTTATCCTGCTAAGGTGTCATCTGATAAACTGTGTTTATTTAGTCGATGAAAGCCAGTTGCTGTGATCACACCTATATCTTTACTTGTTGTCGAATTAGAAGCTGTGTTCGAGCAACGCCTTGAGGCGTTCACTTGCGGTGCAGACACCTCTTCTAATGTCATTTTTTCCTATTCATTCGAACAGTACTATTTGCCCCAACAGCCGTATGTGCAGCTCTTGGCTTGCGTCTCTTTAACCCGTATTAATGACAAAATACAAGCGTTCGCGGGTGTGATAGAAGCATCGCAAGCAACAGGCAAATTGTCGACGTTGGGTGTTACCTCCGCAGCTCTAAAAGGGCTGGTTGAAGATTGCGGCAGCGCTTGGATTAATTTATCTCGGCCGCTGTGTTTAAAACCCATTGCTATTGCCAAGCCTTGGGGTCAAGAAATTTGGTATACCGGTATTGAGGCACGCGGGCAATCTTTGGTAGAGGCCACCATTGGCGGGCTAACGACTCCGTTGCCATGGTTATTGTCGTTAGCGCCACAGCGTTTTGCGGGGGGCATGGAAAAGGCCTTGTGCTTACTCAAGGTGTTAGATCCTCTGCCAGATGAGGTCTATGGTGATTTATATTTTGAAATGCATGAGCAAAAGCGCGAAGTTTACGTCGTAACTCACGTGGACCAAACGGCCTGGCCAGATAAGCGTGGGGCGATTCGCTTTGGCTTCAATCAGGCCTTGCGTGAAGAATTAGGTGATGAGGCGTTTAAACTGGCCTATTTCGAGGCGGTTAAAGCCTATGAATTGGTGCGGCGTGAAATCGATATCCGTTTTGACCGGCAGCGAGAGCAGGCGGGTTTTGGTTTAAAAGAGCCACTGAACGCTCAAACCTTAAAATCATGGCATGGGCTTTTGCCTATCACATTGCAAGAACGTGAATTGATGCTTCGACGTGTCATGGAGTCGTTTACGGCTATGAAGCCACTGCAGTTGGGGGATGTGGTCAAGGTGCCGTGCTTTACTCCGCATGCATTGCAGCATGGCGTACGAACTGTAGAATTCCAGACGCCAGTTTATGAGCGGAAAATACTGTCATTTGGGCAGAAGGTGTTAACCCAATCACATTGGGACACCGAGCGAGCATTGCAGTTGATGTCTCTACAGAAGCCTGAGTCTGAGCCCTTGCCGCTAATTGACGAAAAAGATGGTTGCTGTATTGAACAGGTTGTTCGTTTTGATGACTTTGAAGTATTGAGAGTTACACTTGCGGTCGAAAGAAAATACGATCTCAGTGGCCTGGTCGCGAACAGTGCTTACGCATTATTTATGCCGGTTGTGGGCGATCTTGTTATAGCGGGCGAACCTTTAAGTTTAGGACGAGCATTTTTAATGGGGCAGGCGCTATTTATAGGGGTTCCTTTAATCGTCGCCTCGGGCGCTCGCGATGCCGTTATTTTGTTGGCTGTGCCGCGTCTTTAGAATCACCACTGGTGCCTTTGGGCGTGATTAATTGCCGTGTTAATCGTTGAACCTCAATCCATGCTGTGGCACAATCTGCCACCACTTTATACAGCTGGCTTGGTTTTTTAAGAAAATCTCTTAAAATCAATAGCTTATGTATATTTGGCGGCTGGTATTTAGCTGCTTACTGCGGTCGTGGTGGAATTGGTAGACACGCTAGATTTAGGTTCTAGTGCCGTAAGGTGTGAGAGTTCAAGTCTCTCCGACCGCACCATACTCTTATCGTCTTGCTCTTCTTTGTAGGTGGGGCTGGGCGATTTATATTCACTTTTTGGTGCTGTCTGTATCAAAAAGCTAGACTGATCATTGTGAGGACGATATGCAGGTTTCTATTGAGACAACTTCAGGCCTAGAGCGCCGTTTAACCGTAGGTGTTCCTTCCGTTCAGGTAGAAAGCGAAGTTGCTAAACGCCTGAAAGATGCGTCAAAAAATGTTCGCATCAACGGCTTTCGTCAAGGCAAAGTGCCAATGAAGGTCATCAAACAGCGTTACGGTGCGGGTGTTCGTCAGGAAGTTATTGGCGAAGTGATGAGTCGTTCATTTTATGAGGCGGTTCAGAAAGAAGATGTTAAACCTGCCGGACAGCCTTCTATTGAAGCCAAAGAAGTTTCTGAAGGTAAAGATCTGGAATACGTCGCAACTTTTGAAGTTTATCCTTCAATAGAATTGGCTGACCTATCCAAAATTGAAGTTACCAAGCACAACGCCAATGTTTCTGACACGGACGTCGGTAACATGATCGAAGTTCTGCGCAAGCAGCAGGCCACTTGGTCTGAAGTTGATCGTGCCGCTGCAACTGGCGACAAGGCGACTATTGACTTTGTTGGTACTAAAGATGGCGAAGAGTTTGCGGGCAGCAAAGCTGAAGCGCATGAATTGCTGCTGGGTTCGGGTTCTATGATCCCTGGCTTTGAAGACGGTGTCGTCGGTCTTAAAGCAGGCGAAGAAAAGGTTCTGTCGCTAACTTTTCCAGATGATTATAAAGCTGATGAGCTTAAAGGCGCTGCGGTGGAATTTGCTGTTAAGCTAATCAAGGTTCTTGAAAGCGAGCTGCCGGAGCTTAACGATGAGCTCTACGTTAAATTTGGCGTTGAAGAGGGTGGTGAGGCAAAGTTTCGCGAAGAAGTAAAAGGCAATATGGATCGCGAGCTGGCCAATGCGGCCAAAGCCAAAATAAAAAAGCAGGTTATGGATAGTTTGGTTGCAGCTAATCCAGTTGATCTACCAAGCCCATTGGTTGCCAATGAGATACAGACGCTGCGCAATCAGATGATGCAGCAATTTGGCGGTGCTACCGATAAGATCGATGGCAAGGCATTGTTGCCAGATGACATGTTTAAAGAAGAAGCTGATCGTCGAGTGGCGCTGGGTTTGTTGGTTGGTGAAGTTATCAATACCGCTAAACTAAAGGCTGATGGCGATAAGGTTCGCGCTATGGTTGAAGAAGTCGCTTCAACTTATGAATCACCAGAAGAAGTTGTTGAATATTACTACAGTAACGAGAAGATGCTGCAGGGTGTTGAAGCGGCTGTGCTGGAGGATCAGGTAGTTGAGCATGTAATGGCCGCTGCTAAAGTTACCGAGCAAGACAGTAGTTACGACGATTTGATTAAGCCGCAAAACGCTTAATAGCGTAAGTTATTGGCAGCCCATATGTCTGGGTTGTTGATCAAAAAAGCCGCGCTGCTGCCGTTTATTGAGCACTTCGCGGCTTTTTTGTTTAAAAAATTACTAAATAAAACCAATTATACTGCGTTACTGGCATAACGCTTGATTGCGCGTTAAGCTGATAACATATAGTTATTTCGCCGTTCTTTTTTATTCCATGGCTGGCGTCCGAAACTCGTTGTATAAGGAAAGCACACGCATGTTTGAAAACTCAAACCAAGCAACAGAAATCCGCTCAAGTGGGCTGGTGCCTATGGTTGTCGAGCAGACTGCTCGCGGTGAGCGCTCGTATGATATTTATTCTCGCCTGTTAAAAGAGCGAGTCATTTTTATGGTTGGGCAAGTCGAAGATCATATGGCCAACTTGGTTGTGGCTCAGCTGTTGTTCTTAGAAGCTGAAAACCCTGACAAAGACATTCATTTATATATCAACTCTCCCGGTGGTTCGGTTTCGGCTGGGCTGTCGATTTATGACACGATGCAATTTATTAAGCCTGACGTTAGTACTATGGTTATTGGTCAGGCTTGTAGTATGGGTGCCTTTTTACTTACAGCGGGTACCAAGGGTAAGCGCTATGCTTTGCCTAATGCTCGTACAATGATTCATCAGCCCAGTGGTGGCGCTCAAGGTCAGGCTACTGATATTCATATTCAGGCGCAGGAAATCCTTAAAACTCGCTCGCGGTTAAATGAGATAATGGCTCTGCACACCGGTAAAACCGCTGAAGATATTGCTATAGATACCGAACGCGATAATTTTATGAGTGCGCAAGAGTCAGTAAAGTATGGCCTCATCGACGAGGTACTAGAGAGTCGTTAGGCGATTTTTTTAAGGTATTTGTTATGTTGATGGGTCTTGAGCTTGAAAAATGTTGCCTTAGCCCACATCTTATTAGCACTAAGCAATAATTCTTTATAACTGAAAAGAGATGGAGCGGTTTAATGACCGATCACACCAAAGACGGCGGTGATGACAGCGGCAAGTTGTTGTACTGCTCTTTTTGCGGCAAAAGCCAGCACGAAGTTCGCAAATTAATTGCGGGCCCCTCGGTATTTGTTTGCGACGAATGCGTAGATCTATGTAACGATATTATTCGCGAGGAGATTCAAGAATCCTCTAGTGAAGGCGATGACGATGCTCTGCCTACACCGATGGATATATCCGAAACTTTGGGCAGCTATGTTATTGGCCAAGAGCGCGCTAAAAAAGTACTCGCGGTTGCGGTTTATAATCATTATAAGCGCCTGCGCATTGGTAGTAAGAAAAAGGGGCAGGACGAGGTCGAGCTGGGTAAAAGTAACATCTTGATGGTTGGGCCAACAGGCAGTGGTAAAACATTGCTAGCAGAGACGCTGGCGCGAACCTTGAATGTGCCATTTACTATAGCCGATGCTACCACCTTGACCGAAGCCGGTTATGTTGGTGAAGATGTCGAAAATATCATTCAAAAGCTGCTGCAAAAGTGCGACTACGATGTTGAAAAGGCTCAGCAGGGTATTGTCTACATTGACGAGATCGACAAGATTTCACGAAAGTCTGACAACCCCTCCATCACTCGTGATGTATCCGGTGAAGGTGTTCAGCAGGCGCTGTTGAAATTAATTGAAGGTACTGTTGCATCAGTTCCGCCACAAGGTGGCCGCAAGCACCCGCAACAGGAGTTTTTGCAGGTCGATACCTCGAGCATCTTATTTATTTGTGGTGGCGCTTTTGCCGGTTTGGATAAAGTTATTCGCGATCGCTCTGAGAAGGGCGGCATTGGCTTTGGTGCCGAAGTTAAGAGTAAGGACGACGCTAAAAGTTTCGGTCAAACCCTAGAAGATTTAGAGGCCGAAGATCTGGTGCGCTACGGCTTGATTCCTGAGTTTGTCGGGCGACTGCCAATGATTGCAACACTGCAAGAGTTGGACAAAGAGGCGTTAGTCAAAATTCTCACTGAGCCAAAGAATTCGCTTACTAAACAGTACGCCAAGTTGTTTGAGATGGAGTCTGTCGACATCGATTTTCGTGACGATGCCCTCGAATCTATTGCTCAAAAAGCCATGGACAGAAAGACTGGGGCTCGGGGTTTACGCTCTATAATGGAGTCCGTGTTGCTCGAGACTATGTATAAAATTCCTTCTGAACCAGGCGTCAGCAAGATTGTAGTTGATGCCTCTGTAATTGAAGGTGATTCTGAGCCGCTCCTGGTGTATGAGGCAGAGGAGCAAGCTGTCGCTCTAAAAGACTGAGTGATTAGTTGAGCTATGTTTCTTAGCAAAAAAGACCTTAAAGGTCTTTTTTGCTATCTGTATTCGTTAAAAGCTCCAAGAAAGCGAGGTTTGAACTTGTAATTACTTGCATCAACCCCCACCTTTAATGTGTAACTTTGGCCTATCTGGCCGCTATTCAATTTAAATTTGTGAGGCATTTTATGGATCAATCTGAAGACTCCGTGACTCCTGTAGCCGATTTGCCGTTATTACCATTGCGAGATGTTGTTGTTTACCCGCACATGGTTATCCCTTTGTTTGTAGGTCGAGCTAAGTCTATTGCAGCACTTGAAGAGGCTATGAAGGGCGATAAACAGGTACTCCTGATTGCACAGAAAGTGGCCTCGGATGACGACCCAAAAGCCGAAGACATCTATGGCGTTGGCACTGTGTCTACTATATTGCAGCTGCTAAAATTGCCCGATGGTACTGTTAAGGTGTTGGTTGAGGGTGAGCGTCGAGCCGTAGTTAGTTCTGTGCAAGATTGCGAGAGTTATTATCGTGCCAGTGTTAACGACATGGTTGATCTAGGTCCAGAAGCCGAAGAAAATGAAGCGCTACTGGGCACCTTAATGGGGCAGTTTGAGCAGTACGTAAACCTGAGCAAGAAGGTACCGACTGAAGTGATGTCGTCGTTATCGGGTATCGATGAAGTCGGTCGCTTGTCGGATACTATTGCTGCTCACATGTCTTTAGAACTGCCTCAAAAGCAAGAAGTTTTAGAGATGGGCAATGTCGGCTTGCGAGTTGATCACTTGCTGGGGCTTATGGAAGCCGAGATTGACCTCTTCCAAGTGGAGAAAAAAATTCGCGGCCGTGTGAAGAAGCAAATGGAGAAAAGCCAGCGCGAGTACTACCTCAATGAGCAGATGAAAGCCATTCAGAAAGAGCTTGGCGGTATGGGCGATGAACCTGATGAGTTTGTGGAATTACAAAACAAAATTACTGTTGCAAAAATGTCTGAAGAAGCCGAAAGCAAAGCACTATCGGAGCTGGGCAAGCTGAAAATGATGTCACCTATGTCTGCTGAAGCTTCAGTTGTTAGGGCCTATATAGACTGGATGCTAAAGGTGCCTTGGTCCAAGCGGAGTAAAGTGCGCCATGATCTGAAACGCGCCGAGTCCGTACTGGAAAGCGATCACTACGGCTTAGAGGAAGTCAAAGAGCGAATACTTGAATATCTGGCTGTGCAAAAGCGCGTCAAAAAAATGCGCGGTCCTATTCTTTGTCTAGTAGGTCCACCAGGGGTGGGTAAAACTTCTTTGGGGCAGTCGATCGCTAAAGCTACTAACCGTCAGTTTGTGCGTATGGCCTTGGGCGGCGTTCGTGACGAGGCTGAAATTCGTGGTCATCGCAAAACGTATATCGGTTCATTGCCGGGTAAGCTGATTCAGAAAATGTCTAAGGTGGGCGTAAAAAACCCGCTGTTTTTACTCGATGAGATCGATAAGATGGGCATGGATAACCGTGGCGATCCAGCTTCGGCCTTGTTAGAGGTGCTCGATCCAGAGCAAAACAATACCTTTAATGACCATTACTTAGAGGTCGATTACGATCTATCGGACGTGATGTTTATTTGCACGTCAAACTCGATGAATATTCCGGGTCCACTACTGGATCGAATGGAAGTTATTAGGATTCCTGGTTACACCGAAGATGAAAAAGTCAATATTGCTATTCGTTATCTGATTCCAAAGCAGATGAAGGCTAATGGTCTCAAGGAAAATGAGATGAGTATCGATAATGCGGCTATTCTCGATGTTGTACGATATTACACGCGAGAAGCGGGTGTGCGTGGTTTAGATCGAGAGATTGCCAAGTTGTGTCGCAAGGTTGTAACGCGCCATGTACGAGACTCCAAGGCAGCTGAGGATGTGGTTACAGCAGAGTCACTGGAAGATTATCTGGGTGTACGCAAGAGTGACTACGGTCGTGCCGAAGAGCAGAACCAAGTGGGGCAAGTGACCGGCTTGGCTTGGACTCAGGTCGGTGGCGAGTTACTGACCATTGAAGCGTCGGCTGTTAAGGGCCGCGGGCGGCTAACTAAAACCGGCTCGCTAGGTGATGTTATGCAGGAGTCTATTCAGGCCGCCATTACCGTAGTGCGCTCACGTTCGCAGGCTCTTGGCGTAGCGCCAGATTATCACGAAAATACTGATATCCACATTCATGTACCCGAGGGTGCTACGCCTAAAGATGGCCCAAGTGCTGGCGTTGGTATGTGTACTGCGCTGGTATCTGTGCTAACCAACATTCCAGTCCGAGCCGATGTAGCCATGACCGGCGAAATAACCCTGCGCGGAGAGGTTCTTAAAATTGGTGGGTTAAAAGAGAAGTTGCTGGCGGCTCATAGGGGCGGGATTAAAACGGTCATTATCCCACATGAAAACGAGCGTGACTTGAAAGAAATTCCGGACAATATTAAAGCGGATTTAACGATCGTACCTGTGCGCTGGGTTGATCAGGTACTTGAAACTGCGCTAGTTCATATGCCTGAACCTCTAACTGATGAGGAGTATTCTAGGCTTGAAGCGGCTGCGAACGAAGCGGGTGGCAAAGGTCGTATCAGTACTCATTAATCATTTTTTGTTTTTGAGTGTTTCATCATTAAGATGACGAGGGCCACCGTTTTGGTGGTTCTTTGTCACTCTACCACCCAGAATTGTTTGAAAACTAGGCGACTCGTGAACTAATACGCTAAACCCGAAATGTTTTCTTGACCGAGGCATGGGTGCTTGGTATAAAACTCCACCATTGCTGTAGGGCTAGGTACATCAGGCCTTTGACGAGTTTAAATATCACGCGTAAAAGCGTATGTTATTCTGTAATGAACACGTAGAACCATCGACGGTTCTATTTTTTAAATATAATAAGGGGTTTAGTGTGAACAAATCTGAGCTGATCGAAGCCATCGCTTCTTCTGCCGACATTCCAAAAGCTGCTGCTGGTCGCGCTTTGGATGCTGTAGTTGAAACCATTACTACCGAACTGAAGAAAGGCGAGCAAGTTGCTCTCGTTGGCTTCGGTACTTTCTCTGTGAAAGATCGCGCTGCTCGTACTGGCCGCAACCCGCAAACTGGCGCTGAGATTCAAATCAAGGCCGCCAAAGTACCAAGTTTTAAAGCCGGTAAAGCACTGAAAGACGCGGTAAATTAATTTACTCGTTGCTAAACTCGAATAGTGTTTAGGCGCCATTCGTATATAGTCAGTGAAAGGCGCATCAGTGACGGTGCGCCTTTTTTATTGTTAAAAGTATAATCTCCTATATCTGTCTTATTAAAGTCCATACAAACACAACAACGAGCTTATCATGCTGCAAAGTATCCGCGACAACCTGAAAGGCACATTAGCCTTTATTATTATTGGTATCATTATTGTGCCGTTAGCCCTGTTTGGCGTGGACTCACTTTTTAGTGATTCCGGTTTAGGGCAGAATGCTGCTCAGGTTAATGGTGATGACATTTCTGAAAGGGACTTAAATCGTGCAATATATTTGCAAAAGCAGCAGATGATAGCGCGTTTTGGCCAAAATCTACCGGCTGATTTTATTAGCGATGAGAGCCTGCGTCAGCCGGTATTGAACAATTTGATCGAGCGTGAGTTGTTGAGTCAGGGTGCTGCTAATCTAAGTATGGCTATCTCTAGTTCAAAATTGGATCAGATTATTTTGGCTTCGAGTCAATTTCAAACTGACGGCAATTTTGATGGCGATAAATTTGTCGCTGTATTGCGCAACATGGGTTACACACCGGCAACGTACAAAGTTTTGCTGGAGCGAGATTTGATTAATAATCAGTTGCAACTCGGCCTTAGTGCAAGTGACTTCCCGCTAGCAAATGAGCTTGATGCTAATGCAGCACTGTCGCTGCAATCTAGAAGTTTTACCTTCACTACTTTGTCTAAAGCAAAAGTTTTGGCTAATACTGCTATAACAGCTGAGGAGGTTACTGCCTTTTACAGCGATAATAAAAGCCAGTTCGTACAGCCAGAGCAGGTAGCTATTGAGTATATTGATTTGACGCCTGATACATTAATGGCAAAAGTCGATGTTAGCGAAGCAGAAATTGATGCCCAGTATCAGAAAAATTTAGTTGAATTTGAAGCGAGTATTGAACGCCGCGCAGCGCACATCTTATTGGAGCTAAAAGAGGATGGTTCTGAACAGGCCCAGTTGCAGGTGCTGCAGGCTGAATTAGCCGCTGGTGCAGTTTTTGCTGATTTGGCTAAAACCTATTCAGAAGATGTCGGTAGTAGTGAATCTGGTGGCGATCTTGGCTTTAGTTCTGGCGATACTTTTCCAGAGGCTTTCGAAGTTGCATTAGCTGAGTTGGAATTAGACCAAATCTCTGCTGCTATAGAGACCGATGCTGGTATCCACATTATTAAATTGTTGGAGATTCGCGGTGCAGATGCGCCATCGTTAGCTGAACAAACACCGAAAATCAGTTTAAATCTTAAGCGCGCTAAAGCTGAAGCAAAGTTTTCTGAATTACTAGAAAGCTTGGCCGAGCAAACTTATAACGCCGAGAACTTGACTGAGGTAGGAGCCGATTTGGATTTGGCTGTTGCTAAAACGGAGCTGTTTGATCGCACTGGAGGCAAGGGTATTACAGCTAATAGCAAGATACTCGCAGCGGTATTTAGCGATGATGTGCTGAGCGATGGCAATAGCAGTGATTTAATTGAATTGAGTGATCAGCGCGTTGTCGTTGTTAAGCTTATTCAGCAGGTTGATTCGCATATCAAGGCACAGAGCGTTGTATCAACTCAGATTGAATCACAGTTGAAGTCTGCTAAAGCAGAGCAGCAGTTGCAGGCCCAAGGGGCGGGAATAGTAGCGGCTCTTGCCGCTGGCGGAAATTTACAAGAGCTGGCCGTTGCCGCAGGCCTATCTGTAGAAGACGCTAAAAGCGTTTTGCGCAGTGATACCACCATTGACATTGAGATAGCACAACAGGCGTTTGTTCTGCCCAAGCCTAAAGGTAGCGATGAGATCTCTGGTTTTAGTACGAGCAATGGTGACTTTGTCGTGCTGAGTCTAAGTAAGGTTGATGCCGGTGTGTTCAGCTCTTTGAATGAGAGTGAGCAGCAGAATTTGGCTGATCAATTGACTCTGAAGACAGCAGCTTCCGATTACCAAGCATTTCGTGATGAGTTGAAGCAGTTGGCGGAAATTGAAATTCGTTAACAATTAGCGAGATTCAGGCATAAAAAAACCCCTTAAATGGGGTTTTTTTATGCCTGAAAAATATAAGTTTAACATCGAACTGGTATTGCCCTGCTTGTGTAGCAATTGATGGCGCTACACGGCTATGTAGCCGCTGAGCCAACTACACGCCGCTTGTGCTGTGGCAGTGTTGATGATTGGCTGCGTCTATTGTCGCAGAGGAGTTTGCTGATTTTTTACTGACTAAATGCAGCTTCGAGCAGTGCCCGCGTGTACTCGTGTTGAGGTGACTCCAGTACTTGCCGGCAATCGCCTTGCTCTACAATTTCGCCTGCGCGCATAACGATTACTTTATGGCTTAGCGCCTTGATAACTTCTAGGTCGTGACTAATAAATATATAAGTCAGTTGAAATTCGTTTTGAAGCCGCCTTAGCAGGTCTATGACTTGAACTTGAACCGCGCGATCCAGAGCTGATGTGGGTTCGTCGAGAACAATGACTTCAGGTTTAAGAATTAATGCGCGAGCAATGGCTATACGCTGACGTTGTCCGCCAGAGAATTCATGTGGGTAGCGGTGGCGTGTCTCTGGATCCATTTCGACGGTATGCATGATATCTATAACGCGCTTATCTTGATCTTCGACACTGAGCTTCTCATGCAGCGTCAGACCCTCGGCGATAATGGCGCTGACACTCATGCGTGGACTTAAGCTGGCAAAAGGGTCTTGAAACACTACTTGAATTTTTTTGCGATAGGGTCGTAGTTGTTTCTGGTTCAGCTTGTTGAGCGCAATGTGACGGTAGTTGATCTCACCTTCAGATGACTGTAAACGCAGCATGGCCATGGCTAAGGTTGATTTTCCAGAGCCGCTTTCGCCTACTATGCCAAGAGTGCTACCTTCTTTAATGCAAATATCAACGGGTTTGAGCGCATGTAAAAACTTCGATGGAGCGCGAAATAGTGGTTTATGAAGTGGGAACTTAACGCTCAGTCCTTTGATACTCAGCAGTGTTTCTGCATTAGGATTGTAGGGCTTCGGCAGCCCCTTAGGGCGACTATCAAGCAGTTCGCGAGTATAAGAGTGGGTGGGCGCTGAGAAGAGTGTGGCGCAGGCATTTGCCTCAACGATCTCACCATGTCGCATCACGCAAACATGGTCACTGTAGTGGCGCACCATTTCAAGGTCATGCGTTATCAGTATCAGTGCCATCTTGTTACTGCGCTGTAGGTCTTTCAACAGTTGTAGTATTTGCCGCTGTACGGTGACATCGAGTGCCGTTGTTGGCTCGTCAGCGATCAACACTGCCGGCTCGCAGGCCAATGCCATGGCAATCATTATTCGCTGGCGTTGCCCGCCCGAAAGTTCGTGCGGATAGCTGCTCAGACGTTGCTCTGGGTCGACGATCTGGACTCTCTCTAATAGCGCCAGAGTTTTTTCTCGGCACTGTTGGGTGTTTAGGTGTTTGTGTAGCCGCAATACTTCTGTTATCTGTTTCTCAACGGTGTGCAGCGGGTTGAGCGCGGCCATTGGCTCTTGAAATATCATGCCGATATGATTGCCGCGAATCTTTTGCAGCGCTTGTTCACTTAAGTTTAATAAATTTTGGCCGTTATAAAATATTTTTCCATCAGGGTGGCTGGCGTTAGGGTAGGGCAGCAGTTTTAAAATAGAGTGCGCGGTCACTGATTTGCCAGAGCCAGATTCACCGACAAGAGCTAGGGTTTGACCTGCACTGACCGAAAAACTGACATTTTTAACGACAGTTTGCCCAGTAAAAGCGACCGACAAATTTTCGATTCTAAGCAGTGGGTTTGAGTCAGTCATGATTAACCTTGATTCAAGCGCGGATCGAAGGCATCACGCACTCCCTCGCCTATAAATACCAGTAGTGTCAGCATCGCGGAAAGTACTGCAAAGGCTGTAATGGCAAGCCAGGGTGCTTGTAAGTTGTTTTTACCCTGCGCTACAAGTTCACCTAAAGAAGCTGAACCCGGCGGCAGGCCAAAACCGAGAAAGTCGAGTGACGTTAATGTGGCAATGGCGCCGGTTAATAAAAACGGCATCATGGTTATGGTTGCTACCACTGCGTTGGGCAGTATATGGCGCCACATAATGGTGCTGTCTGATACGCCTAGCGCGCGAGCGGCGCGAACAAAGTCGAGCTTTCGGCAACGTAAAAATTCAGCCCTCACTACATCCACCAAACTGGTCCAGCTAAACAGCAACATTATGCCTAGCAACCACCAAAAGTTCGCCGTGGTGATACTGGCTAAAATGATTAACAGAAATAATACCGGTAATGAGCCCCAAACCTCAAGAAAACGCTGCCCTATAAGGTCGACCTTACCGCCGTAATAGCCTTGCACTGCACCGGCTGCAATACCAATAATGGTACTGCCAAATGTGAGCGTTAAAGCAAAAAGTATCGAGATACGAAAGCCATAAATAACTCGCGCGGCTACATCGCGAGCTTGATCATCTGTACCGAGAATATGTCGGTAGCTAGGTGGTGATGGAGCAGGCTGATCTAGGTCTTTGCTATGAGTGTCAAAGCTGTAGGGTATAAGAGGCCATAGAATCCAGCCCTCGTTTTCAATCAGATTAGTAACGTAGGGGTCAAGATAATCCGCTTCTGTTTCAAAGTCGCCGCCAAAATTTGTTTCGGGGTATATTTTTACCGCTGGGAAAAACCAAGAACCTTGATAGCTGACTATTAATGGGCTGTCATTGGCAATAACTTCAGCGAATAAACTACCAAAAAATAGAAAAGAAAATAGCCATAAGCTAAAAAATGCTCGTTTATTGCTTTTGAATACTTTTGCACGCCGGCTATTGACTGGGCTTAAATTAAGCATATTTAGGCTCCCTGGCTTTGGAAGTCGATGCGAGGGTCGACCATGATATAAATAATGTCAGATATTAATTTCACCAGTAGCCCAATCAAAGTAAAGATAAATAAGGTACCAAAAAATACGGGGTAGTCGCGGTTGACCACAGACTCGAAGCTAAGCAACCCTAAACCGTCCAGTGAAAATACCACTTCGATGAGTAGGCTACCGGTAAAAAATATACTGATGAACGCTGCTGGAAAACCGGAAATTATAATGAGCATGGAGTTGCGAAAGACATGACCGTAGAGAACTCTATTCTCAGTTAAACCCTTGGCCTTTGCGGTGGTGACATACTGTTTATTAATTTCATCGAGAAATGAGTTTTTTGTCAGCATAGTTAAAGTTGCAAAGCCGCTAATGGTAAAAGCGATGAGGGGTAGGGCTAGATGCCAAAAGTAATCGCGAATTTTACCTAGAGTCGTTAGTTCATCAAAGTTACTAGAGGTCAGCCCTCGCAGTGGAAACCAGTCGTAGTAACTACCGCCAGCGAAAAAAACTATCAATAATATAGCCAGTAAAAAACCAGGGACGGCGTAGAGTACGGTAATAATAGAGCTGCTGGCGATGTCGAATTTACTGCCATGGCGAACCGCTTTCTTTATCCCGAGCGGTATGGATATAAGGTAAATAATTAGCGTACTCCATAATCCGAGTGAGACGGAGACGGGCATCTTTTCTAATATTAAGTCGATAACGCTGGTGTTGCGAAAAAAACTCTCACCAAAGTCGAAGACCAAGTAATTACCGAGCATAATAGTGAAACGCTCATAAGCCGGTTTATTAAAGCCATACATGGCCTCAATTTGAGCAATGGTTTCATCTGATAAGCCTTGGCCGCCACGGTAGCTGGAGTTGTTTGACTGGCCACCGGTACTGAGCGAGTCGCTGTTTCCACCTGATAGGCGAGAGCTGCTGCCACTTTCATGGCCTTGTAGTTTAGCGATCATCTGTTCGACCGGGCCACCGGGAGCAACTTGTATGATGGCAAAATTTATCAGTAAAATTCCAAACAGCGTTGGGATCATTAGCAACAAGCGTCGCAGAATGTAATTTCCCATGATTAATATTCTCAGTCTGAAGGTTAAAAAGTTAGTCTGAAATGGTCGCGCTTTTGAGCCACCATGTAGCAAAGTTTGCATTGAAACTCACATCAAAAGGGACTTCTTTTTCTGGGTATTCAAAAATATTCCAGTAGGCTATGCGGTGCGAGTCATTGAACCATTGTGGAACGACAAAGTTGTAGTGTTGTAAAACTCTGTCTAATGCTCGAGTTCGATGGATTAATTCAGTGCGCTCGGGTGCGGTAATAATTAATTCAACCAGCTGGTCAATTACCGGATTTTTAATCCCTGAATAATTGCCAGAACCTTCAGTGTTTGCCGCCTCGGTTGTCCACATTAAGCGCTGCTCATTGCCTGGTGATTGTGTTTGTGGGCGACGTACAGTAGTGATATCAAAATCAAAGGATCGACCTCGATTAATATATTGCGATGTATCGACTATTCGCAAGGTAGCCTTGATGCCTAGTTTTTTTAAATTTTTAATGTATGGATTAATTATGCGCTCGAACTGGGGAGAGTAAGTTAAGAATTCGACACTGATTGGTTTTTTACTGCCTGGGTCATGTAGTTGGCTGTCTATAATCTGGTAGCCGGCCTGCTTAAGTATCCTCTGTGCTTCAATTAAATTATGTCTGTCGCGACCGGTGCCGTCGGTGACGGGAACGGAGTAAATATCCGTAAAGACAGCGCTCGGTAGCTGGTCCTTAAATGGTGTTAAAATTTCCAGCTCGCGTCCTGTAGGTAACCCCGTAGCGGCCAATTCGGAATTGGTGAAATAACTTTTGCTACGGGTATAAGCGCCATAAAATAGACGGCTATTACTCCATTCAAAATCAAAGGCCAGCAGCATGGCTTTGCGCATAATAATGTCGTCAAAGGGTTTTCTGCGAGTGTTTAAAATGAACGCTTGAATGCCCTGCGGGCTTTGATCCTGTACTTTACGTTTAATAATCTCACCAGAATCAAACTTTGATCCAGTGTATTCGGTCGCCCATGACTTTGATGTGTATTCAACTCTAAAATCATACTCACCGGCCTTGAACGCTTCTAACTCGATATTTCTGTCGCGGTAATAATCAAAGCGAATATCATCAAAATTATAATGCCCTCTGTTAACGGGTAAGTCTTTGCTCCAATAATTTTTAACACGCTGATAGGTTATATGGCGTCCAGGGTCCATATCTTTAACGCGATAAGGACCGGAACCCAAAGGTATATCTAGGCTGCTTTTGTCAAACTCTCGGTCTACCCAATAGTGTTCTGGTAATACAGGAATACCGGCTACGGTGAGAACTAACTCTTTGTTGTCTGACCCTTTGAAATTGAACTTAACTGCTTGAGCATTGAGTGCACTTACACTTTCGATACCTTCGTAAAGTTGCTTGTACTGCGGTGCCCCTTTTTCCATCAGAGTGTTAAAGCTGAAGACAATGTCATCCGCATCTACTTGATGGCCGTCGTGAAAGCGAGCGTTCGGATTGAGATGAAAAATAATCCAGCTGCGATCTTCAGGGTACTCGACTGACTCTGCCACTAGGCCATAAACTGAGTAGGCTTCGTCGCCCGATTGAGTCATTAATGTTTCATAGATCATGCCAATATTGCTGTCGGCATTGCCCTTGGCAATAAAAGGATTCAGACTGTCGAAAGTGCCTATGTTGGATCGCCGTACTTTACCGCCCTTAGCGGCGGCAGGGTTGGCGTAGTCAAAGTGGGTGAAGCTGACTGGGTATTTAACCTCGCCATGCATCGCCACCGCGTGACTTTTAATAATGCGGTTGCCAGTGTCATTTGTTGTGGCGCTCGCGTTGCAAGCGAACACAAGAAAACCGCAATAGAGTGCCGCGCGCTGCATTTTTCCCATGTTTTGTCTCAGTGCTGTGAGGTTAAGTTGTGTGCTGCGAGTAAAGGTATCAAGATAACCGTTAGTTTAGAACAGCTAGGCTAACCTTGTGGTATAAGAATCAGTATCTTTATTGCTCAAATATCATAATAGGCTGCATTTATTCTGACAACAGGTCTAAAGCGCGTATGCATGGTATTAACTAACATAAGTGGCTGACAACATGTGCGCAGGGAAAGGGGGCTAAAAAGTAGAGGGAGAATTTCCCTCTTTTGTTGTCGGCAAAGGTTGTCGGCCCTATAACACCTTCAGATCGATAGTAAGATAAACTGTTTCAATGCGGACATGTCTCTCATTAGTTATTGGAGCCGAGGCCGCTTTCCCTAATAGCTACAATTTAAAAATTTCGTCACTTTGCTGCATATGCAAAGTTGGACTTAGATGTTCTTATTGTAATGATAACAGTCAGTTAACGTTAGTCACATCGACAAACAACTTCAGCGACTGCCCTGGCTGTATATATTTACTACTTTGACTACTGGGGTTCCAGAGCTGAATATCGTTGGCTGATAAGTTGAACTTTCCCGCGATTTTGGCGAGTGAATCGCCGTTTCGCACACTGTAGTGAACCTTGCGTATGATGGCCGCCGACGAGTCCCTTCTTGTGACAGGTTTTTGGCTCCAAACAACTAGCGTCTGCCCGCTTTTGAGAGGGTCTTTCGGGGCCATGCCATTCCACTTTGCCAAGTTTCTAACGCTGACGCCAAACTGGCGGGATATCTTCCAAAAGCTGTCGCCTGATTGCACTCGATACTGTGTTTTGGTGTTGCCGGACTTTTTCTGGTGATCGGTTTGCTTGCCCTTTAATCGCTGTTCGGCACTAAGAGCGTAATAATGCTCTGGTTCGGTAGCGACTGGGATGAGTAATGTCTTGCCTTGACGGATACGGCTGCTGTCCAGTTTATTGACATCTTTTAAAAGCGCCACACTGGTGTTGTATTTGGCAGCAATCTTAAGTAGTGAATCACCTGATCGGATGGTGTACCTGTCCCAACTGATTCTATTCCCAGGGGGCAATTCAGCTAAATTTCGCTTGAATATTTCGACATTGTCGGTCGGGATTAATAAGTAGTGGGGGCCGTTTGGCGCTGTGGCCCAGCGATTGAAGGCGGGGTTTAGCAGCTGCAGCTCATCCATACCGATTCTGGCTAAGTTAGCTGCTTGGGCTAGGTCTATCTGTGACAGAATATCAATTTTCTCGAAATACGGCGCATCGGGAATGTCCAGCAGTGTTAGCCTATGTTGTTCTGGGTTGGCTATTATCCGCGACAAAGCTAACAGCTTCGGTACGTAGGTGCGGGTTTCGCGGGGCAGCTTTAACGACCAAAAATCGGTCGGTTTACCAGCCTTGCGGTTGCGCCGTATGGCTTTGTTAACATTGCCTCCGCCCGCGTTGTAGGCGGCTAAGGCCAGCAGATAGTCATCGTCAAAGCGCTTGGCTAAGCGCTGCAGGTAATCCAGCGCAGCATTAGTTGAGGCCACAATGTCGCGTCGGCCGTCGTACCACCAGTCCTGATTGAGTCCATAAGCTTTACCGGTACTGGGAATAAATTGCCAGATACCCGAGGCTCGGCCATGGGAATAAGCGAAAGGGTCGAAGGCGCTCTCAATAATAGGTAGCAGGGCCAGCTCCATAGGCATATTGCGTTTTTCTAATTCGCTAACAATATAGTGAAGGTAGCGATCACCGCGCCTGCTGACAAGATTAATGTAGCGCTGGTGGCGGCCAAAGTAGGCAGTATAGGTATCCATTCGAGGGTTGTAATTATCTTGCAACTGGTAGCCCGAACGAATTTTTTCCCAGAGTGAATCGGGTCCTGACGGAGTGTAGTCGTGAAGTTCATCTGCTAAAATAAAGCACAAAGGATCGTAATCGGGGGCTGTGGCGTCATCTATTATGGCTAAACTTTCGGTAGTGGGTTCTAGCTCAGGGCTTAGCTTGGGCTCCAGCAGAGAGCAGGCGCTGCTGAATAGCGTAATAGTGATGATTAAGGGAAGGATTTTAAACATTAAAGTCTCAATACTGCTGTGGCTGGCATTAAATTGGGCGGATTCTAGGCAGATGCCCTGTACCGGTCAAGTTAAGTAGGTGGTATTTGCGCTACGTTTGGTTAATATAAATGACCGTAAATGTACAAATTGATTCATTAACCGCGATATTGGGCCTGCAGAGCTTGCTGTAGTGCCATACCTTCACAATAATAAAAGACATGACTCAACCCATCTATTGCGTGGCTGTGAATAATGTTCCACTCATCATTACGCCTCTTTTTTCATAATTTGCACTCATGTTGGTGCCGCGTTTTGGCGGCTCGTAAGCACTGGGCACAAAACCGATTCGGCGTTCGTCCGTTGGTTCAGGTTCAGTTGAGTTTGAATCACTGGTGGCAAAGTCATGCTGGTCGTCTGTTACTAGATAACGAACGCCATAGCCTCAATGCCTGTGTGGAACGGCTGCATGGCAATTATTTGATGCAGCTAGGTGTCGCTGAAGCTATTACACCCTTTAAAACATGTTCCCTACAGCATCAATTTGGTTTGGCTCCAGTGGTGGCCGAAGGTTCGGCTGTCTGTGCGTTGCTGGAATCATTGCCGTTGTCAGCCGAAGTAGTCGATGTTGCCGTGCTTCAGCACAGCCTGGATTTTTCAACTAATCCGCATCAATTACTGCGCGAGGTGGCTAGAGTTTTAACGCCTCATGGCCATGTGCTCATTGTCGGTTTTAATCCGCTCAGCTGTTACGGTGTTTATCAGATTTTCATGCGTTATATCATCCCAAGGCCTAATTGGTGTCATCACAGTTTGCGCCTAAGTCGTGTTCAGGATTGGCTGCGTTTGCTTGATTTTCAAACCCTGCAGGTGCAGCGTGGTTTTGTGCGGCCACCTCTGCAGCATCAGGGTATAATGCGCCAGCTTAAATGGTTGGATTCGCTTGCAGCATGGTTGAGTTTGCCGCTTGGCGGCTATTACGTTATTGTGGCGCAAAAACATATAGCCCCATTAACGCCAGTAAAGCCAATATGGTCGCCAATATCTTCCGTGGCAGGTTTTTCTGCGAGGTCATTGGCTGAGCAACGTATAAAGTCTACTCGGTTTAGCGCTTCGAGCATCAGCGATGAGTCAATCGATTAATTATTACTCTATTTACCGCCCTGCGGTTCTGGAAACTTCTTTGAGAAATGTGGAAATATTTACCGATGGCGCTTGTAAGGGCAATCCTGGCCCCGGTGGTTGGGGAGCCCTGTTACGTTGCGAGGGTATTGAAAAAGAACTGTGCGGTGGTGAACGCGATACTACTAATAACCGCATGGAATTACTCGGCGCCATCGAGGGATTAGCGGCGCTTAAAAGCCGCTGTAATGTAGTACTGACCACAGACTCCCAATATGTGCGTCAGGGTATTACGCAATGGATTACCAATTGGAAGAAAAACGGTTGGAAAACATCCGCTAAAAAACCGGTAAAAAATGATGACCTGTGGAAGCGACTCGATGACGAGACTGCTCGCCATTTGGTTGATTGGCGCTGGGTAAAAGGGCACTCGGGTCACCGTGAAAATGAAATGGCCGATCAGTTAGCTAACAAGGGTATAGAATCCTTGAAAGTGGGTGCATAAATGCGGCAGATAGTTCTCGATACTGAAACTACCGGTTTAGAACCCTCGCAGGGACACCGAATTATCGAAATCGGCTGTGTTGAATTAGTTAACCGAAAGCTAACTGGCCGTCACTACCATCAATATATCAATCCCATGCGTGAAATCGATCAAGGCGCCATGGAAGTGCACGGTATTAGTAACGATTTTCTCGCGGATAAGCCGGTATTTGAGCAAGTTGTGGCGGAGTTTATTGAGTTTGTCCAGGGTGCCGAGTTAATTATCCACAACGCGCCCTTCGATATTGGCTTTCTCGACAGTGAGCTCACTTTGTCGGGCGGTCAGTTTGGCAAGATGAGTGGCCACTGCTCGGTGATCGATACGCTAGTGATGGCAAGGGCGATGCACCCTGGACAGCGCAATAGTTTGGATGCACTGTGCCGCCGTTATTTTGTCGATAACTCCGCTCGAGATTTACATGGTGCACTGCTCGACTCCGAGATTTTAGCCGACGTTTATCTGTTAATGACCGGCGGGCAAAAAACATTGTCGTTGGGCGGCGAAACCGCCGATGGCGGCTCAGACGCTCAAATTATTCGTCGTCTTGGTACCGCACGGTCGTTATCGCCTATAATCTCAGCGAATGCGGTCGAGCTTGAGCGCCATGCCGGTAAACTCATCACGGTAGATAAAAAAAGTGATGGTAGTTGCGTCTGGTTAAAGAACTGAGATCAAGCGTACTGATATGCTGTCTGATACTGCTAATATTGCAAGTAGATGTTGGTTGTTATCCCCCAGAAGTTTAAGGAAATTTTGTGACTAACTCGGCTACCGATATAGATTTTGTAAATTTAGCTTCGCTCAATTTAGTTCACGATGAGCTTTTGGTTACGATTGAACAGTCAGCCGTTAAGCTGGAACAGTTCTCTGCCGATCTTGGCAATGATGCCCTGTTACAAGTATGCATTGATGGTATCAAGCAAGTGGGCGGCACCTTAAAACTGGTGCAACTAGTGGGTGCAGATTTATTGGCTTATGAGTTGCTGGCACTAATTAATGAAATTACACCTGGCGAGTCCGAGGTAATTAGCCAGCAGCTGACATCGCTGACCAACGCGTATTTTTTATTGCCCCGATATATAGAGTACACATTACAGACGGGACACGGGATGCCTGTGTTGTTGTTGGATAGCATCAATGAGCTGCGACATGCCCGCAACGTTTCTGCCCTGTCCTCGGCCCATTTTTTTAGTTTTGATGAGGATGCGCAGCGTCCGGATAAGGGACAGAATAGTTCGGTACTTGCTGAGGACTTCAGTGCTTTCGTACGGCGTTTTCGACATATGTACCAAGTGGCACTGCTAAATGTATTCAAAGGCAAGCAAGTAAAGCCATCCTTGGCCATGATGCACCGCGCTATTGCGCGGCTCAGTAAGGTCTGCGGCGCTGGGCCAATTAGCCGGCAGTGGTGGGTTGCTTCGGTGGCGCTAGAAGTCGTAATCGATACTAATATGCAACTGAGTAAACCGAGAAAAATGTTACTCGGGGCGCTGGATCGTCAAATTAAAAAGCTCCAAGTAGCCGGGCTTAATGGCTTGGATACTGCTGCAGACGGTGAATTGCTAAAAGAATTAGTTTACTTAGTCGCGCTATCAGGTAGTGATGCTCCGGCGGTTGATGAGTTATTAAGGGTGTTTAAGGCGGATAAGCTCAATTACAACGATGTTGAGTTGCGCCGCGAGATGGAAACGCTCAGAGGGCCGAGTGTCAACACTCTTAGTGCTATGGCTTCGGTGCTTGCGGATGAGCTGCGTGAAGTTAAAGGTTTTCTCGAGCATGCGTCACTTGGGGGCATGTTACAGGCCTCGGACTGCCAAGGGCTTGTAGAAACGTTGCGGCGAGTCGCTGAGATATTGGCGTTAGTAGGGCTGACTTCTGCCGCCGGTAGCCTTAAGCCTGAAATTGCCAAGATCGAGATGTGGGGCGACGGTTCTGGCGCCCCCGATGCTAAAGATATGATGGATGTTGCCGATGTTTTACTCTATGTTGAGAGCTCGTTGTCGAGTATCGATAAACTTAATTTATCCGATGAAAAACTGACTGAAATTAACAATCTCAGTCGCGGTGAAGTTATGGCAAACTCTCAATTAGTTGAGGCGCAAGTTGTTGTTTTTGAAGAAGCAGAGGCGGGGTTGGCCTTGGTCAAGCGTGCTTTAAGCTCTTTCTCTGAAACAGATTATGATCGCGTGCACATCAATAATGTAGCCGCCACGCTTACGGCGGTTCGTGGTGGCATGAGTGTGTTGAATTTACAGCGCGCCGCTAATGTTATCAGCAGTAGCGTTGATTTTATTGAACAGTGCTTGTTGCAAAATAATCAACCCGCTGAACTGCAGCAGCTGCTCGAGACTTTTGCTGATGCGGTGATCAGTATTGAATATTATTTGGATGCGGCAAAGTCCGATGTGTCTACTGATGAGTCGGTGCTTGAAATTGCCGAGGAAAGTCTTTCGGCACTTGGCTTTGCGGTTAGCCGCTAATCTTTATTGCGCTATATTGCCCCGTCCTTGCCCCGTCGCCTGCAACGGGGTAGTCTCGCACTTGATCCTCTTCAATGTTAAGAATTTTGCTTATGTTCTATGAAGGCTTGGCTGTCATCGTGACGGCAATTGGTGCCTTAATGTTTTTTTATGCTCTAAAGTTGCTGGCTCGTACAGGCTGGTTTGTAGGGTGGTTGCGAGGCATGCTGGGGTTGAGCTTGGTCGTTAGCGGTGTCGTTATGGGAGCCGCGGCATTTGATTTGCTCAGCTTTAAGCAAGTGGTGATTAGAAAATCTATTGCCACTTTGAGTTTTGAAGAGCTCGCCCCCCAGATTTATCGCGCGGTATTGGTCGATAGTCAGGGTCGCGAAGAACGCTTCGATTTAAAAGGCGATCAATGGCAGCTGGATGCTAGAATTTTACGTTGGCCCACTTTTTTGTCTTCTTTGGGAGCCAGCCCTGGTTATCGTCTGGATCGTATTAGTGGCCGTTATTACTCATTAGATAAAGAACGTAATGCCGAGCGTACGCTCTATTCATTATCTGAGTCTCAATACGGTGTTGATGTTTGGCAATTGTTGCAGCAGACGCAGTCCAACGTAACCTTTGTTGATGCGCGCTACGGCAGTGCGACTTATTTACCGATGGCCGATGGCGCGCTCTATGAAGTGTTGCTGTCGAAAACAGGGCTGCTTGCGAAGCCATTGAACGAGCGGGCACAATCCGCAGTGGCCCGCTGGCAGTAACTTATATCTATATTGATTATTTAACATAACAGTGGAGTAAAGCTTGGAATTTTTAATGGAATACGGCCTGTTTTTGGCTAAAGTCGTCACTTGGGTTGTAGCGATTGGCGTTGTGATTGGTCTTATCGTTAGCGCCGGCCAAAGTGGTAAGAAATCTGTCAAAGGGCATATTGAGGTGACTAAACTCAATGATCGTTTTGATGAAATGAAAGATTTTCTTAAAGCCTGCGTGCTCGATGATGATGCTCTAAAACAAGAACATAAAACCGAAAAAAAGCGTTTAAAGCAGGAGAAAAGCGAGCAGAAAAAAGCGGCTAAGCGGAAAGCGAAAGAGGGCGCCGATGAGACCGAATCGGCAGCCCATAAAAAGCGCTTATTTGTTATTAATTTTCACGGTGATATCAAAGCCTCCGCGGCCGAGCATATGAAAGAAGAAATTACTGCAATTTTAAGTCTGGCCAGCAGTAGTGATGAGGTGGTGGTTAAGCTTGAGAGTGGTGGCGGTATGGTACACAGCTACGGCTTTGCTTCTAGCCAGTTGGCGCGTATCACTGCAGCCCAGATTCCATTGACGGTATGTGTTGACAAAGTCGCCGCTAGTGGCGGTTACATGATGGCCTGTGTTGCCGATAAAATCATTGCCGCGCCCTTTGCTGTGCTTGGTTCTATTGGTGTTGTGGCACAAATTCCCAATTTTCACCGCCTGTTAAAAAAGCACGATGTTGATATCGAGATGATCACTGCCGGCGAATACAAGCGAACTCTTACCATGCTGGGTGAAAATACCGAACATGGCCGCGAAAAATTTGTTGAAGATATCGAAGATACACACGAGTTGTTCAAGGAATTTGTAAGCTCGCAGCGTGAGCAGATCGATATCGTAGAGATTGCCACTGGCGAAGTATGGTTTGGTCTGCGTGCGCTTGAGGTTAAGTTAGTCGATGAACTGCAAACCAGTGACGACTACTTGTGGCAGCAGGCGGCTAACAGCGATGTTTATGAAGTTGAATATGTGCTGAAAAAGTCTCTCTCGCAAAAATTCGGATTTGCCGCGCAAGAAGCCACCGATAATTTACTGGTGCGCTGGTGGGGCCGGTTAAGCAATGCTAGGTTTTTCTGATGTTGGATAAATCTACCCTAGTGTCACCGCAACGTGCACTGCCCGGTCGTAGTGACATAATGCCTGTTAATAGCGCCCACTTTGTTAATGGCCACTGTCTGCAGCCGCCTTTTCCGGGGAATCTTCAATCTGTTGTGTTCGGCCTTGGCTGTTTTTGGGGCGCTGAGCGAAAGTTTTGGCTGCAACAGGGCGTGTATTCAACGGCAGTGGGCTACAGTGCTGGCTTTACCCCCAACCCTAGTTATGAAGAAGTTTGCTCTGGACTCACTGGCCACAATGAAGTGGTGTTAGTAGTGTTTGATCCCGAACGCATCAGCCTGCAGTCGCTGCTGGAAATTTTCTGGCAATCTCACAACCCTACTCAAGGCATGCGTCAGGGGAACGACAGTGGCACTCAGTACCGGTCCGGAATATACACCGCAAATGATGTGCAGTTACAGCAGGCATTATCGAGTCGTGACCATTATCAGTCGCGCCTAAATAAAAACGCTATGGGTGCCATCAGCACCGAAATTCAGTTGGCGAGTGCATTTTATTACGCTGAGCATTATCACCAGCAATATTTGGCTAAAAACCCGGCTGGCTACTGTGGTTTGGGCGGCCTAAATATCGATTATTAATTCGAGTTTTCTATGATTATCCAAAATCACATTGAAGATCTATCCACAGCATCGGGCATGATGCGTACCACTGTGTATCGACCTATGGCGAATGGATGCTACCCCGCGGTCATTTTTTATTCAGAAATTTTTCAGCTAACAGCACCGATTGTCCGTACCGCAAGCATCCTCGCAGGCCATGGATTTACGGTGTTGGTACCTGAGGTGTTTCATGAGCTGAATCCAGTTGGCACGGTGCTAGGTTATGATGACGTCGGTAAAAATAAGGGCAATGCCGACAAGTGGGCAAAACCGCTAGAAAGTCATGACACCGATACCGAAGCGTTGATCGCTTTTGCCAAAGCTCAGCGTTACTGTAACGGTTCAGTCGGTGCTATGGGCGTTTGCATTGGTGGCCACCTAGCATATCGTGCCGCTCTCAACCCTGACATTAAAGCCGCGGTATGCTTGTATGCCACGGATATTCATTCAGGAGATTTGCCCTCAAAACCCGGCAACGACTCGCTTGCCCGCACTAAAGATATTCAGGGTGAGTTGATGATGGTATGGGGTAAACAGGACCCGCATATTCCTATCGCCGGTCGTCAGCTGGTGCATCAAAATCTGCTCGACAGCTCGGTGGATTTCAGTTGGCAGGAATTTAACGCCTCACACGCGTTTATGCGCGACGAAGGCGATCGCTATGATCCTGAGCTGGCGCTGAGGGTTTATGCGCAGTCGGTGGCCTTTTTGAATCGCTTGCTAAAAAGTTGACAATTGTTTGCCCTTTTGCCCTTTTGCCCTTTTGCCCTTAAGCAGAGGCAATAATATCGCCGGTGGCGTGATACAGATATTTGTGAATGCTGTCTCATGGCGTAATTAGCAGGCAGTTTGAGTCTGTTTTTTGTTTTCAGTTCATTCAGACTAAACACGGCGGTGCTCTAACGTTATAATTAGTCGCAGTAAAACTCTCGGCGTTATTTTTCTGTACTATCCGCTTTGTATCGCGGTTAGGTATGCTTAGCCTTTAAGACTGCTTGCGTCGGACTGACGCTCTGGGTGTGATTGCTTTGACCGACTCTCTAATAGATGTGATCGACCTCAGCTGCAAGCGAGACCAACGCTCGCTATTTGAAGGTTTAACTCATACCTTTTGTCCCGGTGATATTGTTCAGATTGAAGGGCCTAATGGCAGTGGTAAAACCAGCTTGCTGCGGATTTTGACCGGTGTCTGTAGTGATTACCAAGGTGATATCTTGTGGCGTGGGCAGTCGTTTTCTACGGATCGCCTCGACTACCTCAATCATCTGCTCTATTTAGGACATCTGCCAGGAGTGAAAAAATCACTGACACCACGTGAAAACTTACATTGGTGCAGTGGTATGAATAGTGGCCACCTGCAGATCCCTATTGTCGATGCGCTGGAAGAAGTCGGTTTGGCGGGTTTTGAAGATACCCCCTGCCACCACTTGTCGGCCGGTCAGTTGCGGCGAGTAGCATTGGCGCGATTGTATCTGACACCTACGCCGGTATGGATTTTGGATGAGCCTTTTACCGCTATCGACAAGTCCGGCGTCGGTAAGCTTGAAACACTGTTGTGCGAACACGCCGCAGGTGGTGGTTGCGTCATTATGACTACCCATCAAGAATTGTCATTAGAGGGCGTCGACAAAATCAATTTACGAGATTACCAGCCGAAATTGGTACAGTGGCAACAGGAGGAGTGGGGGATTGATGTCTAATACTAAGTTTTATCTACCGGCGCCCTCGGCGGCCGCAGGCTTTGTGGCTATGTTAAATCGCGATTTGCTGCTGTCGTATCGACATAAGGGTGAGCTTGCCAATCCGCTGATCTTTTTTTTAATGGTGATTACCATGGTGCCGCTGGGCATTAGTCCAGACCCTCAATTTTTGGCCTCGTTGGCACCGGGTATGATATGGGTTGTCGCCTTGCTGGCCAGTTTGTTGTCGATGGACGTTCTGTTTCGCAGTGATTTTGACGATGGCAGTTTGGAGCAGTTGTTGATTAGCCCGCAACCACTGTACTTTATGGTGTTGGCAAAAGTTTTGGCTCACTGGATGGTGACAGGATTACCATTAACGTTGGCTGCACCTCTGCTTGGGGTTATGCTGGCTCTGCCTGAGGGCGGTTATATGCCTCTGTGCCTGACTTTATTGGTGGGCACTGCCAGTTTAAGTTTAATCGGTGCTGTGGGCGCTGCTTTAACCGTGGCGCTTCGCAAGGGTGGGTTGTTGTTGTCGCTGATTATTATGCCGCTTTATATTCCCATCCTTATTTTTGGCGCCAGTGCCGTTAGCAACGCTATTGATGGTTTTGCCATAATGGGCCAGTTGGCGATATTGGGTGCATTTGCGGCGGTGGCTATTGTTTTGGCACCTATTGCAGCAGCTGGCGCGCTGCGCGTGGCAATAAATGGTTAATCTGGGAATACACTTGAGGAGTAATAAATGAATTGGCAGTGGTTTCATCGCTTGGGTTCACCGCGTTGGTTTTATCAAAAAACGAGCGTCTTGCTGCCTTGGTTGACCTTTTTTACCTTGGCGATCCTTTTGGTTGGGTCTGTTTGGGGGTTAGCTTTTGCGCCTGCCGATTTTAAGCAGGGCAATAGTTATCGCATTATATTTTTACATGTTCCGGCGGCATTTTTGTCATTGGCCGGTTACTATGTGATGGCGATTGCCGGCGCGGTAGGGCTTATTTGGCGCATGAAATTAGCCTTTGTCGTGATGCGCTCGGCCGCGGTCATAGGCGCGGCGCTCACTTTCTTGGCTTTGATATCTGGCGCTATTTGGGGTAAACCCACTTGGGGCAGTTGGTGGGTATGGGATGCGCGCATCACCTCTATGTTGGTGTTGTTCTTTCTTTATTTAGGGGTGATTGCCTTGCAAGAAGCCTATCAGAGTGAAACCACAGCTAATAACACCAGTGCTATTTTAACTCTGGTGGGCACGGTGAATATTCCCATCATTTACAAGTCGGTTGACTGGTGGTTCACCTTGCACCAGCCAGCGACTTTAAAATTGACGCAGGCATCCACTATCCATCCATCTATGCTTTATCCACTTTTGACAATGGTGGTAGGTTTTTACTTATTTTATGCTTTAGCGCTCATTCTTTATACGCGCGCCGAAATTCTTAAACGTGAGTGTCGTACTAAGTGGGTGGCTGAATTGTGTGGTGTCGACGTAAATAACAAGATATCGAGGGCTTGAGGTGAAGTTTCAATTTCAGTCGCTGGCCGACTTAGTCGCTATGAGTGGACACGGACCTTATGTCTGGGCGTGTTACGGTATAGGGCTGTTGGTGGTTGCTTACCTATTAATAACCCCTGTGCGCCAGAAGTCTAAGTTTATACGTCAGTTAAGGCGTCAATATGCCCATCAAGCGGCCGCTAACGGCCGTGTCGACAGCGCGCCCTAAGTAGTATTTTTTTTAGCTAGAGGTATTTATGCACCCAAAAAGAAAGCAGCGCCTTTTTTTGGTTTTGTTTGTTGTTGTGTTTGCCAGTGTGGCTATTGGTTTAATGTTGTTTGCCTTGCGTGAAAATATTAATTTATTTTATCCGCCCAGTAAAATAGTCAGTGGCGACGTGCCACTGAATACGACCATTCGTGCTGGTGGCTGTGTAGTGCCCGGCAGTGTGCAGCGCTCTAAAACTAATCTCGATGTCGCTTTTATGATTACCGACGGTAACGCCGAGGTAGAAGTACTGTACAACGGTATACTACCGGACTTATTTTCTGAGGGTGAGGCAGCGGTGGTTAGTGGCAAGGTGAATGAACGCCGTGTAATTGAGGCCACTCAGGTGTTGGCCAAGCACGATGAAAGTTACATGCCGCCGGAGGTCGCTGAAGCCGTCTCTGATGCAGAGCCTGGTGCTACTGAGGCCGATGAACAAGGTAAAGATCATCAAGCGAGTTGTGAGGGTATGAATTATGAAAGCTGATATGGCCGCGTATATTCCTGAACTGGGCCACTTTGCTTTGGTGTTGGCGCTATTTTTAACCTTGGTACAATCTACTGTGCCACTACTGGGTGCACATCGAGGCAAGGTACTGTGGATGCAGTCCAGTCGTTCTTTGGCAGCCGGTATGTTTGTTTTTGTGTCTCTGGCTCTGGTGTGTCTCGCTTATGCGTTTTTAGTTGACGATTTTTCTGTGGCCTATGTTGCCGCTACTTCCAATAGTATGTTGCCGGTTGAGTACAAACTCAGTGCCATCTGGGGTGGGCATGAGGGTTCGCTATTATTATGGGTGTGGATGCTAGCAGCATGGACTCTGGCGGTTGCGATTTTTAGTCGTCATCTACCATTGGATATGTTGGCGCGTGTGATCTCCGTGATGGGGATGATTTCGGTCGGTTTTTTACTGTTCACTTTGTTGACGTCTAATCCTTTTGATCGAATTTTACCGAATGCACCACTCGATGGCGGCGATCTTAACCCGCTCTTGCAAGATCCCGGTTTAATATTTCATCCGCCTATCCTTTATATGGGGTATGTCGGCTTCTCTGTAGCTTTTGCCTTTGCCATAGCCGCGCTTCTGTCGGGTAACCTTGATACCGCATGGGCGCGCTGGTCTCGTCCTTGGACCACTGTCGCTTGGGCGTTTTTGACCCTTGGCATTGCGCTCGGTAGTTGGTGGGCTTATTACGAGCTTGGCTGGGGTGGTTGGTGGTTTTGGGATCCGGTTGAGAATGCGTCATTTATGCCTTGGTTGGTCGGTACCGCCTTGATTCACTCGCTAGCGGTCACAGAGAAACGCGGTATGTTCAAGAGCTGGACAATACTGCTGGCTATTTTTGCCTTCTCGCTCAGCCTGTTGGGAACATTTTTAGTCCGCTCAGGCGTTTTGACATCGGTGCATGCATTTGCCAATGATCCGGCTCGCGGCGTGTTTATTTTAGGCTTCTTGTTAGTGGTGGTGGGCGGTTCACTGTTGCTATACGCACTTAAAGCGCCAACGATAAAAAGTGTGGCCAGCTTCTCAGCACTGTCAAAAGAAACTTTTCTACTCGCTAATAATGTATTTTTGATGGTGATTATGGCCACGGTACTGCTGGGAACTTTGTATCCGCTGATCGCTGATGCGCTGGAATTAGGCAAAGTGTCGGTGGGGCCGCCTTACTTTAATTTCTTCTTTTTGCCATTAATGGGCGGGTTGTGTGTGTTGATGGGAGTTGGCTCTCGGCTCAACTGGAAGCGCAATACTTTAGTTTCTTTGCGCCAGCTCCTGTTTAAGCCTTTAGTCTTGAGTATTATTGGGGCCCTATTGCTACCGCTGTTGTACGGTTATACCGCCGATGTTGAATACAGTGCGCTGGCCGCAGTTGGAGCATTTCTAGGCTTATGGGTGATGTTTTCAACCCTATTTGATATCTATACCAAGGCGAATGGCTCGATGGCAGGCGTTAAGAAATTGCGTCGCAGTTTTTGGGGAATGGTGCTGGCGCATATCGGCATAGCTGTCAGTGTCATGGGAATAGCGCTTAACAGTATTTATAGTGAGCAGCGCGATGTCCGCATGACCCCTGGTATCAGTCAAGAGTTGGCCGGTTATGAGTTTCGCCTACAAAGTATTGGTGCTATTCAGGGGCCAAACTATACTGCTGATCGCGCCGAAATACTGGTGCTGAGAAATGGCGAGCTTAAAGTGGCTTTGTTTCCTGAGAAACGCCGCTATATGTCCGGTGGTAATGTTATGACTGAGGCCGATATCGATGCGGGTTTGGTCAATGAAATCTATGTTGCGCTGGGCGAATCTCTTGGTGATGACGCTTGGGCTGTGCGCATTCATTTTAAGCCTTTTGTTCGCTGGATCTGGCTTGGGGCAATTTTTATGGCCCTAGGTGGGGTCTTGGCGATTATTGATAAGCGTTATCGCGTCCGTGCGCGCGTCCCTAAATCCGCGGAGACTGAAATATGTCGCGCTTAAAGCTATTTATACCGCTGGCGATCTTTGCCATCTTGGCGTTGCTATTTTGGCGCGGTTTGAGTATCGATCCCTCTGACATGCCATCGGCGCTAATTGATAAGCCGGTGCCGGTGTTTAGTTTGCCGGCACTAGCGGAGTCGTCGTTAGAACTGCTGACTCAAGATCTGTTTAAGGGGCAGGTGAGTCTCATAAATGTCTGGGCTACTTGGTGTGTGTCTTGCCGAGTTGAGCACCCATACTTATTAACGTTAGCGGCCGAGGGCGTTGCTATCGTCGGTGTTAATTATAAAGATGACAGTGTCGCCGCACGTCAATGGCTGCAGGATTTGGGTGACCCTTACCAAGTCAATATTGTTGATGCCAAGGGTTATCTGGGACTTGATCTCGGAGTGTTTGGCGCACCAGAAACCTATTTGGTTGATACCGAAGGTGTGATTCGCTATAAGCATGTCGGAGTTGTCGATGCGCGTGTTTGGCGCGAAATTTTACAGCCGGTGGTGGCTCACCTTCAGCGACGGTGAGTTACACTTCTCCGCACTCATCAATATCGATCGAATTTGAAGAGAAACGCAGTCGCTTTATATCCCATCTAGTACCAGTTCAGAGCCGCGTTGCTGCACTGGAATTTCTGCAGGTTTTAAAACTTCGTTACCCCGATGCACGGCATCATTGTTGGGCCTACATAGTGGGTGATCCAGTCTCTGCTGTCGAGCAGGCGTTTAGTGATGACGGTGAGCCCAGTGGAACCGCCGGCAAGCCCATACTTAATGTGCTCCAGCATCGAGCTGTTGGTGACTGTATGGCGGTAGTGGTACGTTATTTTGGTGGTATTAAACTCGGTGCCGGCGGCTTGGTGCGAGCCTACTCTAGCGCCGCTAGTAAAGTAATCGACGCTGCTGATTTGGTCGAATATGTTGCTATTAGCGAATTGCATCTTTGCTGCGACTACGATCAAGAATCGCTTTTGCGGCGTTTACTCGACAGTGAACAGGGCAGAGTCTTGTCCGTTGAATACTCGTCTTTCGTTGTGCTGAAAGTTTCCTTACCTGAATCAGGTTCTGTTCACCTACTACAGCTTATGTCCGCTCAGGGGGGGGGGCGTATGCGAGAGTTAAATATTGAGAGCCTGCTTTAAAAAGAAGACTTTCTCATCAGTGTCTTTATTTAATGTAGGTATTTCTAACAAATCAGTCGTCAAATAAGTAGCTGCGTCACTCCGTATCACAGTTGCCTTAAATGTGAGCTAAGATGTAATCGACTAAGCCTTGCAAAAATACCTCTGTCGATGCGGTGCCAATTACGTATCGATAAAGGTAATAAAAGGGCTAACCTTAGTGGACTCTCGCCTATCCGGTAGGCGGTTATCGAATACGTCACCTATAAAAAACAGATTTTTTTGAAAGCGTAAACATAAAGTGGCGTCTGTTCTAAATTTTGATAAGACGTTATCATCCGTAATATTGTGAACAATTAGACAAAAAATAGGACAGCGATTGCTTATGTGTAGACAGAGTTTTTTTCATCAATCGGCCTTAATGTTTTATGTAAAGACTTATGGTTTCTACTTATTTGTAGCCTTAATGTTTTGTGCGCTATGTTCGTGCTCAAAAAAAGAGCAGGTCAGCGCCGTATCAGAAGAACTTTTAGCTAGCACGGCACTACTTCCAAATGACTTTAAACCTCAGCTAAATGACACCGGTATTACCTGGGGGGGAGATTATCCTCAAGGCATTAATAAAGACTGTAGCGCAAAAGTAAACAAAGCGGCGCTACCTGGAGATAATGATTTTTCTGGCGATATTTTAACTCAACAAGATTGCCGGGTTGGCAAGGACGCTGAGGCCAGTGAGGCTGCTTTTCAATATCAAAAGTTAAATGCTCAAGGTCAGCCCCTCGATATCGATACTACTCTGTGGCAGTGCGTACTCGATAAAACTACAGGCTTAATTTGGGAAAAAAAAGAGCCAGGCGATGGCAAATTTGCTAGCAGGGGCTTGCAAGACTCTGACGATGTTTTTATGTGGTACAGCGGTAACCATAAAAATAATGGCGGCTCTGTAGGAAAATGGAATGCAGACTTTGCAAACTGTACTGGGTATGAAAAAGGGCTGCCTGCCACCTATTGCAACACAGGTGAATTTATTAGCCGTCTAAACCAAAAAAAGCTATGCGGTTTTAATGATTGGCGGTTGCCATCTTTATCAGAATTAAATGGCCTTATTCATTATGGGCAAACCATGCCTGCCATTAATACTCAGTTTTTTCCTAATACACAAAATCAATATTACTGGAGCAGTACTCCTCATGCAGGGAATACTGGTTCGGCATGGGCAGTGAACTTTCAATTTGGCAGCACATCATCTTTGTCGCGGGATAACCCGCGGCTTATTCGAGCAGTACGGAGTGCGTATGCGCCTAACTAATAGCAATAAAAAAATAGCCACAAAAAATATTTTTCTTACCCTAGTTCTGTTTACAAATGCCTTGCCTGTTTTGGCTCAGCAGGTATGCATTCCTAGTTCTATTATGCCTACAGCGCCTACCGAACAATACCAACAGAAAAGTGATGGTACCGTTATTGACGATCGGCATAGGCTAATGTGGAAACGCTGTCTGGAGGGAAAAAGTGGCGATAAGTGCGAAGCTGGTAAGCTTGCAATGATTGATTGGGGGGAGGCTCTTCTTTGGCTCGGTGCGCACCAAAATAATGATTTCGCTGGCTATAAAAATTGGCGCTTGCCTAATATTCGCGAGTTAAACACACTCACAGAAATGCAGTGTCGATCGCCTGCTATAAATGCTGATGTGTTTACCAATGCTCCTATAACGCACGTATGGTCCTCAAGCCCTTATACTTTTCCAACAGATTATTCCTGGTATGTTAATTTTAATGACGGCTCAAGTACCTATGACTTTAGGCATAACAAGAAGGCGCTTTGGCTTGTGCGAGACATGGACACATTGGCAAATAATTAAGCAGTAGTTATTTTTTTTAAGAATATCAGCACCTACCAAAGGCTGTTGGTATTGGTTTTCTGAATGAATCTTAAAAATATAATATAAGTGGCGGGAATGTAACGGTTTAATGTTTATTTTTTGGGTAAAAATCATGGCTGTGTAATATAAATAACAGCGTAGCTATTTAGCTGAAGTTTGATTTTTACAAACCTCGATTAAAATAAAAAAGAGGATGGTTTGAATCTAATTTTTTCTCTAAAATTTAACGTTAAAGCTGCTCATTATTACGCTCCCATGGCTTAGCAGTACCAAGCTGGGTAGTTTCTGCATTCGAGTGCCCGATACTTTTTGTATGTAGCCAGTTCATTAGCGCCTAAACTTACTCATAGTCTCCATTGACTCGATTTTTCTGTTTATCTACCCGGATTTATTTATTTGATGCCTATCTCCGTTTTATTTTAGGCAGTCTAATATAAATTGTATTACTACTCTTGCGCTACATTTTTTGTTCAATGCCACAGTGTTAATAAATACTGCCGTTGCTATCGTGATATCGACACGTTGGGCTAATAATTTACCTGTGCTAATTGAGTCACTTGAATATATGGTTATAAAGGTCTTACGGAAGTTTACAAGGAAAAATAAAATATCGAGTAGGAAACAATATTCAGTTTCTAGAATCGCTCAACTAATATGGAATTGCCGTTAATCTGGAAAATTATTTTTTTGTAAAATATTAAGAGAAATTAGCTGATCGACTTAAATAATTTTCATCGTGGATAAAATTCCCACAACTTAATCACAATGATTATCATACTCATTTATTTTATATGAACAAATAAATGCTCAGTAAAACAGTTCAATGTAACTCTCTGTATAAAATCTGATTAAATTTTTCTGGGGTTGTTGTGGCCAACGTAGCCGCACATATTGCTCTGTCATTAATAGTCATTAATTAAATAGTGGGCATGAATATTCAACAATAATTTCTACTAATACCCAGGCAGTCCAGAGACGAAAAAATATACAATAACAGCGGCTTTATAAAAAGCTCTGCCCGTACATGCGAATGCATCTCATTTCTATATTTATCAATGGGTTGTTGCTGTAAAAGCAAGCAACACAAAAATTAAATATTTGAGTTTCTCAGTTGATAGAACTCTATAACCTTATCCATAAAAATGGCCTGTATCACTTGGGTTCTGCTGAAAAGTACAAGATTTTTACACGATCACTCAGAATGGGGTAGACAAGCTAGAGTAATCATTTAGTGCTGAAGCCAGTGATTAATCTATATTAAAAAGTACCCAGGGTGGGTGCGTTTTTTTTAATAATTTTTTCTAACCTAGGGAAATGAGTGCTCGAAAGTTTTACGAGAAACTTGGATCCATTAT
>CAJWZU010000017.1 GCA_913050115.1 uncultured Cellvibrionales bacterium
TTTTGTGCAAAAGTCGCACAAAACCAAAGCATCGGCATTCGGCAGGTGAGCTTGGCGTTAGGTGGCAAAATGTCGAAGTCAGATTGTCAGATTAAATTTGAATATAAAATTATGATGAGGTGGGCTGCATTAGTAACAATTGTTTTCTTACTATTGATTACACCTAGGCTGACTATTTATTTTACATCAGATACTACATTCATGGGCTTAGATGAAACTCAAGCAATGCTTCTCTCAATAATTGGTATTGTCATGTATTCAATATTTTTCCAAAAGGCCTGGAAGTGTCCTGCATGCAATGAGTTTCCCGGTGGTGGGTGGATCAGTGGAAATAATAGGACAGGCATAAATTAAGCAAAGCCAATCTATTATGCTCAAGCTTAAGAGAAGCAGTTTTGTGAATTTTAATTTTTATGAATTAGCATGATAAAGATTAAAACTTGAATTTCTGATAGGACTTTTTTATTATTTTTTACAAGGCGTCGAAGTTTTTTATTGGCCATAAAGCTGTTGGCAGGATTGTTTACCTTGAAGCCAGTGCTGTTTAAATCTTTCGGCTAATTGTTCGAGTGCGCTGACGCGGCCGATGGCTTTGTGGAAATCACATTCAATTCCTGTTGCGGCTTTAAGCCATTGTTGTTGATCTAGACCGAGTCGAATTAGAATGGTGGGTAGGTTAGATTGAATGGCTCCTCGTTTGTCATCACGCACGCAGCGGCCTGTCCAGTCGACTAATTCGAAGTAGTCGATTAAATGAAATGGCAGGTGCTTGGGGTTGTTGTCTTCATGCTCGTTACCGGCAAACGCCAGTAGGGGTACCAATGTTAATGTATTGCCGATTTGTTCCTCACTTTGTTGCCTTACATCGTTGCTTTTAAGGGGGGCAGGTGACATTCCCAGCCTTTCTTGAATACTGGTGTAGTCTGATGTTTCGGGGGTTTTGGCCATTTGAGCTCGAATCGGGTTAAGGTCGACATAGGCCATACAGGCAAGCACTGCGGTTTGGTCGAGTAGGGCTTGGGATTTGAATCTAGCTTCCCAGAAGTGACCTGTACAATTGTCCTCACTATTGGCTTTACGAGCAATGTGCTCATTTAGACATTTCATGAACCAGCTGATGCTGCCGAGTCGTTCGCGCCAGGTTTCGACAATAGTGTTGACCACATTCAATTCGGCGTTTGTTGTTAGAGCTGACTTGTTATGACGGTTAATAATATCGGGGGCTTTAAAAATCTGTAACCATCGAGTAATAACCTCTTGCTGGCTCCATAGTCGGGGTTGTTCACTGTCAATACGCAGCACCAAGTGATAGTGGTTGCTCATGACTGCGTAGGCGGCAACATCTATAGAAAAAGTCGCAGCGAGGGTTTTGATTCGCTCGGTTATCCAGCCGCGCCGATGCTCAAAGCACTGCTTGCCCTCACTGCCACAGAGAAAGGCCTTGCGCACGCAGCGACTTACGCAATGGTAGTAAGGCGTGTCGTCGACTGAGATAAGATGATTCCGAGCCTGTGTCATGTATTACCTGTGTATTTAATCATATGGTTGCATACACAGTAATACTAGCTGGTCCGCTAATGGCCGCTGGATTGATTGGTTGTAAACAGTGGTATGAATATTCCGAAAGGCTGCCTGTCCTAAACTCTCTAGCGTGCTCCACGAACGTTTTTCTATAGGCTCGTTATGTGCCGTAGTGGTATCGAACCTGTGCAATAAAAATAGTATCGTCTTGCTGCTTATATACTATTCTGTGCTCGTCATTGATTCGGCGAGACCAATACCCAGATAAGCCGTGCTTCAAAGGCTCGGGCTTACCAAGGCCCTAAAAAGGTGTTTTCTGTATATCTCTTATCAATAAATTTATTCGTTTTACTAGCTTCTTATCCGTAGATTGCCAGTAAAGGTATTGTTCCCAAGCTTTTGTGGAGAAGGTAAGCTTCATTCAAATAGCTCTCTTTCCGTTCCTTTTCCTGATTCTAGCTCTGCAATGGACTCTAACAGTTCGCGAGCATTAGTTGGTGACCTTAGTAGGTATGTGGTCTCTCGCATAGAGTTATAATCCTCTAGAGACATCATAACTACTGGGTCTTCGCTCTTGCGAGTAATTATTATAGGAGCGTGGTCATTGCAAACATCTGCCATTGTGCGTGCTAAATTAGCTCTAGCTGCGGTATAACTTATAGCGTCCATGGTTTCTCCAAAACGTACCTGTACATTAAATGGTACGATTTTAGCACATAACAAGTTTGTGCACAGGTCTTAATTTCAGCGCGGCCTTTTGTGGTGGCTTCGCCTCTTACCACAACAAAAAGTAGGACAGGCATAAATTGAATACCGACAATTTATTACATGTTAGATTATCGAAAGCCAATTTAAAATGTAGCGTTTCGGCTCATTTCTATTGAAAGGTCTATAACTCGAAATTTATATAGGTTTTTATTTTTTTTGGTCGCGCGACGAGTAGAGCGGGGAATTATTGGGGATAAAGATTTAGGCAGGATTTTTTACCTTGAAGCCAGTGCTGTTTAAATCTTTCGGCTAATTGTTTAAGTGCGCTGACGCGGCCGATGGCTTTGTGGAAATCACATTCAATTCCTGTTGCGGCTTTAAGCCATTGTTGTTGATCTAGACCGAGTCGAATTAGAATGGTGGGTAGGTTAGATTGAATGGCTCCTCGTTTGTCATCACGCACGCAGCGGCCTGTCCAGTCGACTAATTCGAAGTAGTCGATTAAATGAAATGGCAGGTGCTTGGGGTTGTTGTCTTCATGCTCGTTACCGGCAAACGCCAGTAGGGGTACCAATGTTAATGTATTGCCGATTTGTTCCTCACTTTGTTGCCTTACATCGTTGCTTTTAAGGGGGGCAGGTGACATTCCCAGCCTTTCTTGAATACTGGTGTAGTCTGATGTTTCGGGGGTTTTGGCCATTTGAGCTCGAATCGGGTTAAGGTCGACATAGGCCATACAGGCAAGCACTGCGGTTTGGTCGAGTAGGGCTTGGGATTTGAATCTAGCTTCCCAGAAGTGACCTGTACAATTGTCCTCACTATTGGCTTTACGAGCAATGTGCTCATTTAGACATTTCATGAACCAGCTGATGCTGCCGAGTCGTTCGCGCCAGGTTTCGACAATAGTGTTGACCACATTCAATTCGGCGTTTGTTGTTAGAGCTGACTTGTTATGACGGTTAATAATATCGGGGGCTTTAAAAATCTGTAACCATCGAGTAATAACCTCTTGCTGGCTCCATAGTCGGGGTTGTTCACTGTCAATACGCAGCACCAAGTGATAGTGGTTGCTCATGACTGCGTAGGCGGCAACATCTATAGAAAAAGTCGCAGCGAGGGTTTTGATTCGCTCGGTTATCCAGCCGCGCCGATGCTCAAAGCACTGCTTGCCCTCACTGCCACAGAGAAAGGCCTTGCGCACGCAGCGACTTACGCAATGGTAGTAAGGCGTGTCGTCGACTGAGATAAGATGATTCCGAGCCTGTGTCATGTATTACCTGTGTATTTAATCATATGTTTGCATACACAGTAATACTAGCTGGTCCGCTAATGCCCGATGGATTGATTGGTTGTAAACAGCGGTATGGATATTTCTAAAGGCTGCCTGTCCTGAATCGAAAGGCTGCCTGTCCTGAATCGAAAGGCTGCCTGTCCTGAATTATCTGGGGCGGACCGCCATGGTATTCTAGGGCGTTCTGCTTGCACTGCATTAGTGCTGCTGTCCGTCGATGGTGGAAATGCAGGTTTTGCATGGAGCAAAAACCTGTGAAGAGGCTTGCTTGCTCTTGCTCTCTTCCCTAAATCAAGTCGCTACCTAGCTACTCAGGATCTTCATGGGCAGGCTGAGAATGGCGTTGTCGGAATCGGCAAAGGTATAGATTATGGCTATATGCCCCCCGGCAATAACAAAATACCAAACAGCGGAAAAAACCTGGCCATAATTATCCAGCGGCACTAAGTGAGAGAAGTGGCGCTGACGCCACTCCATGACCACTTCAATGGAACCGACTACTAGGAAAAATACCAGTAACGCCAAACCAAAGGTGTAAGCCACCCAGGCGCCGAGCGCGATACCTGCCATGCATACCGATAGGCCAACCCAGGAGCGCATGGAAAAGCTGATACTCTTTAGTACATGACCGCCATCTAGTGGCAGTATCGGCAGCAGATTGAATAAATTGAGCAGGGCACTAAGTACCGCGGCACCGGCGAATAGTTCTAAATCGGTTAAGCCATAGAGTAGCAAACACACTAGAGACATTAACAAGCCAAATACCGGCCCCATTATAGAGATGACTACATCCTGCCAGCGGGTGTTGATCTTGTCATCGGCGACCGCTAAACCGCCGACAAAAGGAATTAAATAGATGCCTTTGGTCTTGATGCCAAAATATTGCATCGCTTTTATATGACCATATTCATGCGCCACCAGACAGCCGATCAAGACCAGTGCGAACTCCAAGCTGAACAACCAGGCGTAACCTGCCACCGAGGCACCGGCCAAAACTACTTTTACCACTTTAACGCTTTTCAGCAGTTTGAAGGCGAGGGCGGCCAGCCCCATCCAGCTCTTTTTTTCTTTGCTCTTGGCTAAGTTTTCGGCTTTTTGCAGTGGAAATTCACCATTGCTTTGCTGTCGTTGGTCGACCCAGAGTTGGTAGCTGACAGTACTGTCTTGGGCCTGCAGATTGAGGCTAATGGCAACGGCTTGTTCATTTTTTTGGAGTTCAAAGCGGTGCACTATTTCGCTGACAGTGTGACCGGATACATCCACCCGGCTGACCAGTTTGTCTTTCCAATAGAGGCACTGCACCCCATCGCTGTCGTGTTCAAGTTTTAAGCTTTGGCCAAATAGTTCTAATTCTAACAACTCAATTACCCGCTATTGATCTTTATAAAGCGGCTATTTTACCTGAAATTTAGGCGCCTTAGGGTATCTGTCGGCGCGGGTGTTATTACGAGTATTGAACGTCGATGATCGCGTGATTTATTCCTGTAGATACTGCTTAAATATAATCTCTAATTTTTGTTGTTGCCGCTGTAAATCCGTGGCTAATGGCGCCAATTTTTCGCTGTCCTCGGCTTTGGCAGCGGCTCCTGCATTGGTGGCTAATTGGTACATTAAGTCGGCGCTTAAATTGCCGACTACGCCTTTAATAGTATGAGCGAGATGATAAATTTCATCGAAGTCGCCGGCAAGCACTGCTTGTTGTAAAGAGTCAACTCGCGCCGGCATATCTTCTAGGTACATTCCAATCAGTTTTTTTAACCGCTCGGGCTTGTTACGCAAACGCTTGAGTGCGGCAGCCTGATCCCAGATTGCTGGGCCAATGTTGGCTCTGTCAGTGTCTAAGTTTTGTTGATGAGTTTCAAATTTTAGCCAGTGGCTGTTAGTGAGTTGAGTACACGGTTTAAGCGGCATTAGCCATTTTTGTAGTAGCTGTAGCAATTTATCTGGGTCTACGGGCTTACTCATATAGTCGCTCATGCCGGCCTTTAGGCAACTTTCACGGTCTTCAGCCATGGCGTTGGCGGTAATAGCGATAATGTCTATTTGGCTATTGCTGTCACCGGCCTCGCCCGACCGGATTGCACGGCTGGCAGCATAGCCGTCCATTTCCGGCATCTGGCAGTCCATTAGTATCAGCGCATAACACTCTGTGTGCTCAGCCAATTTTAGCGCCTGCAATGCCTCGACGCCGTTGCTAGCAATGTCTACTATGAGGCCAAAATCTTCGATCATTTCCTTAGCGACTAGCTGGTTAATTAGATTGTCTTCTACTAGCAATAGCCTAGTGTCTTGGGGCCAATTAATGTGTTTTTTCTTGTTGCCGAGGGCGCGGGTAAGATAGCCTACTTCCAGTGGTTTTACCTGTGTCAGCAGGTCGCTATTACTACAGACTAGAGCTAAGGCATCATGCAGGTCTGAGGTGGTGGCGGGTTTAGGGAAGTAGCTGTCGAAGCCTAGCTCGGCTAAGTTCTTGGCATCGCCATGGAAATTCATAGAACTCATCATAATCAACTTCATGGCGCTAAAATTGGGGATAGCCTTAATTTTTTGCACCCACTCTATGCCATCAATTGTAGGCATTTTCATATCCAGCAGGGCGATATCAAAAGGCTTCCACTTGGCGTCAGTCAAGTTATCGTGGTTGTCATTATATCGCTGGCAAATAGCTAAAGCCGCAGCGCTGCTATCGGCCTCAGTCACGCTACCGCCCCAGTGTTCTAATAGACCGCGCAAGACCTTACGATTGTTGTGGTTGGCGTCCACAACGAGTAGCTTAAGATGGGACAAGTCGATATTAGGTTTGCTGTCTTGGCTTTGAGTGCTGGCTTGGAGCTGCAGGGTAAAACTGAAGCAGCTGCCTAGGCCGGGGCTGCTGTTGACTTCGATGTCGCCTCCCATCAATTTACACAGTTTTTGCACGATCGACAGACCAAGGCCGGTGCCGCCATATTTACGTGTGGTAGAGGTGTCTAGCTGGGTAAATGCATCAAACAATTTATTCTGTTGCTCTGGGCTAATACCGATGCCGGTATCTTGAATATCACAGTGGAATATCAGCGTGTTTTTACTGCAGATCTCGAGGCTGGCGCGGATGATGATTTCTCCGGTTTCGGTAAACTTCATCGCGTTGCCGATCAGATTGGTCAGCACCTGACGTATGCGGCCGGGGTCGCCGGCGACCATTGCCGGTTCGACGGCGATAATATCGAGAACTATTTCTAGGCCTGTGTCCTGAATCTTGGGCGCCATACTTTCGGTTAGGTCTTCAATTAGTGCGCGCAGGTCAAAGTTGATAAATTCAAGTTCCAGTTTGCCAGCCTCGATCTTAGAGAAATCGAGAATATCATTGATAATGCTCAGCAGTGACTCGGCACTACCATAAGCGACTTTTGCTCTGCGATGTTGATCATTGCTGAGTTCAGCTTTTAGTAGTAGGCCTAACATCCCTAGTACGCCGTTCATGGGAGTGCGAATTTCATGGCTCATAGTGGCAAGAAAATCCGATTTGTACTGACTGGCCAATTCAATATCGAGGGCTTTTTGTTCCAGTTCCATTTGAACTTGCAACAGGTCGGCGTTGGTGAGCTCGATCTCTTCATTTTGTCGGCTGAGAATTGAGGCCTGTTCCTTGAGTTCGTCACGGCTGTTAAGCATTGCTTCTGTAGAGACTTTCAGCTTGGCGATCATACGGTTAAAGGCTTTGGCTAACTCGCCTATTTCGTCGTTACTGTGTACTGCTAACAATTGGCTGAAGTCACCCTCGGCTACCCGGCGGGTGCCATTATTGAGATTGGTCAGAGAAAGGCTTATTGTCTTTAGCAGGTAATAACCTGCGATAAAGGCCGTTACCATGGCAAGTAGTGAGCCGAATACTGTTTGCAACAATGTGGTGTTGGCGGCGGCTTCGGCCTCTTGCGATCCTACCTCAATAATCATCAGCTCAATATCGATAAAGTGCTTCAGATCGAACTGAATATCTTCGATTAATTTTTTGCCAGTTCCATTTTCAATCAAACGGGTGATATCCGCCATAGTGGCGCCACCGAGGCTCAACTGGCGGCGCTGAGCAATTTCTGGCTTGGCGATTTCGCTTAGCCAGCGCTGGGTGAGGGTTTCTATGTTGGCGATTATCGGTGCGATCTCACTCTTGTTTTGGGCCTTGAGCAGTAGTGATTTAAGCTGGCTTATATGCCTGTTGAAATTATATTTACCAAGGGTATAGGGTTCAAGAAATTGCTCCTCTCCGGTGATTAAAAAACCGCGCTCGCCAATTTCTTGGTCGACTATATCTTTTAGTATTGACATCAACAGATCGGTTGCGCGTTGGTTTCTTGTCTGTTTAAGCAAGTCATCCAATTCAACTACATTAGTGCGTATAGACTCGAGAATTATCTTTCTAGTTTTTTGTTTTAGTAGCTTTTCGATATGGCCGAGGCTATTACTATCTTGCTCCACTTGGCGTCTCTGGGCTATTTCTGGGTTGGCCGCTTGCAACAGCCATTTTTGGGTCTTGCGTTCTATCTCATTAAGATTTTTCACTTGTTCTGGGTTATCTATCACCAGTTTATGAGTCGCTTCGAGTTCGCGGGTCAAATCTTTTTTGGCATCGATAAAGGGTTGTAGAAAGCTGTCCTTGCCGGTAATGAGAAAACCACGCTCGCCGGTTTCCATCGCGAGTATCAGCTTTTCTAAAAGGTAGCCCTTGGCGATAACCTGCTGAGTGTGTTGCACCCATTTATTGGTTTCAATCAGCAACTGGGTACTTTGATAACTTGCTGTAGCTAAGCCTAAAATTACCAGCAATGGCACTGAAAATCCGATAATAATTTTTTGGCTGAGAGTAATTTTTTTTTCGGTTAAAACGACGCTTTGATCGGGCATGATCTCAGCTATCTCAGCTTGTTGAGTGATCGTAATTGCCATTAAGCAACATCCTTATTACCTGTCATATGGCAAGTGCTCTGCCAAGTTGTTTGTTCTCTTAAGAGTATTGTTGATTTAAAAGGAGGTGAACAGGAGTCTCTATGATTTTTTGCAATAACAAAAAGCAAGACGCGAGTTTTTAGCTATAAAAATATTGGTTAAATAAGATTTGTGGCCTGCCAGCAGTAAAAATACCTAAGTGCGACAAACGGGTAAGGATTATGTCAGTATGTTTTATGATCAGTGTATTGAGTTGTTGTAACGCTTCTGTTTAAGGGTAGTCAAGGCTCATACATTTAGCTTGGCTACCGAATTGAAAATAGGGCGCAAATAGCAATGATTGATCGCCGTTATTAGCCCGGGAGTCTGTAGCAGAGTGAGGGTGGGGAGTGCATTATTGAGGTGATCCAATTTCTCCATATGACGCGTTTATGATTATTGGTGCAGTCCCGTTGCGCTCGCGTATGGCGATAACGGCGATGTTATGTTTTGAGTATTACATTAAACTGATCTTGACGCTGGTGCAGCGGCCTATTTTATACACGGGTATCTATGTGCCGAGCACGCTAATGTACCTGTGGTATGAGCCAATTGTTTTGGTGACCGAGGTTGATAACAAGCTCTACTTTAGCCCCAGGTGTTGCTTTTAGCCCGGATATTTTTGCCTTCACTCTGACTCGGTATCTAGACTTAAGCATTGCACTCAGGGGCTTATGTGCGCCGCTTTTATGATTACTTTGGTATTCAGGCGCGTGCCGGCTATTTTTATCAAGCCTTAGTGTAAACTTACCGTTCAATAAATATTCATAGGAAAAGGCATGTCTGCCGCTCAACCCCCTAGCGCCGCTAAAAAACCCAGCGGTCTGCTGCGTTCCAGTTTTATTGTTAGCACCATGACCATGCTCTCGCGAGTGCTAGGTTTAGCACGAGATGTCATTTTTGCCCGAGTGCTTGGCGCCGAGGCCGGTGCCGATGCCTTTTTTGTCGCTTTTAAAATCCCCAATTTTTTTCGCCGTTTGTTTGCCGAGGGCGCTTTTGCTCAGGCTTTTGTACCGGTGTTGTCGGAGTATCGACAGAACGGATCGCATGCCGCGGTAAAGGACCTGCTTGACCGAGTAGCAGGTTGTCTTGGCTCAGTGCTATTGCTGGTGACCGTTTTGGCTGTGGTGGGGGCGCCGGTTGTCACCATGGTGTTTGCACCTGGTTTTATAGATCAAACCGAAAAGTTTGTGCTTGCCTCTGAGATGATCCGAATCACCTTTCCCTACTTGATGCTGATTTCGCTGACCGGTTTTGCCGGTGCTATTCTCAACAGTTACGACCGTTTTGCTGTGCCTGCGGTTACGCCGGTGCTACTGAATGTGTCATTAATATGCGCGGCGCTGTTTGCTGCACCGCATTTCGAACAGCCAGTATTTGCTTTAGCTTGGGGTGTATTGGCGGCCGGTGTGGTGCAATTGTTGTTTCAGTTGCCGTTTTTAAAGCGTATCCATCTATTACCGTCGCCCAAAATTGACTGGCAAGACAAGGGTGTAAAACAAATATTGACGCTTATGGTACCTGCATTGTTTGGGGTCTCTGTCAGCCAAATTAACCTGCTGCTGGATACTGTGTTGGCGTCTTTCCTGCCGACCGGTTCGGTATCTTGGCTCTACTATTCTGACCGCTTAGCCGAGTTGCCACTGGGGGTGTTTGGTATTGCCATTGCTACGGTGATACTGCCGAGCTTGTCGCGCCTGCATGCGGGCGAGAGTCGCGAGCACTTTAGTAAAACTCTCGACTGGGCGCTGCGGATGATTCTGTTGATCGCGCTGCCCTCGAGTGTGGCACTGATTATTCTGGCCGAGCCCATTTTATTTACGCTGTTTCAATACGGTAAAACTGACGCCCATACGGTACTGATGAGTGGCTTAAGTTTGCGTGCCTATGCCCTTGGCTTAACAGCCTTTATGCTGATTAAAGTATTGGCTCCAGGGTTTTATGCCCGCCAAGATATGAAAACGCCAGTGCGCATAGGGATTATCGCCATGGCAGCCAATATGCTGCTAAATTTGGCTTTTGTACTGCCGCTGTATTTTTACTTTAATATTGGTCACGTTGGTTTGGCGCTGGCCACCAGTGTGTCCGCCTATTTAAATGCCGGCTTGCTTTATCGCGGCTTGTCGAAGCAAAAGGTCTTTAATCCCCTGGCGGGCTGGGGTCAGCATTGGCTGCGCTTGGTATTGGCATGCGGTGCAATGGCGACGGTATTACTGTTGGGCCTAACGCAGCTGAGCGGCTGGGCCGACTGGCTCTGGTGGCAGCGCGGCTCGGCACTGGCGGTATTGGTGATGGCGGGGCTATTGGCGTATGTCGGTGCCTTATTGTTAGCAGGTTTTAGATCACGAGATTTGCGCGCCAACAAAGGGTGATTGTTATTCTGTTATGTTTTGCAGGTTTAAGGTCCGCCAATGAGCGACATCGGCATTAATCACCCCCGCTTCAATATAGGCGCGCGGTATGACACCGCGCAAACGCAGCTCTGACAAACCATGTTCAATCGCCTGATAGGTAAGCCTACCGGCAGGATGGGTGCGGCTGACGGCCCAGCCACGACTGCCCGCCAGAGCCACTTTTACACCGTGTATAGGTGATAAGGTGATACCTAAAGCGGTGAAGCTTAGTTTAGGTTCACTCGAAAAAGGGATCAGCATAAAATCAGCGTGTTGGCCCTGCACCATCCGGAACATGTTGTTCCATTTAACCTCATCATACACATGCTTTAGCGACAGTTGTGCCAGCGCTTGCCAATCTGGACGCCATTGCGAACTGGAGACTGCTCGCAGATTGCCAAGGTTAATATTATTGCCCTGCTGCTGAAATTTAGGGTTGGTGGGATTCATATATAAGCCCGCTTCAATTTCGCCGTAACGCAGCGCTGCAGAAGTGATGTACATATTGTTCTTTGGGTCGATAGTGTTTGTTGTGGATGACGTTGTTCTACTGAAGTCTTCACGCCACAGGGTATGGCTAAAAACGGTGAACTGTCCGAGCTTAAGGTTGCTAATTAAGCGATTGTAGCTGGTGCCCTGCCAAGGCGTGATTTTTATTGAGGGTACGGGCTTATGTGTGTTGAGCTTTAGGCCAATCGCCAGTGCTTGACGCAGTAATATATAGTCCACTAAGTCGCGTCTGGCGGCGGGACGATCGAAATGATTAATAGCTTCAATAGATTGTCCCTGTAAAAAATCTGGCAGATCTTGCAGTACATCTTTCATCGCCAATATTTTTATTTCACTTGGTTGAGTATTAACGCGGGAATCGGGCCGTACTGCCGGCGATGCGGCAATTAGAGCGCACAGTAGGCAGAGTGATAAACGCGGCAGCGATGGCATAAAGTGCTCATGCAAATTGAATAGGACTATTTAAATCATAGTCTATAAATGAGCGCTGACTAGCGGGAAAATTATTGACAGACTAGTTGGTCTGTTGTTTAATTTCGGCTTACCGACCAGGTGGTCTGTGCGTCGTTTTTCATTGCCGGCTTTCGTATTACGCGAAAAGCTGATGGAGAGAGTTATGTTAACTCGCTATGCCGAGGGTGTTATTCGCTTTCGCTGGTTAATCATTTTACTGACCTTGCTGACCGTCGGCTTTGCTGCCCGCGGAATCGGCTATTTGGCTTTTACCAATGACTATCGAGCCTTTTTTGCCGAGGAAAACCCGCAGTTACAGGCGTTTGAAACACTGCAAAACACTTATGATAAATCTGACAATGTTATGTTTATCCTCACGCCCAAGCAGGGCACTATTTTCACGCCTGAAACGCTCGAAAGCATAGCTTGGTTAACCGAAGAAGCGTGGCAAACACCTTTTTCTAATCGAGTTGATTCAATTACTAATTTTCAGCATACCCGAGCGATTGATGATGACCTCGAAGTTGAAGACTTGGTGCAATTTGCCGCAGAACTTAGTGCCGAAGACCTCGCCTATATAGCCTCTGTAGCCCACAGTGAACCACAGTTAAAACAGCGTCTGTTAAGCGCTGATGGCCGTGTTAGCGGTGTCAACATCAACATTCAATTGCCGGGCAAAGCGCTAACAGAAGTGCCAGAAGTGGCTTTTTTTGCACGTGATTTGGCCGCACAACTGCGCCAGCGCGACCCCAATCTCGATGTGAAATTAAGTGGCTTGGTCATGTTCAACAATGCTTTTGGCGAAAGCGCACAGAAAGATATGGCTACGCTAATACCGCTAATGTTCGTGTTAGTAATAGTCGCCATTGGTTTACTGCTGCGCAGTATTAGTGGTACCACCGCTTCGATGTTGGTGATATTTATGTCGATATTGGTCGCTATGGGTCTATTTGGTTGGGGCGGTTACGAGCTAACCGGTATGACCATATCGGCACCGACCATTATTTTGACTATGGCCGTCGCTGATTGTGTGCATCTTCTGGTGAGTTTCTTCTGGGGCATGCGCCATGGCCAGACCAAACAGGTCGCCATGGTGGAAAGTCTGCGCATTAATGTGCTGCCGATATTTATCACCTCGGTCACCACCGCATTGGGCTTTTTAAGTATGAACTTCTCCGAGGTACCGCCATTGGCTCACCTCGGTAATATTGTTGCGATGGGCGTAATGACCGCCTTTATTTTATCGGTTACCTTTTTGCCGGCAGTGGTTATGATTTTACCGGTGCGAGTTAAGCAGGTTGTCGATGGCCACGCGGCTTGGACCGATAAGCTTAGTGATCTGGTTATTTCCCGTCGCAAGCCCCTGCTCTGGGGCTCGCTGATGGTGGCGATGGTATTTATTACGTTTGTGCCGCGCAATGAAATCAACGATGAGTTTGTAAAGTACTTCGATAAGAGCATGGACTTTCGTCAGGCCACTGATTACGCCTCAGAGCATCTGGTTAGTACCTATACTATTGAGTATTCATTGGGTTTAAAAAATGCCGGTGATGGGGCTATTGCCGAACCGGTATTTTTGGCCAAATTGGATGAATTTGTTCGCTACCTCGAGGGCTTTGATGAGGTCCGTCATATTTTTACTTTGACCGATACCATGAAGCGTCTGAACCAAAATATGCACGGCGATGACATTAACTGGTACAAATTGCCAGAGGAGCGAGATCTCGCTGCTCAGTATTTACTGCTTTATGAAATGTCTTTGCCCTACGGTCTAGATCTCAATAATCAGATCGATGTCTCCAAGTCATTCACACGCTTGACTGTGACAATGACCGATATGAGTTCCAACCAAGTATTGAGCTTGGAACGTGAATGGGGGGTGTGGTTACAAACGAATGCGCCGGAGCTTGACGCGGCGGCGGCCAGTACCAATTTAATGTTTGCCCATATTGGCCATCGCAATGCAAACTCCTTAGTGCTGGGGACTATCTTGGCGCTGTTTGCGATTTCTATGATTTTGGTGGTGGCGCTGCGTTCTATAAAAATAGGCTTGCTCAGTTTGGTGCCTAATTTGGTGCCAGCGGGTATTGCTTTTGGTATCTGGGGTTTGATCGACGGTCAAATTGGCATGTCGGTATCGATAGTGGCGGGCATGACATTGGGTATTGTGGTGGACGATACGGTGCATTTTCTTAGTAAATATTTGCGCGCTCGTCGGGAAAAGGGTTATGACTCTGCTGAGGCCGTTCGCTATGCCTTTACTCATGTTGGCCAAGCTCTACTGGTGACCACATTGGTGCTGGTAGCTGGATTTATGGTACTGGTATTCTCGACCTTTAAAATGAATGCCGATATGGGCATGTTAACCGCGATTACCATTACGGTAGCGCTGATTGTTGACTTTCTACTGCTGCCGCCACTACTGATGGCGTTGGACTCGAAAAAATCAGTACCTTTAAACCTCGCTAGCAGCGCCGCTGGCACTGTTGAATAGGCCGGAAGCTAAAATGACTAGAGATATAAACATGTTTTTTTTCAAAAGAGTATTACTGACTTTAAGTATGCTTGGTGCGACTACAACGGTTTTTGCTGCAGAGCCAATTGATGCGCAGGCGCAAGAAAAGGGTTTGAATATTGTCGCTGAGGCCGAGCGCCGCGACAACGGCTGGGGTGATTCTAGCGCTGAGATGTCGATGCGTTTAGCCAACAAACATGGCGCCAGCAGCAGTCGTCAGCTGCGCTTGAAATCGTTGGAGGTCGATGGTGATGGCGATAAAAGTCTGACTATTTTTGATCAGCCGCGAGACGTCAAAGGCACTGCTTTTTTATCTTTTACCCACTCGCTGACTGCCGACGAGCAGTGGCTTTATCTACCGGCGCTGAAGCGAGTAAAGCGAATTTCATCGAGCAATAAATCAGGGCCATTTATGGGCAGTGAATACGCCTTTGAAGATTTGACCTCATTTGAGCTGGATAAATACCAGTATCAGTATTTACGTGACGAAGTGGTCGATGGTCTCGATAGCTTTGTGGTGAGAAATTTTCCTCTCTATAAAAAATCGGGTTATAAATATCGCGATGTGTGGATCGATAAAGCAGAGTATCGCGTGCTCAAAACTGACTTTTATGATCGCAAAGGAAGCTTGTTAAAGACTTTAAAAAATGAAGATTTCAAACAGTATTTAGGTAAGTATTGGCGGCCGATGAAAGCGTCTATGAATAATCATCAAAATGGTAAAAGCACCGATTTAACCTGGACAGGATACCAGTTTAATGTGGGCTTAACGGAACGCGACTTCAGCAAGAATAGCTTACAGCGCGCTAAGTAGATTAGCCTCGGTTAAAGGGCGCGTTTTTTGTATTATCAATTGCGATCCGATTTTCAAGGTTTGCCTGTAAGTGTTGCGAAATCATCCCATTAGGTAGAAATAGAGTATGAGAGAACGCAAGGCCGAAAAAACACGCGAGCGCATATTGCAAGCGGGCTTTGAAGAAATGTATCAGCATGGTTTTCAGGGCATGCGGATTGATGCCGTCCTGCAAAAGACTCAGTTGGCAAAGGGCGCTCTCTACCATCATTTTCCCAATAAGAAATCACTCGGTTACGCCATAGTCGAGGAAATTTTATTCGAGCATACTAAAGAGCTGATTGCAGTGCTCAATGATGAAAGCGATCCCATTGAGGCTAACTGCAGTGTATTGATGCATATCTGTGAGCACGCCACCGATGAAACCGTCAGCTTGGGCTGCCCAGTAAATAATTTATCGCAGGAAATGTCGGGTTTAGATGAAGGCTTTAAAGAGCGCCTGTGCGGTATTTATACGCACTGGTCTGAGACTATTTCAAGCTCATTAAAACATGGCCAAAACAATGGCTGCGTGCGTGCAAATGTTGATACCGATGTGGCCGCAGGTTTTATTATCAGCTCCTTTCAGGGCATAACCGGTGCCGCTAAATGTATGGGGTCGAAAGAGGTTCTAGTCACGCTAACTGCAGTATTATGCGACTACATACGAACCCTCAGGGGTTAAAGCAACCGGCTTTTCACGGTATTTTCGTTGGCGCTGTGCTTATGTTTAGGATGAACGGTATGCCGCGTTTTTTATGGATGTAGAGGAGTGGTCAGGTTGCTCATATATTAAATGTATGCTCCGATTCTGCGCGCAGTTCCTTTTCAGTTTCGCGTAAAAATTCTCGTTTTAGCTTGGGTGATCTTTAGTTCTTATCTGAAATAATACTCTGATATTTGTTCGGAAAAAATCATGTTTAAAAAACTATCTCTAGTTACCCTTTTGGCTGTATTTTGGTGCTCGCAAAGCAGTGCTGTTGAAATATCTGGTCGCGTTGGCGTTCAGAGCCGATTATTTTTTGATGATAGTTCGTTGCAGAATTCGCTGTTGTTGGAACCGGAATTTTATTGGGCCTCAAACTCGGGTGACGATGCGTTTACCTTGAAGTTGTTTGGCCGTATTGACGATACCGATGATGAGCGTAGTCATGGTGATATTCGTGAAGCTCTGTGGTTGCATGTGGGCGATACTTGGGAGCTTCGTGCCGGTATTGGCAAGGTGTATTGGGGGGTTACTGAATCCAATCATTTGGTGGATATAATCAATCAAACCGATTTGGTTGAATCGGTCGATGGCGAGCAAAAGCTGGGTCAGCCGCTGCTGCAATTTACCACTATTCAAGATTGGGGCGTGCTTGACGCTTTTGTGCTGCCTGGCTTTCGTGAGCGCACTTTTCCCAGTGCCGGCGCTCATTTAAGTGGTCTACTGCCTATTGAAGCGGATGCGGGTTTTTACCAACATAGCCGCGAACAAAAACATGTCGATTATTCACTGCGCTACAGCCATGCCATCGATGTGTTCGATATTGGTGTGTCTTATTTTTGGGGCACTAATCGAGATCCGCATCTGGTGGCTAACGTCAGTGCTAATGGAGAGATAGTTTTGCGCCCCTATTACGATCAAATCGGCCAGCTGGGCATAGATGTACAGGCCACCATAGGCGACTGGCTGTGGAAGTTGGAGGCGATTCACCGCGATGACTCAGTACGCGACTTTGGCGCCATGACAGCCGGTTTTGAATACACCTGGGTTGGTATTGGCGATAGCGTGGTAGATATGGGCTTACTCAGTGAAATTAGCCGCGATAGCCGTAACGATCAAGCGCCGACACCGTCGGAGCGGGATATTTTTATTGGTGCGCGTTTTACCTTTAATGATATTCAGAGTACGGATTTACTCGTTGGCTATTCTCAAGCACTGGATTATAGCGACAGTTACAGCGCCTTTGTTGAGTGCAGTCGCCGTTTAGGCGATGTATGGAAACTTACCGTTGATGCACGCTTGTTTCACAGCGATAGAGAATCAGACCCCGTTTATCAATTTAATAATGATGATTATGCCTCGGTGAGCCTGGAATACTTTTTTTGATGGGTCTAGATCAAATTCGCGAGCCGGTAGTTGGCTATAAGGTTACTGTTAGAAAATACTGCTGCAGATAAGTGATCATGGCACAGCTAACTGTTTCCTTGCTTCTCGCTTTGTTCAGAGAAGAGTCATTTTGAACTGCTAGTGTTAAAGGTACAGTTTGATCTGTTGGAACTAAATATATGGATATAAAACGTTTTCTTGCTGGTATGCTTTTTTTGATTTATGGGGTCTGTCTGTATGCGTCGGCGGAGCCAGGCTCTGTGCGTATTCGTGCGCCCCAATCAGAATTTGATGCTTCTCATGACTATTTTTACAGCTTAATTCAACTGGCTCTATCGAAATCTGTGGTCGATGGAAAAAAACTGCCCTTAACAGAACTTACTATGGCGCCTTACATGGTGCAATTGCGAGCTCTGGAGGAGTTACGGGCTGGGCGTTTGATTGATGTTTACTGGGCCGGAACCAGTATTGAGCGTGAGCGGAACTTGCGCTCTATTCCTATTCCTCTGGCAAAAGGCCTGCTGGGGTTTCGTGTTTTCGCTATTCATAAAAGCCGTCGTTCTCTGCTGGAGAATGCAAGAGACTTAAAGGGCCTCCAAAACTTAACGTTTTGTCAGGGTGCCCACTGGCCCGATACCGATATTATGCGGTCCGCGGGCCTGTCTGTGCAGCCCGGCACGGCGTATGAAAATATGTTTCGGCAGGTGGTGGGGCGCCGTTGTGATGCCTTTCCGCGTGGAGTGCACGAAGGATTTTCCGAAGTGCAGGCCAGGCAAAAGCGTTACTCGGGGCTGGAGCTCTACACCGATACCATTCTTTACTACCCCTTTCCGATGTTTTTGTTTGTTAACAAGAGCAATGAGGTTTTGGCTCGACGGTTACAGATAGGCTTGGAATTGGCGATTAGCGATGGCAGTTTTGATGAGCACTTAAAAACACATCCTGTAACTCGCCACTTGTTTCCGTTGGAGAACTGGATTAACAGTCATTACATTAAGATTGATAATCCATTGCTTCCGAATACTCTTAACACGGCGGATACACGCTATTGGATTACTCCGCCCTGATGCTATTAGTTGCCTGCGGTTAACTGTCGATATATGTTTGTGGGAGTCAAAAAGCAGAAATTTTTTATCAGGTGTTTTTCAATCAGTAATTTTATTTTTATGGCAGTGGCTTTGCTGAATTTTTCAAACTATCTAGCTGTTTTTTCACACTATAAAACTTTAGGTTTTTCTTGACGGTATTAAAATTTACTAGCATTGTTTATGGATGGTAAATTTTTTCATTTTTTAGCGGTTAGAAAATTTTTCGATTTTTTATTATGGCCAGAGTTCTCATGGCAGCGTTATTAATTGTCTGTAAAGGCTGCCATTATTAAATTTCTGCAGCGCCTAATCGCTTTTTTGGGCGCCGATAATATTTGACTATTAATAGTGTCGAGCGCTCAGATTTTTGTAACAGTAGAAAATGGCATCATAGATGCAGGCTATTAATAACAATACGATGGATGTTCTGACAGTGCGGCGTTGTGCAATATTACCGACGCTTACGTTTATCCTTAGCCCAGTCGATAGTGGCTATTTGTATAAGTGGAAGCGGCTTGGGGCTAAAAATTGTTCAGGCCGCATATGGGACCGCAAAAATCGGCTAAGTCGCCGCAGTAGCAAAGACCTTCGATAGCGCTTATTTACAGGCGCCGCTCAAGGCGCGCACAATATTTGCGGCGCCGGCTGGGTCGCTGCAGTATAAGAGGCCTTCGATAGCGTTTATTTCCAGACGCTGCTCAAGGCGCGCACAATATTTGCGGCGCCGGCTGAGTCGCCGCAGTATAAGAGGCCATCGATAGCGTTTATTTCCAGACGCTACTCAAGGCGCTCATAAGACCTGGAGTGCCTGATGAATCGCCTACATACCCTGTAATCAAGGGAACAAACTGATGAACCATAGACGGATCCATGCCCAGCGCAGAAAAGGCGGTGTTGACTGAGTCCATGTCTTTAACACTGCCCAACAGGGAGCTAGTCAGGCTGTTGCCACCGGCAGAAGATGACTTTAAACCCGGTAGCAGTGAATTTAGCTGTTGGCTGTATTCGGTGGGCAGAGAGTTGTTAGCCAGACCCATCAGTGCGCCCACACCACCAGCGGCTTGAGTTGGACTGACGTCCAGTTGCGAACTTAGAAGGTCGAGCAGGCCCTGGCTCATCATATTCGTATTGGTGTTTACTGACGTGTCGCTGTTGGTAGCGGCAGCCTTGGCGCTGTTAACCAATTTTTCTTCGTCGCCGTCTAGCAAGCCGCCTAAGTCGAAGGCGTGGGCGTTGAGGGCAGTGCTGAGTGCGGCCGCGATGGCGACAGTTGCTAGGGTCTTTTTCATGCTGAAAATCCTTGACGTTTTAGTTGAAATTCTGAGCTCAAACTCTATGTGAATCGAACGGGCTTCGCAAGATGCCTTTCTGTTACAATTGCGTCACTTTTTGATTATCTCTGTAAAGGTTATGTTTCATGTCTGAGCAATTTAGTACTCCACAATCCCAAGCCAGTTACGGCATCGGTCGCCAGTTGGGCGAGCAGTTGGCCTCTAACCCATTTGACGGCATCGACGCTGCTGCGGTTGCTGCTGGTGTTACCGACATTCTAGCCGGTATCGCGTCTCAAGTTTCAGATGAAGATTTGAACGCCGCTTTCGGCCTTATTCGCGAGCAGATGCAGTCCAAATCCGCTGAGCAGCACAAAGATGTTGTCGCTGACGGTGAGAACTTCCTCGCTGAAAACGCTAAAAAAGAGGGTGTTGTGACTCTGGAAAGTGGTCTGCAGTATGAAATTTTGACTGAAGGCGCGGGCGACAAGCCAAGCGCTTCGAGTACTGTTCGCACTCATTACCATGGCACCTTGACCGACGGCACCGTTTTTGACAGTTCTGTTGATCGCGGCGAGCCTGCTGAATTTCCAGTTAACGGCGTTATAGCGGGTTGGACCGAAGCATTGCAGCTGATGCCTTCGGGTTCAAAATGGCGCCTGACTGTGCCGCATAACCTCGCCTATGGTGAGCGCGGCGCCGGCGGCGCTATTGGCCCATTCGCCACCTTGGTATTTGACGTTGAGCTATTAGACATCGTTTAAAATACTTTTCAAGCCCATCGAGCCTACCAGTTCGATAGGCTTGAATTACAAACAAAAACAGCAGCTTCGGCTGCTGTTTTTGTTTGTTCTCTTTATAACTTTCTAATTCTAACGCCAAGCAGGGACGAGCGCCTTGGCTTTTGCTATACTTGCGCCTTTGTTTTGCCAGTGATGACAGTAGTGACAACAACTCAGGCTAAAGCCACTTCAACAACCTCGTTACTCGCGCCTATTGGCGGCGAGTTGATTCGTGGTTTGCATTCTTTGGCGCCTAGGCATAAAGGTAGTGTGGTCACTATTGGTGCTTTTGATGGCGTGCACTTAGGTCATAGAGCGATTCTTGAGCAGGTGGTGGCCAAGGCTAAGCAGCTGTGCTTGCCATCGGTAGCCATGGTGTTTGAGCCGCAGCCGAATGAATATTTCTGTGGTGATAAAGCCCCTGCGCGTTTGATGCGCCTGCGTGAGAAACTCATGGCATTGTTCGCTGCCGGTATTGATCGAGTGCTGTGTCTGCGTTTTGACGCCAAGTTGGCCGAGCTGACCGCCGATGAGTTCGTGCAAACGGTGCTGCTTGATGGGCTAGGCGTTAAACATTTGGTGGTAGGCGATGACTTTCGCTTTGGCTGTGACCGTCGTGGCGATTTTAAGTCGCTGCGCAGGTGGGGGCAGCGAGCAGATTTTTCTGTTGCTGACAGTAAAACCTTGGAAATTAGTGGCGATAGAGCCAGTAGTACCCGTATTCGCCAAGCCTTGGCCGCTAGCGACTTTGCTTTAGCTGAGGTGCAACTGGGGCAGCCCTACGGTATTTCTGGACGGGTAATATATGGTCAGCAGGTCGGTCGCACCATTGGTGTGCCCACTGCCAATGTCCAGTTGAAACGCTATCGATCGCCGCTTAGCGGTGTGTTTGCGGTTACGGTTAAACTGCCTAGCGGCGAGCTTTTGCGCGGCGTCGCCAATGTTGGTGTTCGCCCCACAGTTGCTGGTGACAGTAAACCGTTGCTAGAAGTGCATATTTTTGACTTCGATGGCGATATCTATGGAAGCTGCATCAGAGTGTGTTTTTGCACCAAATTGCGCGATGAACAGAAATTTAGCTCTATCGATGTGTTGAAGCAACAGATCGAGCGGGACATCAACAATGCCCGAACGTATTTTAATACTTAAAAATTAGATAAAACGACCGAGACTCAGATGACCGACAATAAAGCGCCTGACTACAAAGCGACACTGAACTTGCCAAAAACTGGCTTCGCCATGAAAGCTAACCTGGCTCAGCGCGAGCCGGGTATGCTCAAGGGCTGGACTCAAAACGAGCTCTACCAAACCATTCGTAAGGCGCGCGCCGGGTGCGAGCAGTTTATTCTTCACGATGGCCCTCCCTACGCCAACGGCGACATTCATATCGGTCACTCGGTTAACAAAATTCTGAAAGATATTATCGTCAAGGCCAAGACTATTAGCGGCTTTGATGCACCTTATATACCTGGCTGGGACTGCCATGGTCTGCCGATTGAGCACAACGTTGAGAAGAAGCACGGCAAAGCCGGGAAAAAACTCGATTATAAAGCTTTTCGTCAAAAATGCCGCGAGTACGCTGCGCGTCAAGTTGAAGGTCAGAAGAAAGACTTTATTCGCCTAGGCGTGCTAGGTGAGTGGAACAACCCTTACCTGACTATGGACTATAAAGTTGAGGCCGACATTATTCGCTCACTCGGCAAGATCGCCGATAACGGTCATCTCCACAAAGGGTTTAAACCGGTTTATTGGAGTGTGGTGGGCGGCTCGGCTCTGGCTGAAGCGGAAGTTGAGTATCAGGATAAGACCAGTTTCTCCATCGATGTGAAGTTTAGCGCCGTCGATCAGGTCGCTTTTGCCAGCAAGATTGAAGACTTGAGCGGCGAGGGCCAGTTGAAAGTGGCTATATGGACCACCACACCTTGGACTCTGCCTGCTAATCAGGCAGTGAGTTTGGGCGCAGCACTTGACTATGTAGTGGTGCAAATAGAAAGCGAGAGCGGCGCTGAAAGATTGGTACTGGCCGAAGCCTTGCACGAAGGCGTTATGAAGCGCGCTGGCCTTGAGGAGTTTGTCATTGTCGGCCGCGTTAAGGGCCAGGAACTTGAAAACCTAGTGTTGCAGCATCCTTTCTACAGTCGTGAGGTGCCAATCATTCTTGGCGACCATGTTACTGTTGAGGCAGGTACCGGTTGCGTCCATACCGCCCCCGATCACGGCGTCGATGACTTTATTGTCGGTCGCAAGTACGACATAGGCACGCTTAACTACATTGATGACAGCGGTATCTACCGTAGCGATGTTGAGCTGTTTGCCGGCGAGCATGTATATAAGGTCGACCAAAAAGTACTGACTGTTCTCGAAGACAAAGGCGCACTCCTGGCCCAGGGCAAGATCACTCACAGCTTCCCGCACTGCTGGCGCACCAAAACACCGCTGATCTTTCGCGCCACGCCGCAGTGGTTTGTGAGTATGACTAAGAACAATTTGCTGGCCGATGTGAAAAAAGCCACCGCAGCGGTGGAGTGGTTGCCCGATTGGGGTCGCGCTCGCATCGACTCAATGCTGGACTCTAGCCCCGACTGGTGTATCTCGCGTCAACGTACTTGGGGCGTACCTATTGCTCTGTTCGTACATAAAGACACACAAGAGCTACACCCTGAGACTTCTCGCTTGATTGAAGAGGTGGCACTGCTGGTAGAAGAGCAGGGCATGGATGCCTGGTTTGACCTAGATGCAGCCACTCTGCTCGGTGACGACGCCGGTAACTACTCCAAGGTCACCGACACGTTAGATGTTTGGTTCGACTCAGGTGTCACCCATGAGTCGGTTCTGAAGCGTCGTCCAGAGCTTAAATTCCCAGCCGATTTATACCTCGAAGGCTCGGATCAGCACCGCGGTTGGTTCCAGTCATCGCTGAAAACCTCTATGGCGATGAATGGTGTAGCGCCTTACAAAACGGTGCTCACGCACGGTTTTGTAGTCGACGCCGAGGGCAAGAAAATGTCCAAATCAATTGGCAATACGGTACCACCGCAAAAGGTGATCAATGACTTGGGTGCCGACGTGCTGCGCCTGTGGGTCGCGGCTACCGATTTTAGCACTGAGATGCGCGTGTCCGATGAGATTCTTAAGCGCACCGCCGACTCTTACCGCCGTATTCGCAACACCGCACGTTTTATGCTTTCTAACCTTAACGGCTTTGAACCGGCCACAGATTTAGTGGCGCCAGAGAATATGGTGGCGCTGGATCGCTGGATTGTTGAGCGTGCGGCGCAGTTGCAAGATGAAATTGTCGCTGCTTATGACAGTTATAATTTGCACCAGATCTATCAGAAACTGCACAACTTTTGTGTGCTGGAACTGGGCGGTTTCTATCTGGATATCATTAAAGATCGCCAGTACACGGCTAAGACCGACGGCCTGCCGCGTCGCTCGGCGCAGACTGCGCTCTATCATATTAGTGAGGCGTTCACTCGCTGGATTGCGCCTATTCTTAGCTTCACTGCCGATGAGTTGTGGCAGAAACTGCCGGGAGAACACCCGGAGCCGGTATTTGTTGCCAGCTGGTACGACTTGCCACGCTTGTCTGCCGACACAGCCATGGGCACTGATTACTGGAATCTGATTAGCGATGTAAAGACTGCGGTGAACAAGGTGATTGAGCAGGCGCGCGGCGATGGTGTGATTGGTGGTTCGCTCGAAGCCGAAGTCACTCTGCACTGCTCGGCAAACCTAAAAAGCAAGTTAACAGCACTGCAGAACGAACTACGCTTCGTGTTGATTTGCTCAAAGACGGTATTGTCTGATGAAAATTTGGGCGATAGTGGCGCTGCTGTTAGTACCGATGTAGAGGGGCTAATGGTCACTGTAGTGAAGTCCGAGGGCGCTAAGTGCGCACGCTGCTGGCATCATATTGACGATGTGGGTACTCATGTCGGGCATGAAGAAATCTGCGGACGTTGTGTCAACAATATTGACGGCGCAGGCGAAAGCCGCGAGTTTGCATAAACAGGGTCATAAGTATGATTGATAATTTTAATGGTCAGGGTGTTGTTGGCGTCTGTCATGCTGAGGAACGAGGCAGTGTTGTGTATGTATTAGGCTCTCTTGATGTTGCTGACGAGGCGCGCCATTTTGTTTAAGTTGAGTAAGGCGACTTGGTGCTGGTACGCGCTGGCTCTAGTGTTGATCGTCCTCGATCAGCTGACTAAGTTTATCGCTACTGAGCAGTTAATTTACGCCGAGCCAGTATGGGTGACATCGTTCTTTAATTTTACTTTGCTGCATAATACTGGTGCCGCCTTTAGCTTTTTAAGCGATGCCGGCGGCTGGCAGCGCTGGTTCTTTGGCGTGATTGCCGCAGGTGTTAGCGTGGTGCTAACGGTGTGGATAGCACGTTTGGGCCATGCTAAACGCTGGGAGGCCTGCGCCCTGGCGCTGGTGCTCAGCGGCGCCATAGGTAATTTATATGACCGCGTCGCTCTCGGCTATGTGGTCGATTTTATATCGATGCATTATCAAGGACATTACTGGCCGGCATTTAATATTGCCGATGCGGCGATCTGTATTGGTGCGGCCATGTTGCTTTGGGATATGTTTTTCGGCGCTAAAGACGACAGTGCTAATGATTAAAAAAATTTAGAGTATTGAATATGTCAGATGTTATTGATCTTGTAAAAGTTGCCGATGGCACTCGAGTGACCTTGAACTTTGCGCTTAAATTTAGTGACGGTGCGGTTATCGACTCTACGTTCGATAAAGACGCTGCGACTTTTACCGTCGGCGATGGCAAACTGATGCCTGGGTTTGAGCAGGCTATTTACGGTCTGCAAGCGGGTGCTTGTGATACTTTTATTATTCCGCCCGAGAAAGGCTTCGGTGTTAGAAACCCTAACAACCTGCAGCAGTTTCCACGTAAGCAGTTTAAGGACGTCGACTTAATCGAAGGATTGATGATCTCTTTTGCCGATGCTCAGAAATCCGAGATGCCGGGTGTAGTAGAAAGTTTTGATGACGATGAAGTGATTATCGACTTTAATCATCCTTTGGCGGGTCGCAATGTGCATTTTCAAGTTGAGATTATCGACGTGCAGCAGGTCGATGTTTAATGCAGATAAAATTAGCTAACCCGCGCGGTTTTTGCGCCGGTGTCGATAGAGCTATCGACATAGTCAATCGGGCGCTGGACATCTTTGGCGCGCCAATTTACGTGCGTCACGAAGTGGTGCACAATAAATATGTGGTCGATACATTAAAAGATCGCGGTGCCATTTTTGTCGAAGAGTTGGCAGAGGTGCCAGACGATGTCATCGTTATTTTTAGCGCTCATGGCGTTTCGCAAGCCGTGCGCAAGTCAGCCGAAGGCCGTCAGTTAAAAATCTTTGATGCCACCTGTCCACTGGTGACTAAAGTGCATATGGAGGTGACCCAATTCAGTCGCGCCGGTATGGAATGCGTGTTGATCGGTCATCAGGGGCACCCCGAAGTCGAGGGAACCATGGGCCAGTATGACACCTCCAATGGCGGCGCCATGTATTTGGTAGAAGACGAGGCAGATGTCGCGGCTCTGGTTGTCGAAGACCCGACTCAATTCGCCTATGTTACTCAGACTACCCTCTCGATGGATGACACCGCCAAGGTGATCTCGGCGCTGCGCGCTAAATTTCCAGCTATAAGAGGGCCGAAAAAAGACGACATCTGCTACGCCACCACCAATCGTCAAGATGCTATTAAGCAGTTGGCGCTGGAGTGTGACCTAGTGTTGGTGGTGGGTTCGGTTAACAGCTCCAACTCTAATCGTTTGCGCGAACTGGCCGAGCGCTGTGGCGCCGAAGCTTATTTAATTGATGGCGCCGATCATATCGACGCCGCATGGCTAGAGGGCAAAAATGGTATCGGCATTAGTGCCGGGGCCTCGGCACCGGAGAATTTGGTCCAGGGCGTAGTTGCAACATTACAAAAAATGACCGGCTCTGAGTGCAGTGAGCTCAACGGTATCGAAGAAAATGTACGCTTCTCGCTACCGGTAGAGTTGCGAAACTAAATATACTCAGCTGTATTAAAAAGGGCCGCAACGCTAGGCGTTGCGGCCCTTTTTTGGGTCTTTTTCCGGAAGATTGTTTGATTTTACAAGCATTTTTATACGCAGCCATTAGCCGCCTGTAGGTTCGAGGCAAAACCCTCGTGCTTGATAGTTGAGGTGCTGTGAATTTGCTCGCACTGCACACCATACAATCTCTACAGGGTAGGCCCAGTCTATGACATAACCAGCCTTTGTCAGAGGGCGGCGCTCGAGTCGATTTACCCCGCTGATAAAGCGGCGCTAGCGGCTATATACCTTTTCAATGCAATAAATATATATTTTTGGAAGTTTTTAGTTTTATTGGCTATATTTTCAACCACTGATCGCAATTTTTTACCTCTAATCTTTTTTTTAACGACAGGCTGAAGATACACATCTATACCTAATTGTGAAAAGTATTTACACGACTGAGTATTTATGAAGTTTTTGCAGCGTTTTAAGAGGTTCTGTTATGAAGAATATCCAGCTATCGTCTTCATATATTAAGTGTCTGGGCGGCTTTACTTTGACGGAGTTGATGATAACTATTTCTGTGGCCGCTATTTTAGCTAGCACGGCAGTGCCCAGTTTTAGCGACATGATCAAGCGACATCGTGTCATAACGCAACAAAATAATTTGCTCGGCGATATTATGTTAGCCCGTATGGAGGCTATAAAGCGAGGTTATAATGTCTCTATGTGCAGTGCTAATTTAACCGCTACTGGCTGCTCTGGTAATAATGACGACTGGCATCAAGGCTGGTTAATTTATGTTAATAGCGACAAAAGCGGTGCTTACGATAGCGATGATGGCGACAAAATATTGCGGATACACGACGCTTTGGTGTCGAGTACACAGCTTAATTATACGTATACGACTCTTACCTTTAACAGCCGTGGTTTTGTCAGTGGCAGTGATGTTAATGCGCGGTTTGCATTTTGTAATAGTGACGACGATATGGATTACGAGCGCGAAATTAAAATGCTAAGCACTGGGCGTGCCAGTCGACGCGAGGCTACCGTTAGTACTTGCCTCTAATTCAACGGACTGAATTATTCTAAATGCTTGTCAATATTAAGGAAAATAGTATGAGCCTGTATCTCAGTACGCACTCCCATCAACATTTTGAGTTTATATCTAACCATAAAGGCCTGGGCCTTATTGAAACTATGGTGTCACTGTTCGTATTGGCGATAGGCTTGCTGGGTATATCGGGTCTGCAGGTTAATGCCATGAAATCGAGCCAGAACAGCTATTATCGGACTCAGGCAACTGATATCGCATACGATATTATTGATCGTATGCGTGTCAATCACCACGCCGCTAAATCAACTAGTATCTACGTTAGTAACTATGGCCAAACACATGCTGGCGCTTCTGATTGCAGTACCCATTGCAGGCCAGATCAGATAGCGGCCCACGATTTGATGAACTGGAAGACAAATCTAAAATATGCCTTGCCTAAGGGCCAAGGGATGATCAGCTTCTCGGACACCAGCAATGTGCGTAAAGTATTGGTGTCGATTAAATTTGATGACAGCCGCGGTCGAGACTTAACACTGGACCCAGTGATTATTTGGGCGGCACTTTGAGTGCTTTGATCGTGACCGGAATTTCGCTTCATTCAAACAAAAGTAGTGCTGGTTTTACTCTGGTTGAACTGATGGCGTCCGTCGTTATATCACTGGTGATTTTAGCCGGTGTGGTGCAGTCGGTACTCGCCAGTAAATCTATGTATATGATGCAAGAAGAGATGGCGCGCATACAAGAGAATTCGCGTTTCGCTCTGGATGTGCTGACGACTGATATACGTATGGCCGGTTATACCAGCTGCGGCGGAAGCGCTACGGTCACTAATGTAATAATGGATACTGATGACTGGGATAACGGTTATCCTGGAATTTATGGCTTGGAAGGCGGAATAGACAGTATTCCCTCAAGTTTTACCAACCCTTTAGCTGATCAGGATATTGTTGTAGTTCGCAGTGGCGATACAGATATTCGCATGAAAGTGAGTAACCATGCCCATGGTATAGCCAGCATAGATGCGGTGGATGGACACGAGGTCGACAGTGGCGCGATTATGATAATCGCCAATGCTAGCTGTCAAAATATAGGGCTTTTTCGAGGAGCTGGCGTATCTGTAGATGAAGTTAGTCATGCCATTGGATTGGGCAATTGCTATCAAAATTTAACCTTTGGCGGCAGCTGTTCTAGCGCCCCAGTAGGATTAGGTAGTGCTTATGGGCCAGGGTCAACCGTGATACCAATGAATATAAGAGCTTTTTATATTGCGACTAATGGCGAGGGCGTGCCCTCTCTCTTTATGAAACCTGTGGCAGCTGATGGCAGTTCCGACAGGGAAGAATTGGTAGAGGGGGTCGAAGGTATGCAGCTGAGTTATGGCGTTGACACCGATACTAACGGCGAGGTCGATCGCTTTCAAATAGCGAGTGATGTCGCGGATTGGGACAGTGTAAAGGCGGTTCGTGTGCAGTTGTTGATGCGCTCTATTGGCACCTTAAATGGTGGCGATATCAGTGTAGATTTTAATGGTCACAATTATACCGATCGTCATCTGCGCCAAGTGGTATCGAGCACAGTGATGCTGAGAAACTTGTAGCTGGCATTAATATAACCATGGAGGCTCTATCATGCCAATGACCAATATTCAGCAGCGCGGTGCAACCCTGATAGTCTCATTGGTACTGCTGCTTATTGTGACACTTATTGGCATCAGCGGTATGGAAACTGCAGTTGTAGAAGAGAAAATGAGCGGCAGTTACCGCGATCATAAAATTGGATTTGAATCTGCTGAACAGGCCCTGCTCGTAGGTGAGCGCTTTGTTGATGCAACCACATTTGCCTTTACTGATTACACCAGTACGTGCGCCAACGGTCTCTGTTTTAAGGGTGCATGGAATCATATTGACCCTAATGCAGCTTGCATGCTCAATGGTTTCGGCACCGATGTTTGGCTAAAAACAGATAGCAGTAATATTTGGGAGAGTGAAAATACCCGTGTAATTGGGTCCAAGTTAGACGGTGTTGGGCTAGCGCCAGAATATATTGTGGAGTTTCTTTGTCATGCACCAATCAGCCCGAATCCGCCTATACCACCGTATGTCGCTGGCAGCGGTTGGGAGTCTCACTACGGATTGTTATTTCGCATAACCGCTTTTGGTACAGGCGGTACTCGTAATGCCCGAGTTATGTTGCAGAGCACCTATTTAAAACCACTGAGCTAATTCTATATTGTGTATGAAAGCCCTAGTTGGGGCAGATCTATAAAGGGACTTCTAGTGAATCGACAATTTTATTGCTGGGGTAAAAAAAATATCGGTGTAGCGGTAGGTATAGCTCTGCTGAGTGTATGCCGTGTCACAGCTGCGGCCAATTGTGTAGATGTCGACAATTACTTGGCAGGCACACCGTATCTGCAGGGGGATACAGTGCGGCATCGGGGTATAAAATTTCAATGTAAGGTCGATGGCTGGTGCTCTGATGGAGCAGCTACAGCGGTTTTGCAATATGAACCGGGGCGAGGATTAAACTGGGAACAGGCTTGGATGGCACTTGGAGCTTGCACTGTGGCGAGCAGCTCATCGTCGAGCTCAGGCTCTAGCCAAGGGGCTTCTTCCGGTACAGCAGCAGTGGCTGCCTCTGTTTATCAGGGGCCGGGTGAACATTTTGTGATGCAGCCTTTTTCTTCCACTCCTTCGAGCAATCCGTTAGTTATGCTGGCAATGTCGGTGGATCACGAATTGTTTAAGAAAGCTTACAACGACTACTCCGATCTATCCGGCGGAAGTTTTGATGAAACAGATACCAGCTATCGCAACGACTTTGACTATTACGGTTATTTTGATTCGGATCTCTGTTACAGCTATATCTTCAGCTCTAGTCGGTTTGAAAGCGGTGCTTACGCGAGTGATCATCGCTGTTCGGCAACCACAGGAGTGACCGCCAGTGCCTATACATTGGCCGACGGTTGGAGTGGTAATTTTTTAAACTGGGCCTCTATGGCCCGAATCGATATTATTCGTGCGGTACTTTATGGCGGTAAACGTATTGTTGATAGCAGTTCAGAAACGGTATTGGAACGCGCGAATTTGCCCGATGATGTGCACGCATTTGTTAAAGTTTATAGCGGTACTGATCTCGGCGATTTTACGCCATATGCTTATAACGCTTCGAATCTGAATTCACTCAGTTTGTGTAATGTAACACTGGACAGCACCAGTATCCCTTTGGTCAGGGTGGGGATAGGTAGTTTTCGTAACTGGTCGGTAACCAATGGTTCAGCTCAGTGCAACGGCGATAGCGCTCCCGCCGCCGTCTATAATATGGCCGCCCGAGTATCTGTCTGTGATAGTACTTTTGATGGGCCTAAACAGGGCAATTGCCGCCAATACCCCAATGGAAATTTTAAACCCATCGGTCTACTGCAAAACTATGGCGAAGACGGTTCAATTCGCTTTGGTTTACTGACCGGTAGTTATGGAAAAAATTTAGCCGGTGGAGTATTGCGAAAAGATATTAAGAAATTTGCCAAAAATAATGATGCCAGTGATGATGAGGTGGACTTAGATAGTGGAATTTTTGCCAGTGCAGTAAATGGTATTGTGAGTAATATTGATGCCATTCGTTTTGCTCATTGGGATGGCTCTATTCATACAGATTGTAATACTCACAGTATTACTCTTGCCCAAATAAAATCGCCTAGTGCTTCGACTAGATGCTCAAGCTGGGGGAATCCTATCAGTGAGATATACGCTGAAGCCTTGCGCTATTTTTCGGGTACTGGCTCTGCTACACCAGATTTTGTTCCTGCAGCGGCCGATGAGCCCTTGGGGTTAGATATTCTTAGCGCTTGGGAGGATCCACTGCAGGCCGACGAATGGTGTGCCAACTGCTCAATCATCCTACTTTCTACCGGTACTAACTCCTTTGACGGCGATGACCTAGATACCCCAGTAGGGGATTTATACAACTTATCCCGCGCTACCTTAGACAGTCAATTTACTGATGTAGTGGGGGACTTAGAGCAAGGAGGTGCGTTTTCTGGCACATATTTCGTCGGCAGTAATGGTTCTCTGGAGGATGCAAGTTGTACAGCGAAAACAGTGTCTGAGTTAAGTGATGTAGAGGGTGTGTGCGCCGAATTACCTGCGCTTGAAGGTACATATTCTGTTGCCGGCTTAGCCTATTATGCCAAAACTCAAGATATTCGCGAAAATATTCCCGGTGTGCAAAATGTATCTACATATACCGTAGATTTAGCAGAATCTATTCCCAGCTTTAATATATCAGTGAATACTGAAGGGGCATCGGGCATTAATCAGGTGACATATCTACCTTCATGCCAGTCTAATAAATATAACAAGTCAAACAGTGGATATGCAACCGGTTGGCAACCCTGTTCTGTGTTTGACGTGCAGATTGAATTTATAGACTATTCGGCAGGCATTCCGGTGGCGGGCAGTTATCTGTTTTTCTGGGAAGATTCTCAGTGGGGCAATGACTACGATTTGGATATGACCACAAGAGTCCGCTACTGTGTGGGCGATGCTTGTAATGGAGATGCTCGTTTTAATTGTCCCCTTTTACAAGATGGTTCTACATTGAGAGCTGCTGGCTGCAGTAACGACACTGTTGATAGCGATGAGATAAAAATCATCAGTACAGTGGCTCATGCTGACGCGGGTAACCACCTAAGATTCGGCTATAACATTAGCGGTACTCAAACTGGTAATGGTCCGAGTGACTGGAGCGATAGACCAGGTAAGAGCAGTAATAATGATTTTGACTTTCTCGAGTTGGTCTCGGAAAATTCTGCCCCCGATGCTGTTGAAGCATCGGGATTAGTTTACCAAGCGAGTTCTATGTCCAGTTCAATGTTGCTGAAAAAACCTCTTTATTACGCAGCTAAGTACGGTAATTTTGAAGACTATGACGGCAGTGGCTCGCCGGCCTATGGCGGTAGTGTCAGCGACCCCACCGAGTGGGATAGAGAGGACTCCGATGGTAATTATGGTAGCGATGGTGTGCCGGATAATTACTTTCAAGTTAGCAATCCTGCGCGTTTGGAAAAGAGTTTGGGGCAGGTGTTTGCCAGTATTAAAAATCGTGTGGCCTCTGGCGCCTCGGCTTCGATTATTACCAACAGCAGCGCCGGTAATGGCATGGTCTACAACGCGATCTATTATCCAGCGGTAGAAGCGGATGGTCGCAGGGTGAATTGGGCGGGTCATTTATTTGCATTCTTTAAGGATGAGTACGGAAACTTGCGCGAGGACAATGGTGGTGTAAACGATGTCGCTAATGGGGTACTCGAGGACTGTTCGATCGATCCAATTGTAAGTATATATTACGATACCAGTACCTCACCGGCAAAAACCAAGTTGCGTCGTTATGATACAGCTGCAGGCAATTGTGATTCGACTTTGTGGACTTTGGCATCGGTACCTGCTTTTACAGTACATGACTTGGAAGAGTTCAGTTCTGTCTGGGATGCGCGCAATCAGCTGGCCTTAGTGGGCGATTCAACGACTCAGCGCAGTTATTTAACGGCGGTCACAGCGGGTACTGCCAGCCGTCATATTCTCACCTCAATGACCGCTGGCAGCACCGCCGAGTTAATTCCGTTTACCATAGATGAGTTGGGCATGGGCTCGGCAGGCACCGGTCTTAGTGGTAATAAACTTAATAACTATCGTTATCTTGATGTACCCGCAGCAGAGGCCAATAAGTTGATTAACTTTATTCGCGGTGATGAATCTACACCTGAATATCGCAATCGCAGTGTGAATTTTGATGGTGTGTCCGGCACCGAAAAGTGGCTGTTGGGTGACATAGTCAATTCAACTCCTGCGGCAGTGGTGCCGCCGAAGGAAACTTACGACAGTTTGCACGGAGACAGTACTTATGCCGAGTTTAAATCTCACTATCAAAATCGGCGTCAAGTGGTTTATGTTGGCGCTAATGACGGTATGTTGCATGCGTTTAACAGCGGCTTTTGGAATGAAAGCACTAAACGCGTTACTGTCTCGCAAAGCGGTGAAGTGGCACACGCTTTAGGTGCCGAGCTCTGGGCTTATGTACCGATGAATTTACTGCCGCATTTGCAGTGGTTGGCGCTGCCTGAATATGCGCATGTTTACTATGTTGATGGCGAACCACGCAGTTATGATGTCAATATTTTCGACTCGGGTGTGGATGACAATGGTATTAACCATGTCAATGGTTGGGGCACTATTTTAGTAGTGGGTATGCGCTTTGGCGGCGGCAAAATTGAGGTTGATAGCGATGGCAATGGCAGTACTGATAAAGCTTTGCGCTCGGCCTATATGGTGTTTGATATAACCGACCCAGAACAGCCACCGGTGCTGTTGGGAGAGTTTAGTCGCGATAACTTGGGCTTGACCTCCTCCACACCAGCGCTAGTGAAAAAGCGCCAGCCGAGCGCCAGTGGCGACTGGTCTAAACCGCGGTTTAATAGCTGGAAACTGGTTATGGGATCTGGGCCCGATGCGGACAACCTCAGCGGTATTCAGAGTAGTCAAAATGCGCGCGTATTTGAAATAGATCTGCGTTATTTAGTCACAACTCCAGCCGCCGTTCTGACTGAACCATCTATGGCTGGCACCGCTGGGGTCGATCTTGGAGTGGCCTCATCATTTACCGGCGACCTGCTCAGCGTGGACTGGAACCGCGACTTGATTGACGATGTTGCATACTTTGGCATTGTGGAGGGCGACGCACTGGTTCCCACTGGGCGCATGATGCGCCGTCATTACACCGGGTCATATTCAGGTTCAAACAGTACATTACTGAACACCGCTCAAGCATTTGTGACGGCGCCATTACCATTCATTGATGGTGAAAACCGTCGCTGGCTGTTTTTTGGTTCCGGCCGGCTGTTTAGCCGAGAAGATTTATCTTCAAACGTTCAGCAAGCTTTCTATGGTGTTAAAGAACTGGGCTTAAGTTATGAAAATTTGTCCAATAATACTTATGCACCCTCGTCACTAATAGATACCACCGATATTCAAGTTCATCACACCACTGATGTACGCAATGCCACTATTGATGGCACTGCTATTACTGCATTCGATGATTTGGAGGAGGTGATGAAATCGAAGCATGGTTGGCGCTTTAACTTTGATTTCGACGGTACTACCCCTAGTGCACGCAACTTGTTTCAAGCGACCCAGTTTGTGGCGACAATCTTATTTCCGGTTTATACCCCGCCAAATGGTGGCAGCTGTGAAATTGGCAGTAGTACTGTTTATCAGCTTTATACAAAAACTGGTACGGCGCCTGCTTTTGATAGCGCTTATGTGAGTCAGCAAAGTTCAGATGGCAAGATCTTTACCAATGATGGAATTGTCTCCAAGGTCAATTTGCTCAAGCATGCTGGTATTCTAGAGACTCTTGACAATCGCACCCACTCCCAAGGGCGTATTACCAGTAAAGCATCAACTGGCGAGTGGATTTTAGATGACGTTGTGACGCTGGGTGAAAAATTGAATTCGCTGCTGGATGGACGTAACTCATGGCGTCAAATATTTGATTGGGAAGAGTAATTAAGCTAACTGTAGGGCGGTATTATGTTGAAAATAAGTGAAGGTTTTAGCTTAATCGAATTAATAGTGGTGGTGGCAATTGTGGGGATTTTGTCTGCAATCGCTATTCCCTCATATTCCTCCAGTATTGAAAAAGGCCGACGCGCCGACGGCAAGGTTGCTCTGGCGGGGGCGGTGGCCCTGCAGGAGCGGGAATTTAGTTTAACCCATCAATACAGCGCCGATATATCGATACTCGGTGGCGTAACATCAGCTGAAGGTTTTTATGCGATGTCGGTAGTTTACATCTCCACCTTAGGCGTCTGCACAACAGACAAAGACTGCTATACCCTAACTGCGACTGCTATTGGTGCGCAGGCCAACGATACAACCTGTGCGGTACTGACGATCAACAGTTTAGGCCAAAAAACGCCGTCTGCTGACTGCTGGTAGATACTTCGATGTTAGAATACAAGACATGCTAGGTAAAACCTTTTAGCCTTAAGCTTGTGCAGTAGAATTATAGGTGCCATTGGATAACGCAACCTCAACTTTTGACTTGAATATTCTTTAATCATGATCTAACCCCAATTTTTTCAATCGGTAGCGAATCGAGCGAAAGCTGATGCCGAGTTTCTTCGCAGCTTCAGTGCGGTTCCAGCGCGACTGCTCTAGCGCATCAAGTAATATCGTGCGCTCGATATCTTCCAAATATTCATCCAGAGACGCGTGGCGGCGGGCATCGTAAAGGGCCGGTTTTTCAGTACTAAGAGCCGTAGCTTTGCTTGTTGTTGTGCCGGGTAATTGCAGATCTGTTTCGTTAATTACATCGTATTCACATAGGGTAAAGGCGCGCTCTAGGGTGTTTTCTAATTCGCGTACGTTGCCGGGAAAGGCAAAGTCCTGCAAGGCTTTTAATGCCTTAGCGTCAATCTTGGGTGCGGGCAATTGCATCTCAGCAGCAATTTTTTCGAGCAGTCGCTCGGCTAACAGTACTATGTCATCACCGCGATCGCGCAGCGGCGGTACTGCAACTTCAATGACATTAATACGGTAATAGAGATCGTTACGAAAACGGCCTGTATCGACCTCTGTTTGTAAGTTTTTATGAGTGGCGCTGAGTACCCGAATATTGACCGCTATTTCTTCTTGGCCGCCAACGGGACGGACTTTTTTTTCCTGCAGTGCGCGCAGCAGCTTGACCTGCATTTCCAAGGGTAAATCGGCGACTTCATCGAGAAACAAAGTGCCCCCATCAGCCGCTTGAAACAACCCCTTTTTATTTTGATGGGCGCCGCTAAAACTGCCTTTAACATGGCCAAAAAATTCGCTTTCTAATAGCTCCGAGGGAATTGCACCGCAGTTGACCGGGATAAATGCGCCTTTGGCTCGCGGCCCCTGATAATGAATGGCTCGAGCGACCAACTCTTTACCCGAACCCGATTCACCGCTAATGAAGACGGGAGCTTGGGAGCGACAGAGTTTACTGATTTGCTGGCGAAGTTTTACAATGGATGGCGCCCTGCCAATAATTTCATCACTGGCAATTTGGGTAGCGCTATCTTTTTGCTTATGCTCGGCACTGGAAAGATGCAGTGCATTGCTAACCAGTTGTCGCAACTGGCTGAGGTCTACGGGCTTAGAGACAAAGTCAAAGGCGCCGGCTTTTAGTGCCTGTATCGCGATATCCATATTACCGTGGGCGCTGATCATGGCAACCGGCAATGTTGGGCACTGCTGCTGAATAAAATCAACCAGTTCCAAGCCGTTACCATCGGGCAACTTCATATCGGTCAGGCAGATATCATAGTCATTGTCATTGAGCTTTTGTTTGGCGCTGGCAATATTGGCAGCGGTATCGGTATTTAACCCCATTCGAATAAGAGTGATCTCTAGCAACTCGAGAATGTCGGGTTCGTCATCAATAATTAATGCGCGCTTATTTGTCATAATAATAGTCACAAATTTTTTTGGAGTTAGCGATCAATATAGAGCGTCAAAGTGTTTTCTGCGGAGGTGCAAACTGCAGCTCAAAACAACTCAACTGATTGTCTTTATGCTGGTAGCTGAGCATCGCTTGATTGGCTTCACACAGTTCTCGGCAAATAAATAAGCCAAGCCCTGAACCCGTTTTTTCAGTGGTGAAAAATGGTTCGAATATATGCTCTAAATTACAGCTTTTGATACCAATACCATAATCTTTTATATGGATATAGGGAGCATCATTTTGAATGCAAAAACCGATTTCTAGGAGCAATTTGTATTCGCCGCTGGCATCAAAACTGTATCTCAAACCATTGTCGATCAAATTGGTGAGGACTTGGCGCAACTGACTAAAATCGAATTTGGCCTGTAAATCTTCCGGGCACAAATTAAGGTGAATATGAAGTTCTTTAGTCTGGCCCTGCTGGTACTCATCGAGAAATTCTTGCAGCCACATATTCAACTCGAAAGTTTCTGGCTGAGCCGCTTTACGGCTGGATAGTTGTAAGACGTTTTCGATGATCTGGTTTACGCGTAGCGAGTGATGGCCAATAATCTCGGTCAGTCTTTTGTCGGCATCGGTTAATGCTTCGGCCTCTGCCAATAGCTGGCTCGCATGGCTGATCGCGCCCAAAGGGTTGCGAACTTCATGAGCAATGCTAGCTGTGAGACGACCCAGAGAGGCAAGTTTTAATTGCTGTGCCTTTTGGCTAATAGCGCGATTGTCCTCGATAAACATCAGCGTGTCGCTGTTGGCGCCAGGCTCTAATTCGGCAAAGCTAATTTTGACTTCTGTGGGACTACTCGGGAAACGGCATACAGGGTTCTGAGTGTAGTAGTAGGTGCGCCAGAATTTTATCTGTTGCTCCAGTTCCGGCATGTTACAGAGTGTTTGGTATTGTTTATTGCCGGTAAGGTTGAGCAGTTGTTTGGCAGACTGATTGACCATTTCAATGCGATTGTCTTTGTTCAAAACCATAATACCGGTGCGCATGCGTTCGACAATGGTTTGTGCGAGTCTTTGTGAATGAGCTGCTTGCTTGGTTTGAATTAAGGCCTCTTCACTGCTGGCTTTAATTTTTTGGGTTAAATACAAAAAGCAAACCGCAGTTATAAATAACATTGTACCCAGCGATCCTGCGGCGAACAATGCTTGACCGTCGAGCTGTTCGGGTTTAATGAGGTTAATACTAATAATGGTGATAGTTGCCAGCGCTGCTAGGGCGATGGCAATCTGACCGCGCAATAACATACTACCAGCGGCAATACTGATAATGAGAAGGTAGCTGAGCCCGGCTGAAGCGTCGGCACTGGCATAAACAAGCAAACTAATAGCAGCGATGTCGATCACAAATAAGGCAAAGCGCTGCTGTTGTTTGGCGTGAAACTTGACTCGCCATAAAATAGCCAGCGCTATCGCGTTGAGGGCGGTATAAAAAATCGCGGCGAAGTGGAATAGTTGCGGCGCGCTGGTGCCGAGAATATTTGGGGCAAATTGGTGAGAATACATAAAAAGCAGCAATGCGCTGAGCAGAGTGCGGTAATAAACGTAAACGCGCAGCAAGCTCTGGTTGCTTTGCGGGACGGGTGCTGGGTTGGGCGGTTGACTCATTACTGGTTTCGCATGTCTTTAGTTTTGCCATCTAGCGGCTCATAGCGGACAATATAACACTTTCATATTATGAGTAGTTTTAATGTCAAAATTTATTGTTGTTATGGCTCAAGTGAACCCATTAGTAGGGGATATACCCGGCAATACTCAGTTGGTGATTGACACGGTAAAGCAAGCCATAGCGCAAGAATCAGCGGATATAGTGATGTTCCCCGAATTGACCTTAACGGGGTACCCACCGGAAGACCTGTTGTTGCGGGCAAGCCTCGATACACGTATCGACCAAGCTCTGGCGCAACTAATTGCGGCGCAATTGGGCATACTAGTGGTGGTCGGCTATCCCCGCCGTATCGACGGCAAACTTTACAATATGGCCGCAGCGATTTACGACGGTAAGATGTTGATTGAGTACGCCAAGCAGTGTTTACCAAATTATCAGGTATTCGATGAGAAGCGTTATTTTACCGAGGGCAGTGCTAATACCAATAATAGTGGCGTATTTGAATTTAAAAACTGCCGCATAGGTTTAAGTCTTTGCGAAGATATCTGGCATCCAGAACCTATTGCTAGAGCTAAAGTCGCTGGAGCTCAGCTCCTTTTGAGTTTAAATGCCTCACCCTTTCATGTTGGTAAAACCGGTGAACGCGAGCAGGTATTACAGCGCCGTGCTCAGGAAAGCGGTATTCCTATACTCTACGTCAATCAGGTTGGGGGTCAGGACGAACTGGTTTTTGATGGCGGATCTATGGCTATAGCGGCCGATGGCAATTTGCGTGCGCTTGCACCACAGTTTGAGGCGGCCAACACGGCTGTTCAAATAGTACTGGCTGATGCTGCTATCGAGGTTACCGCAGGCTCCACTGTCGTTGACTTATCGCAACAGGCATCCGTCTATCAGGCTTTGGTCATGGGGGTGCGTGATTACGTTAATAAGAATGGCTTTAAAGGTACCATCTTGGGTTTATCGGGGGGTATAGATTCGGCCTTGACACTAGCGGTGGCGGTGGATGCTTTAGGGGCTGATCGTGTCGAGGCAATAATGATGCCGTTTCGCTATACCTCTGATCTGAGTAAAAATGACGCTCAAGATGAGGCTGAGCGACTAGGTGTGCGCTACCAGTCGATAGATATTGAATCTATGTACGAAGCTTTTATGGGTTCGCTGGCGGATGAGTTTGCCGGCACTCAAATGGATACCACTGAGCAAAATTTACAGGCGCGCTGTCGCGGTGTGCTGTTGATGGCGATATCCAACAAGAAAGGTTCGCTGGTGCTTACAACCGGTAATAAAAGTGAACTCGCCGTCGGCTACTCAACCCTCTATGGCGATATGGCCGGTGGTTTTGATGTATTAAAAGATGTGCCAAAAACAATGGTTTTTGACCTGTGTCTCTATCGTAATAGCGTGAGTGACGTGATTCCTCGGAGCGTTATCGAACGGCCGCCATCGGCCGAGTTGGCACCTGATCAAAAAGATGAAGACAATCTGCCACCTTATGAGGTACTGGACCCAATATTAGAGCGCTATATCGAACGGGATTGGAGTGCTGAGGCCATTATTGCCGACGGCTTTGAGCGTCCTGATGTTGAGCGGGTACTGAGGCTAGTTGATATCAATGAGCATAAACGGCGTCAGGCGCCAATTGGTGTTCGTATCAGTCAGCGCGGCTTTGGTCGCGATCGGCGCTATCCTATTACTTCGGGCTGGAAGTTAGGTGACTGATTTTCCTTTGCCGTCAATAGAAAAGGGGCTTACCCACCGGATAAGCCCCTTTTCTATTAGGCGAGCGGGTAGATTATTTAGTATATTCTGTATTATATAGCTTGCGGCTATCAAAGCCTGGAGGCTCTTTTTTATCGAAAATACCCAACGTTAGGGTGTTCACCCAAGAGCGATCTGAGTAGGCGCTGAGGTCGTAATCAAAATTGCCATCTTTCTTTAAGGCGGGGTGATCAGGATAGTTTAGGCGTAAAATCTTAAGTGATTTATCACCTTGCTCGGGCATATTGAGGAAATCATAGCCTTGAATCATCACCGCCAGTGCATCAGGAACGGAGGGGGTGTCAGGGAAATTCTCGACCACGTAGCGGCCGCGATTAACGGCGGCGACATAGGTGCCACGTTTAAAATAGTAATTGGCGACGTGGATTTCATAGCGGGCTAAAACATTACGCAGGTATAACATACGCTTTTTGGCGTCAGGGCCGTAGCTGCTGTTGGGGAACCGGGCTAGTAACTGGGCAAAGTGGGCGAATGATTCGCGTGCTGCGCCCGGATCGCGCATAGTCAAATCGGTAGGCAGATAACGCTCAAATAAACCCTTGCCTTCGGTGAATGAGGCTAGGCCTTTCATGTAATAGGCATAGTCAACGTTGCGATGCTGGGGGTGCAGGCGAATAAAGCGGTTGGCTGCGGCCGTAGAGGACTCCGGCTCATTGGTCATATAATGGGCGTAAATGAGTTCTAGTTGAGCTTGTTCGGCGTAGGTGCCAAACGGGAACTGCTCTTCTAATGCCTGCAGTTTTTTAATGGCAAAATCCCACTGCTCGTTGCGCAGATTTTCTTGAGCTGCCTCGTACCACTCGGACTCATAGTCAAACTGAGGGCCGTCATCCTCATCGCCAAATAAAGAACAGCCAGACAAAAAAGCGATGCTGCAGAGCAGGCTAGCGAGAGAGAGAAGTTTAAATGTGCGCATTGTTTAACTCTTATCTTGTACAATATTTCACAATTGAGAATGACCAGTAGCCAAATAGTTATCAGATATTAAGCGGGCTTATTTAAACACACCGTTGGATGATGCTAAAGCATCATCTAAAACGCGACATTAATGCGGCTATATAAATTAGCCTGAGGTATGCATGACAGATAAAATAGAACAGAGTGAACTGGTCGTAGAAAGCATGAGCAACCAGCGCTTTGATCAAGTGGCGAATGAATTATTTCCCGATTTCTCGCGCTCACGCCTGCAAACCTGGATTAAAAGCGGATTGTTGACCATTGATGGTCGACCGGGAAAGAGTAAACAAAAGCTGTTTGGCGGTGAAACGCTGCAGCTTTGTGTTGATCTCGAGCCCGAAGGCGAGTGGGTGGCGGAAGATATCCCCATTGATATTATCTATGAAGACGACGCCATTATGGTGGTGAATAAACCCGTGGGTTTAGTCGTGCATCCCGCAGCGGGCAACCGTACAGGTACTTTGCTAAACGGCCTTTTGCATCATAACCCTGAATTAATCCATGTGCCGCGTGCCGGTATTGTGCATCGTTTGGATAAAGATACCTCAGGGTTAATGGTGGTGGCCAAAACTTTAGCCGCCCATACTAACTTAGTCACTCAGTTGCAGGCGCGCACTGTCAGTAGAGAGTACGAAGCGGTTGCAATCGGTGTAATGACTGGCGGTGGGCGTGTGGCAGCCGATATTGGCCGCCACCCTCGCCAGCGCACGAAAATGGCAGTATTAGATTTTGGCGGTAAAGAGGCTATCACTCATTATCGTGTGCTTGAGCGCTTTGAATATCACACCCATGTAAGGCTCAAGCTTGAAACGGGCCGCACGCATCAGATTCGTGTACATATGGCCCATATTGGTTATCCATTGGTGGGTGATGCCACTTATGCTGGTCGTTTTAGAATACCTAAGGGTGCCAGCGTTGAGTTGATTGAAGAGTTGCGAGGCTTTGCTCGGCAGGCGCTGCATGCGGCCCAATTGGGTCTTAATCACCCTGTTTCAGGCGAATATATTCAGTGGAGTGTTGATCTGCCAGACGATATGGTGCACTTACTGTCTGAAGTGGCTCAGGGTTAATGGGCATATTTACTCCCGATTGGCCTCTGCCAAAAGGTGTTGAAGCCTGTATAACCACCCGAGAAGAAGGCTCTAGTGCGACGCCTTTTGATTATTTTAACCTCGCACAGCATGTGGGTGATGATAGCGCTCAGGTTTTGCTGAACCGTAAAGCCTTGATTGATCGTTTTGACCAATTACAGGCGGTTCAGTGGTTACATCAAGTGCATGGCATCGATTGTGTTGAGGCAGGGCACGACACACAAAAGGCTGATGCGTGTATAACCAGCCGGCATCAGCTGGCCTGTGCGGTAATGACCGCTGATTGCTTGCCGGTGTTATTTTGTGACAAGGCCGCGCACCAAGTGGCAGCGGCTCACGCCGGTTGGCGCGGATTGGCTGGTGGCGTATTAGCGCAGACGATATCGAATTTTCAGGCGCCGCCCTCAGAATTGACGGCTTATTTGGGACCCGCTATTGGCCCCAGTGCATTTGAGGTGGGGCTGGACGTGCTGGAGCAGTTTTTTGCGTCAGCACGAAGTTTGCAGCAGCTTGAAGCCATCGCCGCAGCTTTTAAACCTTCGTCCAAACCCCTTCACTTTAAAGCTGACCTTTATGCTCTAGCTCGTGCCGAGTTGTATGCGCTGGGAATAAGTGACGTCTATGGTGGTAAGTTTTGTACATACACCGAGCAAGAACGTTTTTATTCCTATCGTCGAAATAATCAAACCGGCCGTATGGCCAGCCTTATTTGGCTTGCTTGATTTTATATTCCTCGGCCTCAGTTATGGGCTACATGGATAAATAACTAGAGGCTAGTTTTCAGCCTCTTATTCTTATTTGAGGCTTAACATGCGCATCGACCGATTTACCACTCAATTACAGACTGCATTAGCCGATGCCCAATCTCTGGCGGTGGGGCGTGATCACTCTCAGCTAGAGGCTAGCCACATATTGCTGGCGTTAATTGACCAGCCAGGCGGAACAGTGCGAGCGTTGCTGGTTAAGGCTGGGTTCGATGTTAGTGGCCTGCGCAGTGAATTGAGTCATAGCCTCGAAGATTTAGCTGCGATTAGCAATCCAACGGGTGATGTGAGTATGTCGCAGGAGTTGAGCCGCCTGTTAAATCTGGCTGACCGTCACGCGCAACAGGTCGGCGATAAGTTTGTTTCCAGTGAGTCATTGTTGTTAGTGGCTATGGACAAGGCTAAAAGTAGTAGTGATGTCGGTAAGCTGCTAAATCAGTTCGGCAATGCACAGCGCTTACAGCAGGCGGTCGATAAGATTCGTGGCGGTGACGTCATTGATGACGCCGATGCCGAGGGTGCTCGTCAGGCTCTAGATAAATATACCGTCGATCTCACCGCACGAGCCAAGGCGGGCAAGCTCGACCCTGTTATCGGTCGCGACGATGAAATTCGGCGTGCCATTCAGGTGTTACAGCGTCGTACCAAAAATAATCCGGTTTTAATTGGTGAGCCAGGCGTAGGTAAAACCGCTATTGTCGAAGGTTTAGCGCAACGTATTGTCAATGGTGAGGTGCCAGAGGGGTTAAAACGTCGCCGCTTGTTATCTCTCGATCTAGGTTCTCTGTTGGCGGGAGCAAAATTTCGCGGAGAGTTCGAAGAGCGGCTTAAATCGGTACTCAATGAACTGGGCAAAGAAGACGGGCAGGTCATCCTGTTTATCGATGAATTGCATACTATGGTGGGCGCTGGCAAGGCCGAGGGCGCGATGGATGCCGGCAATATGCTGAAACCGGCCTTGGCGCGTGGTGAGCTGCATTGTATGGGTGCCACTACATTAGATGAATATCGCAAGTACATCGAAAAAGATGCAGCCCTTGAACGCCGTTTTCAAAAAGTGTTGGTGGAAGAACCCAGCGAAGAAGACGCCATCGCGATATTGCGCGGACTGAAAGAGCGCTACGAATTACATCACGGTGTCGATATTACCGACTCGGCCATTATCGCTGCCGTTAAGCTGTCGCAACGGTATATTAGCGACCGTCAATTACCCGATAAAGCCATTGACCTAATCGATGAGGCGGCCAGTTGTATTCGTATGGAAATCGACTCTAAACCTGAATCGATGGACAAGCTTGAGCGCCGTCTGATTCAATTGAAAATTGAGCGCGAGGCGGTGAAGAAAGACACTGATAATGCCAGTCGCAAGCGTTTGCAAAAAATCAATGAAAACATCACCAAAGTCGACCGAGCCTTTTCGGATCTGGATGAAATTTGGCGCGCTGAGAAAGCCATCCTGCAAGTCTCGCAAGACATTAAGAGTAGCTTGGAACACGCGCGGATCGATTTTAGTGCCGCCAGCCGAGCGGGCAATTTAAGTCGCATGTCGGAGCTGCAGTACGGCGTTATTCCCGAGTTCGAAAAGCAGCTGGATAGGGCCTCGCAAGCGCAAGTGATTAAAATGACGCTGCTGCGTAATAAAGTTACAGAGGAAGAAATTGCCGAGGTAGTGTCCCATTGGACCGGTATTCCGGTGGCCAAAATGCTCGAAGGTGAGCGCGAGAAATTACTTGAAATGGAACAGGTGCTGCACCGTCGTATCCTTGGTCAGGGCGAGGCGGTGGTTGCGGTCTCTAATGCGGTGCGCCGTGCGCGCGCCGGCTTGTCAGACCCCAATCGTCCCAACGGTTCATTTTTGTTTTTGGGGCCAACAGGCGTAGGTAAAACTGAACTTTGTAAAACTTTGGCCGAGTTCTTGTTTGATTCCCCCGGTGCTCTGGTTCGCATCGATATGTCTGAGTTTATGGAAAAGCACTCTGTGGCTCGCTTGGTGGGTGCGCCCCCAGGGTATGTTGGTTATGAAGAAGGTGGCTATTTAACCGAAGCCGTGCGGCGCAAACCCTACTCGGTGTTACTGTTGGATGAGGTGGAAAAGGCGCACCCCGATGTATTTAACATTCTGTTACAAGTGCTAGAAGATGGTCGCCTAACCGATGGTCAGGGGCGCACGGTTGATTTTCGCAATACCGTGGTGGTGATGACGTCCAATCTGGGCTCAGATCGTATTCAAGAGATTACTGAAGACAAGTCCTTTGATGCCGTTAGCTTTGATGGAGTTGAGGTCGACCCGTTACAAAATGAGCATCGCTATGCCGCCATTAAAGAGGCGGTAATGGAGGTCGTTGGTGCTCATTTTCGTCCTGAGTTTATTAATCGTATTGATGAATCCGTAGTCTTTCATCCGCTTGGTCGCGAGCAGATTCGGGGTATTGCCGATATTCAATTGGAGCTATTACGCAAGCGCTTGGCCGACAGGGATTTGGGCTTACAGCTGAATTTTGCCGTGCTGGATAAGGTGGCCGATGCCGGTTTTGATCCGGTCTACGGTGCCCGCCCGCTAAAACGTGCGATTCAGCAATTAATTGAAAATCCCTTGGCACAGGATGTGTTAGCAGGGAAATTTGAGCCAGGAGATACTATACATACTCGGCTAGATAACGATGAAATTATTTTTAGTCGAACTTAAGCAGCAATCGTTGTCGGACCTTTGTTGTCAAAGTGAGTGGCGAAGTAAAGCAGTAAGAGAATGTTAGCAGTTGTTTTTGACGGCTTTGGTTGCTTCTTTTTTACGCTTGGCTATTTCATCTTGAGATAAATACCTGAACTCGCCATTTTCGCCTTTGACTTTAATGCGCGAAGATTTTCTGATGCTCTCAAGGTTGCTCTTGGCGGTCTCGCAGCGTGCGGGGTCTTTTGACTCTTGCGATTTATCCGCTGATCCCTGTAGCCCTTTCTCTGTTTTTACAGCGTTATACGTTATGGGGGCGCTATGGCCCGTTTGAGTGCTACCTTTAACGGTGGCGGTATTTTTAGGTGCTTTTTCGCTGTAGTGAGTCACCCCCTTATCGTCGATCCATTTGTAGTAGTCTTCGGCTGAAGCGACATTAGTTATCAGTGTAAAAACCAACGCAACTAAAGGTAGCGGTGTTAAAATAGAATGGTTGAGCGCAGGCATAATAGAATCTCTAAGCTGACAGCAACCAAATCATAACATATCCACTCTAGCTGCTGCGGTGACATGCCAAGGATATATATTGGCAAATACCGCCATAAATGATCATGTAAGCGTTAAAAGTTGAGTTTCGGTGTTGACCACTGCACATAATTTCGCCAAAATTGCATATCGCTAGATGGCGTCTAGGTGCGGTCAACAACTCTTGGCAACTTCACTCCTAGCCGACGGGCCAACCGCTTGTCGAACCATCAAATTCAGGTGCGTCTACCGATGCAACCTGCCGGTCTGGCTAAGATCCGAGACCCGAGGTCATGAAGCCAGCAAGCACTGTATGTGCAGTGCGTGAAGAGCTCGTACAACTCATAGTAAATATTAATTTAATGATATTTGATGTATTCGCATCGAATGTTTTATTGCCTTTTCTCGTTTTGAGGAGAACACAAGTGGAAATGCTTTCTGGCGGCGATATGTTGCTGCGCGCCCTGCAAGATGAAGGGGTTGAGTTAATTTTTGGGTACCCTGGTGGTGCTGCATTGCACATTTACGATGCCATTTATAGACAGGATAAAGTGGAGCACATTTTGGTGCGCCATGAGCAGGCTGCTACTCACGCCGCCGACGGTTATGCGCGTGCGACCGGTAAAGTGGGCACTGTGCTGGTAACTTCTGGTCCTGGTGCTACCAATGCTATCACCGGTATTGCCACCGCTTTTATGGATTCAATTCCTATGGTGGTTATTTCTGGGCAGGTGCCATCGGACAAGATCGGTCAGGATGCTTTTCAGGAAACCGATATGATCGGTGTTTCGCGTCCTATCGTGAAACACAGCTTCCAGGTGCGTCACGCCAGCGAAATTCCAGACACTGTTAAAAAGGCTTACTATATTGCCGGCAGTGGTCGTCCGGGTCCGGTTGTGATCGACATTCCAAAGGACATAGTAAATCCTGCGGATACCTTTGAATACTCCTACCCTGATACCATAAAAATGCGCTCTTATACCCCGGCGTCTCGTGGTCATTCAGGTCAGATTAAAAAAGCAGTGCAGATGTTGTTGGATGCCAAGCGCCCAGTTATCTATTCTGGTGGCGGTGTTATTCAGGGTAACTCTTCCGAGTTATTAGTTGAGCTTACCCATAAACTCAATTTCCCTATTACCAGCACCCTAATGGGGTTGGGTGCTTATCCTGCTTCGGATAAACAGTTTTTGGGTATGCTTGGTATGCACGGTACCTTTGAGGCCAATACCGCCATGCATCATTCCGATGTGATCTTGGCAATCGGTGCTCGCTTCGATGACCGCGTAACGAACACTATCGAGAAATTCTGCCCGACAGCAAAAATTATTCATATCGACATTGATCCTGCGTCTATTTCGAAGACTGTTACCGCCGATGTCCCTATTGTTGGTGCGGTCGATTTGGTTTTGACTGAGATGTTGGCGGTATTGAAAGAGGCAAACTCTAGTCCTGACGAATCAGCTATTGGCGAGTGGTGGCAGCAGATTGATGAGTGGCGCGAGCGTCATGGTATTTATACTCAGTCGCGCTACAAAACCGACGGCGATAAGATTATGCCGCAGGACGTCATTAAAGTACTTCACGAAGTTACTGGCGGTGACGCCTATGTGTCATCGGATGTTGGACAGCACCAAATGTTTGCTGCTCAGTACTATGGTTTTGATAAGCCGCGCCGTTGGATTAACTCAGGTGGTCTAGGCACCATGGGCTTTGGTTTGCCGGCAGCCATGGGTGCGCAATATGCGGACCGCGATGCCGTGTCGGTTTGTGTGACGGGTGAAGGCTCTATCCAAATGTGTATTCAGGAATTATCTACCTGCCTACAGTACAATCTTCCGATTAAAATTATCTGCTTGAATAACCAAGCCCTAGGTATGGTTAGGCAATGGCAGACTATGTTCTATGAAGGTCGTTACGCCTCTTCTCTGTATGAAGATTCGCTGCCAGATTTCGTTAAACTGGCCGAAGCTTATGGTCATGTCGGCATTCGTGTGACCAAACCCGAAGAGCTCAAGGCCAAAATGGAAGAGTGTTTTGCTTTGAAAGATCGCGTCGTGTTCATGGATGTTATGGTTGATCAGAGTGAACATGTTTTTCCAATGCATGTAGCGCCAAACGGCTCAATGCGCGATATGTTGTTAAGCAAGACGGAGCGTACTTAATATGAGACGCATTATTTCTGTTCTTATGGAGAATACGCCGGGTGCTTTGTCTCGAGTTGTCGGTTTGTTTTCTCAGCGTGGTTATAATATTGAGACGCTAACGGTGGCGCCTACTGAAGATGAGAGCTTGTCGCGTTTGACTGTGACGACTCACGGCGATGATCATGTGATTGAGCAGATCACTAAAAACCTTAATAAACTCATTGATGTGGTTAAATTGGTCGATCTGACCGAAGGTGCCCATATTGAGCGCGAATTGATGATGATTAAGGTCAAGGCGACCGGTGCGCAGCGCGCTGAAATTAAACGCTGTGTCGATATCTTTCGTGGTCAAATTGTCGATGTTAGCAGCACTATCTATACCATTCAGTTGGTGGGAACTAGCGACAAGCTTGATGCTTTTAGTCAGGCGGTGGGCGATGCGGCTATTCTTGAGGTGGTACGCTCAGGTGTTTCTGGTATTGCTCGCGGCGAGAAAGTGCTGAGTATTTAAGACTGCAGTGATTTTCTGGCTGACAAAGCCTCGCCTTCTTGTAACCGAGGATGCGGGGTTTTTTCGTTTAAGCTTGTTGCGTTTAGAGTTGCGACCAGAAGGCCTTAATTATTGGGCTTTTGAGTCGTTTATTTAGCGTGCAAAACCCAACATCATAGCTTGGCAGTTTGGGGGTGTTACTCATAATTGATACTTTATCTTTTAGGGGGCTGTTATCGAGAACGATTTTGGGAACAACGCCTATACCAAAGCCCAAGCTCACCATGCTTACGATTGCTTCATGGCCTGCCACTTGGGCGTAGATGTTGGGGGTAGTGTCGATATCGCTAAACCACTGATTCAGATGGTCGCGAATAGGCCCTTCTTCGGACATAATCATTGGGATCTCAGCCCACTCTTTGCTAGTGGCGCTGCAAGGTTGCTGGGAAATATCAGACAAGGAACTAATAAAAACGAGTGGTGACACTGTAATGCGTCGAAATGCTAAGCTTTGTGGCAGCTTTTCAGGGCGGGCAGCTATGGTTATATCCTCTTTTCCGGCTAATACGCGAGCAATTCCAGGTGCTGGGTCTCCGGTGTGTAAAACGATTTCAATACCTGGGTGTTCACGTCGAAATAGGCTGAGGATGTCGTGTAAAAAACTGTAGCTGGCGGTGACAGAGCAATAAATACTGATTTCTCCTTGTAGTTCATGCGCGCCTTCTAGCAGTGATTCACGAAAGCTGTCCCATTGTTGTAATAAATCGCGTGCATAGTTCTGCAGTAATTGCCCTTGGTGGGTTAGCCTAACGCTCCTATTGTCGCGCTCGAGTAATTGCACACCCAGCGATTCTTCAAGTTGCTTGATGCTCCGGCTCAATGCCGATGGGCTTATGTGGCAGAGTTCGCTGGTGCGACCAAAATGAAGGTTGTCCGAAAGTTGTAAAAAAAAGTGTAGCGAGCGCGTGTCCATAATTCTATCCGTCATTGCTTTAAACGAAATGATGCGTTGCAAATATATCATTTTACGCAACATGGGGTTACCCGTAGAATGCATCACGACAAATATTCATATGCGGTCGGTATGTAGCGGCTGTATCAATAACTAAAGCGGAGATTGCTATGCAAGTTTCTTACGATAAAGATTGCGACCTATCCATCATTCAGGGCAAAAAAGTGGCCATTATTGGTTACGGTTCACAGGGTCACGCCCATGCCTGTAACCTGAACGATTCTGGTGTTGATGTTACTGTTGGCCTACGTGTTGGTTCTACCTCTGTTGCCAAAGCAGAAGCGCATGGTTTGAAAGTTAGCGATGTTGCTACGGCTGTAGCTCAGGCTGACGTGGTAATGATACTGACTCCGGATGAGTTTCAGTCGCAGTTGTACAATAATGAGATCGAGCCAAACTTGAAACAGGGTGCAACCTTGGCTTTTGCCCACGGTTTTGCGATTCACTACAATCAGGTTGTGCCACGCGCTGACCTAGATGTCATCATGATTGCTCCAAAGGCGCCGGGTCACACCGTTCGCTCTGAATTTGTTCGTGGCGGCGGTGTTCCAGACCTCATTGCTATCTATCAGGATGCATCAGGTACTGCTACAGAAGTTGCTCTGTCATATGCGTCAGGCGTTGGTGGTGGTCGTACTGCTATCATCGAAACTACTTTTAAGGACGAAACTGAAACCGATTTGTTCGGTGAGCAGGCCGTTCTTTGTGGTGGCGCGGTTGAGTTGGTAAAGATGGGCTTCGAAGTTCTGACTGAGGCAGGTTACGCTCCAGAGATGGCTTACTTTGAGTGCTTACATGAGCTCAAGCTCATTGTTGACTTAATGTTCGAAGGCGGCATCGCCAACATGAACTACTCAATTTCTAACAATGCTGAATACGGTGAGTATGTTACTGGTCCAGAAGTTATTAACGAGCAGTCCCGTGAAGCTATGCGCAACGCACTGAAGCGTATTCAGGACGGTGAGTACGCCAAGATGTTCATTACCGAGGGTATGACTAACTATCCTTCAATGACGGCGTATCGTCGTAACAATGCTAACCACCCCATTGAGAAGACTGGTGAGCAATTGCGCGCCATGATGCCTTGGATTGCGGCTAACAAAATCGTTGACCAAGAAAAGAACTGATTGATCATCATTAATTAGTAAGAAAAAACGCGGCTTCGGTCGCGTTTTTTTTTGCTTGCAGTAAAATGGGTTAAATCGATTATTAGTTGTATTGGAATCCCTATGTCTGAGTCATCAGAAAATAAAGATAAGAATGTTCATAATCTAGGATCGGCTAGCGATAGCTCTGCATTTGATGGCAGTGTTTTGCCGATTGATGAGCATATCGAAGAGGTGGTAGGTGAGGATGGGCGTAAAACGCCGCATAGGGGCATCTATCTGTTGCCAAACTTATTTACTACGGCGGCACTCTTTAGTGGTTTCTATGCCATTATCGCTGGTACTAATGGTAATTTTGAGTACGCCTCTATCGCGATCTTTATCGCCATGATTCTTGACGGTCTTGATGGGCGCGTGGCACGCTTAACCAATACTACCAGCGCTTTTGGTGAACAGTACGATAGTTTGTCTGACATGGTTTCATTTGGCTTAGCCCCAGCTTTGGTTATTTTCAGTTGGGCGCTGCACGATTTGGGCTCGTTCGGTTGGGTTTGCGCATTTGTTTACGCGGTTTGCGCAGCCCTGCGCTTGGCTCGCTTTAATACGCAAATAGGGTCGGTGGATAGTCGTTACTTTATTGGTTTGGCTAGTCCTGCTGCAGCGGCGATTGTTGCGGGTATTATCTGGGTGGGCAGTGATGTCTCGATGTCGTTTGAGTTGTCAGTGTTTGCAGCGATAATGACCGTGTTCGCCGGCCTGCTAATGGTTTCAAACTTTAATTACAGTAGTTTTAAAGGTTTGGACCTTAAGGCACGCGTACCATTTGTGTCTATTTTGGCGGTGGTGTTGATTTTGGCGGTGTTGGCTATCGATACGCCTAAGATGCTGTTGACGATCTTTGCTTGTTACGGTTTGTCGGGTCCTGTGTTGTGGTTGTGGCAGAAGTTTGGTCGCAAGGGTTAGTTGTCAGATCTAGTAAGTGCCTGGTTTTTTGGAGGGGTTGTGAAGCTTTTTTATGGATGATTATAAATAGCGACAAATAACGCTTTACAAGTTTCGCCAGCGGCATATAAT
>CAJWZU010000018.1 GCA_913050115.1 uncultured Cellvibrionales bacterium
GATATCAGAAAATCGCTCTATTCTTTGTTTAATTAAGGGCACAATGGCTTCAAGCCTCTCTGGGTGAAAAGCCCATTGGGAAATACGCTGTATAAATTCAGCATCGGATAAACTTTCACGTATATAACGCCCATTTAGCCAATCTAATTTTTCCGTATCAAATACCGGCCCACCAAGCGAGACACGCTCAATATTAAAATGCTCTATCATTCCTTCTAACGAAAACATTTCTCGTTCATCTGGCATTGACCACCCCATCAATCCCAGATAGTTTGTCATTGCTTCGGGCAAATAACCCATGCGCTGATAGTAAAGAATACCGGTCGGGTTTTTACGTTTGCTCAATTTAGATTTGTCAGTATTACGCAGCAGCGGCAAATGACACAGTTTTGGCATATCCCAACCAAAATATTGATACAACAATTTGTGCTTGGGTGCGGAATTAATCCACTCCTCACCGCGCAGTACATGGGTGATCTGCATTAGGTGGTCATCGACCACATTGGCCAGATGATAAGTGGGCATACCATCGGACTTAAGCAGAATTTGAGCATCGACCATGCCCCACTCCAGCTCAATCTTACCGCGTAGCATGTCATCAATTTCACACACACCCTCATCTGCTTCAGGCACCACCATGCGAATAACCGATGGCGCATTAGCTGCGCGACGCTCAGCCACAACACTATTAGGCAGCGCTAAGTCACTCAGCTTTAAAGCAGTGTGACCGCCCGCTTCACGGCGCGCTGCACGCAATATATCCAGCTCTTCACTGGTGCGATAGCAATGAAATGCATGGCCCTTTACCACTAGCTCTTCAGCGTATTTACGGTAGATATCTTTGCGCTCACTCTGGCGATAGGGGCCAAATTCACCGCCACAGTCTGGGCCTTCGTCCCAGTCCAGCCCTAACCAACGCAAGCTGTCCAAAATCGCCTGTTCAGATTCAGGGGTCGAGCGCGTTTGATCGGTATCTTCGATGCGCAGAATAAACTTGCCACCGTGCTGCTTAGCAAAACACATATTAAACAAGGCGATATAGGCGGTGCCCACATGGGGATCGCCCGTGGGCGAGGGAGCAATACGAGTGCGAATAGTCATGAAGCAGATAACCTAAAAAACAAAGATGAAGACAAGTAAGTAATATTGCGCACAATTATACGCGAGTCTTGAGTTGGGTTCGACCTGCAGATAAGCGCGCCAATACATTTAGAACTCAAGGCTTAAGCTGTTGCCATAAGTATGATGGAGTATCAAATAAATAGGCCTACAGCGCTGATCGATACTCCCTACTCTTGAGCTAGAAATATTGCCTTGATGTGGCTTAATGATCCTCTAACCACTGTGCATAAACATGCCTTTACTCCCTCTCTATTTTGGGTAACTTTTATACTGGACCATAGTTGCGGACTGCGGACTGTCAATACATACAGAAAAAAGGCATGGACATTAAAGCGATAACTGACCATGAGGATTGCCCATGAAAGCGTCAGCATACCAGTCATGGTGAAGTTAAGTATCCGTGTTTGAGAGTCAAAAACACTCTAATATAGGGCCTGCAAGCAGAGATTTTATCCTGACTAAGGCCAGCATTTTCTAGCTCCGCGAGGAGATATACGATGCATTTTTTGATAACACCCGCATCTTTCACTGTTTACCGTTAGCTGCAAATGTAAACCTCGATTACCACCGACAAACCTTAGGACTGAAAATACCTAAGCGACCAATCTACTCGCTACCCAACCTACTTATTCTGTACTAATTAACCTGGCCGATTCGCTAAAGGTAATGGACTTAACTACAGCCAATGCTATTGTAAAAATCCCTGTTTTAGGCAATGACACACCCGCTAAGTATAGATGTTAGTTGACAGGGCCTTCGCTGTGCCTTGGTGTTTTTGTCAAAAGTTTGCAACTCACTGTAAACTAGCAGCCTCCCTCGCGTAATGCGGATTTGAACTGTGCAGTGAATGCTCTGTTACTGTCACGCAAAATGTGTGTTGCAACAATGGAAATACAGTGTTGAAGAATGCTACAAAAACAGATCCAAACAGGTAAGAATGAGTAACAATAAAACAGGCGAATCCCCAGTGAAATCAAGCCAACAATCAACCATAACAAGGCCTGCGCTAAATAGACGTTTTACCGTTGCGCCGATGATGGACTGGAGTGACCGCCACTGTCGCTATTTTTGGCGACTCATGAGCCAGCACGCGGTGCTTTATACCGAGATGGTGACAACCGGTGCACTTATTCACGGTGACCGCGAACGATTTTTGAACTTTGATGCCGCCGAGCAGCCTATCGCACTACAACTCGGTGGCAGCAATGCTGCTGATTTAGCTTTATGCGCTAAGATGGCCGAAGAATGGGGCTACAACGAGGTCAATCTCAACTGCGGTTGCCCGTCGGATCGAGTCCAAAATGGCATGATCGGTGCCTGTTTAATGGGGCATCCGCAAAAAGTCGCCGACGGCCTTAAAGCCATGCAAGATGCGGTATCGATTCCAGTCACCGTCAAGCATCGTATCGGCATCGACGATATGGACGACTACGCCGGTCTCGAAGAATTTGTTATGCGTTCGGCAGAAATAGGCATCAACACTTTTATTGTGCATGCCCGTAAAGCCTGGCTGCAGGGCCTAAGCCCAAAAGAAAATCGCGATAAACCGCCACTCAACTATGAACGTGTGTACCGCTTAAAAGCCGAACATCCGGAATTAGAAATTATCATCAATGGCGGTATCACTACTATTGATGAGTGCAAACAGCATTTGAAACTGGTTGATGGCGTTATGGTGGGCCGCGAGGCCTATTCCAACCCTTACCTTTTGGCCGCGGTCGACCGTGAAATTTATGGCGACGACCGGCCCGCCCCTACTCGTGCAGAGACCATCAGCGAATTTATCGATTATATTGAACGCCAACTGAGCGCCGGCACTCGCCTGCACCATATGACTCGGCACGTGCTTGGTATGTACCAAGGCGTCAAGGGAGCCAAACAATTCCGCCGCCATATTAGCGAAAACGCTTACAAACACGGGGCCGATGCCCAAGTGTTGGCCGATGCCTTCGCTTTCATTCGATAGATTTGTCAAAAATAACCGACAAACTGTTAATATAAAATTATTACTATTACGACTAACCAGTGGGAATTATTGTGACCAGTAAACTCGAGCAATTAAAGCAGTTCACCGACGTTGTCGCTGATACCGGCGATATTGAAGCTATCGCGGCCTACAAGCCGCTCGACGCCACCACCAACCCTTCACTGCTGTATAAAGCAGCACAGATGCAACAATATCAGGGTTTAGTAGAAACCGCGGTTAAAACTACAGACAGTATTGAAGCCGCCAGCGATGCATTAGCCGTTGCGATTGGCCTAGAAATATTAAAAATCGTACCCGGTCGCATTTCAACCGAGGTTGATGCACGACTATCGTTCAATACCACCGCCAGTATTGCCAAAGCACACCAATTGATCGAGCGCTATAACAAAGCTGGCATTAGCAATGACCGTGTATTAATTAAACTGGCCTCCACTTGGGAGGGCATTCGCGCCGCCGAACAACTTGAAAAAGAAGGTATTCACTGCAATTTAACACTGTTATTTGGGTTCAGCCAAGCCGCCGCTTGCGCCGATGCCGGCGTGACATTAATTTCACCCTTTGTGGGTCGTATCCTCGATTGGTATAAAGCCAATACCGATCAAAAGGACTACAGTTCAAAAGAAGACCCGGGTGTTCTGTCGGTACAGCACATCTACAATTATTATAAGCAACACAACTACAACACTGTGGTTATGGGTGCGAGTTTTCGCAATACCGGTGAAATCGAACAGTTGGCGGGCTGCGACCGTTTAACCATTAGTCCGCAACTGCTGCAACAATTGAGCGAAGATAAGGGTGAGCTAAAGCGTGTACTCAGCCCCGATAACGCCGGTGTAGCCATTGCCAAACAGATCGAAAATGAAACGCAATTCCGTTTCGGAATGAATCAGGATGCTATGGCCACAGAAAAATTGGCTGAAGGTATTCGCGGATTTGTCGCCGATCAGATTAACTTGGAAAATCTACTGAATAAGATTTAAGGAAAAAATGATGCTGGTCGATTTTCGCAATAAGCTCAATGAAATTTTTTTGGGGCTATTTGAGGACGAAACACAAGTCTGCAATGTCGATGAGCATCAGTGTCAGCTAACATCGGCGGCTCTGATGATTGAAGTCGCCAGCATCGATCAAAACTTTTCGACCAGTGAATTAGAGGCACTGAATTATATTTTGCGCTGTGAATTTGGTTTAACTGAAAATGAAGTGCAAGATTTAATAGCTCTAGCACAGTGCGCACGAGATGATGCCTCGTCACTCTACCCCTTCACTAAACTCATAAATGACCAGTTCGACGTTGGCCAAAAATATAAGTTGATTACCAGCATGTGGCAAGTAGCTTTCGCCGATGGCAATCTAGATAAATACGAAGAGTCCATTATACGCCGCGTAGCGGATTTAATTTATCTACCCCATAGCGACTTTATACGGGCCAAAATTCAGGCTATATCAACACAGAAACCTGTATAGCTCATGCAGCGAAAGAAATATTACCTGCACTACGATAGAGGCTTTATACGGGCCAAAATTCAGGCTATATCCACACAGAAACTCGCATAATCCGCACAGTAATAGACCAAATTATCTGCACACGATTAGCGGCTTTATTCGCGCCATGCAATAAGTAGGCTTTAAACTTCCATAAAAAAATGAAGCCATGAACAACATAAAGGTGCTAGAGGGGATGCGCCCTCTCGATATGGAGAGTCTATCGGGGTAATTGAACCTTGGGAAATGACAGCTACAGCGGCTTCAGCAAAAATACAGAGCCCAGCTAGGCGAGTCAACAAAGCCGCTAACGACAAAGAAAGGGCAAACTAGCTAGGACGTTACAGTGACCTGACGCGGCTAATCATTTTCAAGTACATTGACGAGATCTTTAAAGGTTTCACGGTTGTTGTCATTCAAATCCATCAGGATACGATGCGCCGCTATCACCTTTGACTTTACATCACCCTCTTTCATGCCAGATTCAGGCAGCGGTTGAGCATTAATCTCAGGAATATCAATTTTATGGACAATGTCGAATATGTCGCCAAAGCCCATCGACTCTAGTAACCGACTAATACTTGGGTTCGTAGAGAATACCAGTGGCGTTGTATTGCGACGCTCACTACCAAGTATTGAGATCTTAGCCATCAAACCCAACGTCGTGCTGTCGATTGCTTCAGCCCCACTGAGATCAAAAAGTACCAAAGCGAAGCCGCTATCGGCAAACATATTGTCGATAAACTCATCGAATGACATACAAAGAGTCAACCGAACATCACCTAGCATTTTAATCACATAGGTGCCCGATTGATTCGCTACCAGAATTTGGCCTGGTTGCATAAGTTGCCTCGCCTCTGTAAAGGTTAGTTATTACTCATTGTAATGGTTTTGCAATTTCCGTGCCTGCCAGTGTGAGCACAGCGATATCATCGGGGCCATCTTCAATGGCACCCAATCGCAACACCTCACTGAGGGCTTCTATATTGCCGCCAATATTGCTTAATAAGTCTAACAAATATTCTTCTTTAGAACACAAATCATCTGGGGGCAGTATTTCTAAAACCCCATCAGAAAAGCATGCCAACTCAAATTTTTCAGGCAGGTCCCGCTGATACACCTGCCATTCCACATCTTTAAAAATGCCCACCGGCTTACCTTTGCCCGGTAAATATTCCACCTTGCCTGCGGTGCAAAGTATTGGCATAGGCAGGTGCCCCGCCACACTGTAGCTAAGACGGTTATCAAAGGTATCGACCACACCAACAAAAGCAGTCATATGATGACCAAGACGAGTTTTATGCAGTTCGCGGTTAACTCGCTCTAACATCACTGCAGGACCATTGGCAAAAGAATCGCTATCGCCGAACAAGCTTTCTTCTTGCGCCATATGTGTGACCAAATGTTTCAGCCAAATAGTGACGAACGCAGACGACGCGCCGTGGCCCGAAACATCAACCAAGTAAAAGGCCAAATAGCGGTCACTAAGATAAGCATAATCGATGCAATCGCCGCTCAAATAGAGTGAAGGTACAACCCGCTGAGCAATCTGATAGCCACCTTTATAAGCCGGTGTTGGTGGCAACAAGCGTTTTTGAACCTGACGCCCAGCCAACTGGTCTCGCTCCAGTACCTGCAGGTGTTCTTTAAGGTCACGATTGGCCACTTCCAGTTTTTCTCGGTAGCGACTGTTTTGATCGATAAGGTCGCGCCGCTCAAGGCTTTTGCGCACCGAGTGCACCAGCACTTCCATATCGGCCACAGGCTTTATAAGAAAGTCACTGGCGCCTAAACGCAGCGCTTCAACAACATCACCCATAACACCCGCTCCCGATATGACAATTACCGGTAAGCCAGGCGTCAACTCCGTAACCGCTTGTAGAACCTGCAGGCCGTCCATAGCCGGCATACGCAAGTCGGTTAGAACTAAGTCGGGGGAGTGCTGACTAAAGAGTTCAAGCGCTGAGCGACCATTACTGGCGCCAATCACATCAAAGCCACTATCCTCTAAGTAAGCCATGGTGCTTTGACGAACAATAGTATCGTCGTCAACAACGAGTAGTTTTCGGCAATTTTCGGTCATATTTTGAACGAGTATATAATTTTCATAGCGTATAAGAAGGCTCTTACATTACTCCATTCCTCGGGGATAGACAACGCTGACAGCGGGCCTAATGAATGATTCAAAGAGCGGCCACGTAATAATGTAAAGCTAAGGCACTTGATTAAAAACTAGGCAGAATTTTTTTACAGTAATGTCAGATCAAAGAGTATCCGCCAACAAGACAAGCTATGAACATTTTTAATCGTCTATATATTGAAAACCCGACGATATCCGCATATAGGAAAATTCGCCTTTAGCGGCCGTGGTCATGGACCAAGGCAAGCGATTACAGGGGTATGATTAAGGTATGCTGTGGAGAAATACTACGACTACCGGATCAGATATTGATTAGGACAGCCAGCTAGAGAGTACTGTTGATTCCGAGGGTAGTTACAAATCTGCACCTTAAGCTACGGCCAAAGTGCCGCATAATTATAGCTGTGCACAGGGTAAAAAAGCCTACGATATGGGCATTTTTGATATATTGAACCGAGCAACGCTAATAATCGTACTCGTCACCACCAAAATCATCTTCGACTATGCCGTCGGCAATTAAGTAGCTACGGCGTTGCAAATAAGCATCGCGCAGAAAGGTGTAGCGGTCGCCACTCACAAAAGCTTCTGCTTTTAATAAATCTGCTCGTGTCGACAACAACCCCATGCCCGTTGCCGTATTCCGGGTAGGTACATGGTCGATATAACCGACCGGCCCGGCTTGCCAATCTACCGGTAAGGCCAAACCATCGCGCAAAGTGCTGGGCCCTAACAGTGGCAACACGATATAAGGGCCCTGGCCCACGCCCCAGACAGCTAACGTTTGGCCAAAATCCTCACCCTCTGAATGCTCCAAGCCTAATGATTCAGCTACATCCAATACACCCGCTAATCCTACAGTCGAGTTAACAAGTAAGCGCCCAGTGTCATTAGTCGCCTGGCCCCACTTCCACTGCAGCATATCATTGAGAACATTGCGTACTTCCAACAGATTAGAAAAGACATTGGATACCCCTATTTGAACAAGATCCGGAGTAATGTATTTATAGCCTTTGGCGACGGGCTTAAAAAAGAAGCTATCGAGGCTATCGTTAAAACCAAATACAGCCTCATTCATACCTTGCCAAGGGTCTTCAGGATGGTCGTAGGTAAAGTCACGCTCATCCTGAGCAGAGCCAACAGCAGAGAAGAGCACAGTTGAAAAACTGAGTATCAACGCCAGCAGTGTTTTTCCTTGCATAGTTTATCGCCTGATATCTTATCTACAGCCTAATACGGCCAAAAATTCGGTACATTATACTACTTTGAACACTGAAATTTATAGTGTAAAAAATAGTCTCGGCCGTTTGGTTCTACCCACTCATGAAGCTTGCTCCAACCTTGATTGCAGTAGGCCGACATCTGGGCAAACAAGCTGTTTAGCGCAATATTGGGGCCATACTTAATAGTGAAAGCCTCACGAATATTAAAGATCACATTCGGATTGTGGCCGTTAGCAATCGCTTCTTCGGCCGTCTCGGGTTCAACAAAAATAGGGTCGGCGCCGACGCTACTCAAACGCTGCACATTAACTTGTCCTAAATCCTCTGTGCGAATACCATTTATGGGAGCACTGGCAACGGCTTGATCTTTTGTGGTGTAAGCCGTTAATGTCGGCTCTTGCGTCGGTTCTGAGTGAAATATATCCCCAATAGATTCATTCACTCGACTTTTTTGACGGCATTTGTGAAATAAATCAGTATCGCCATCGGGAATATCGACTATAAAATCAGGGCATTCATCTTCAGCCACAGCACCAATACTTACCCAAATTGTTGCTATAAAAAGACTTAATAGCGTAAAAGATTTCATTTATCTGCCTATCGATCTAGTGTGATAATTTTATCGCTGCCCAAAAAAAGAGCGCCTAAGCGCTCTTTTTTTGAACTTGTAAGTCAGTATATTAGAACTTAACTTCCATACCAACGCCGGCATACTCACGGTCATCTCTAAATTTAAATTCTTCAGCCGTGTAATAGGCGAACACTTTAGAGCGCTTACTGAGTTTGTAATCAAAACCAGCACTGTAAGTTTCAGCACCAATATATTTCATATCAGATTCGCCGTACTGAGCTTTAAGTGCCCATTTCTTGCCAATGTTATACATGGCAGACACTACAAAACCGTCATCGTCTACTAGACTACTTTTCCCACCATCTTGATCTTCATACAAGGCTCCGAGCTGAAGATCACCCAAATTTAATCGAGCCACAGCACGAGCTACATCAACACCTTCTTTTTCGACATCTTGATCATAAGCCAACGCTACATAAACCGTATCATTTTGAAAAACTACCGAACTGGATATGCCGTTATCGACAGATTTATCTTCATTAGCAATATAGGATACTGACGCTTTTACCGGACCCCAAGCCTTTGGCGTTGAATATTGAACCTGATTGCTAGTGCGGTTATCACTATTAGTAATGACACTACCGATATCACCCTCATAGTCATTAAACAGGTCAATTTTATCCTGAGAGGCTTTCATCGGGGTATCAAACTTACCGGCTATTACTGTACCGGCTTGATCGTGCTGCAAGCCACCATAGATATTACGCTGTGAGAAAGTTTGACTGTTTTTCAGATCAATACATTGTTCAGCTGTACGGCCAATTATATTGCCATCGGCATCAAGTACGTCCTGAGTCAAGCAAGCTTCGTCGCCGCCTTTACTGCCGTCATCTACTTGAGTTTCAAATTCAACCTTATAAATAGCACGAAAGTTATCGGAAATTTCTTCAGAGCCTTTAAAGCCAATACGCGATGCGTTACTGCGCAGTTCAGTAATCGAGCCGTCACCATCACCGTTGTCGGCACTTTGAACCGCTACGTTAATTTTTCCATAGACTGTCAGTTCTGCTATAACCGACATCGGGACCAGAGCGGCAGCGATAGCGATAGCCAGTGGCAAGATTGCTTTGTTCATTAGGGCATTCCTTAAAGTGTTGTTGTCACACGTCTGCTAAGACGTTTCAACGTGCTGTCACGTTATAGGGCACATAATGTAGGCATTATATTGCAGCTTTATGACACACTCAAAGAATACTAATGTTTAATTAGAAAACACCCTGATTGGTTAGCAAGTCGATATCAATTAGCCTTCATCGTAGGTATACAACTGAAACCGAGCACAATATCCAAACGGTGAAGCTGGTGCAGCAGTGTTTGTGCGTGGTTAAAAAACCCCTCTGACAGCGGCTGTTGCAGCTCTGCTGCAATCACCTCGAGATGATCTTTTATTTTTCGCTCTGGTGAAGACTGAATCAACTGCACTAATCGCAAGGTTACTGCGTTGGCCTCCATAAAACCGACGTCGTCTTGCCGATTACGGTACACAATTAAATGAGTAGGCTGCTCAGGGGGTATCTGCAAAGTATGTTCGGATAAAAAGTTCGGGCCAATACGATGTACTGGGTAGGCATAAGTCAGACACCACACCAATGGCGATACTGTCGCCGAACACGACATTAGTGCCTGATTCGGAAATGTAGTGGCCACTGGAATCTCAGCCTCCGCTACATCTAGCGCCAACTCTACCCATTCATAATGGGCTAATTCCAAGATAAAGTTAGGGTCATCAAGGTGCTCAGTTGACGCCCGTTGATGACTTAAATAATTTAAAAACTCTTGTGCGATCTCGATAAAATAAGGTGTTTTTGCGCGATACACGGATAAAAAGTCACGCACTAGCGAGTGCCAGTAAGGGGCCTGACTAATAGAGCGTAATACTGGAAAAGCGGCGCTAATAAAACCTTCAATATTGTTATAAAACAACTCGCGATAAATACCCATACGACGGTCTTCGATACCGTCAGGGGCTGGGTTTTGAGCGGGATTACGGATATGCCTGGCAAATTCAAATTGTGCCTGTTTTAAACTGAGTTTAGATTCGTCCATACAGTTACGTCCTCAGATTAGCAGCGCAACTTTGATATTTATTCTGTAACTGCTGAATCTGTTGCACCTCAAGCATCAGTTCCGCCACTGGCGGAAAGTTAAAGTCACGTTCCAGCAGGGTCGGCATTGCCCCAAAGCGATCGTAAGCGGCCTCTAGCAGGGACCAGACCGTGGGTATAACAGCAGCGCCATGGGTATCGACGCGCAAGTCTTCTGCCTCAGCATAGTGGCCAGCAACATGAGCATAACGCATGCGTTCACCCGGCAACTGTTGCAAAAACTGCATAGCGTCATAACCGTGATTAACACTGTTCACGTAGATATTATTAACATCCAGCAGCAGGTCACAGTCGGCTTCTTGCAGCACCGCATTAATAAAATCAATTTCTGACAAATCTTGATAAGGCGCGGCATAGTAAGAAACATTCTCCATAGCGATACGTTCACCGAGAATATCTTGCACCTGCTGAATGCGCTTGGCGGTGTAATGCACTGCCTCCTCGGTAAAAGGAATCGGCATTAAATCGTATAGGTGACCCTCGTCTGAGCAGTAGCTTAGATGCTCGCTGTAATAGCGGATATTATGCTCAGCGATAAAAGTCTTGATACTTTTAACCAGATCAACATCCAAAGGGGCTGGGGAGCCAATGGACAGAGATAAACCGTGACATACAAAAGGAAAGCGTTCGGTGTAGGCGCGAAACTGTTTACCCAAGCGACCACCTAAACCAATCCAGTTCTCTGGAGCGACTTCCATAAACTGGACATCATCACTATTTAGCGCTGATAAAGAATCGAGTAAACCTCGACGCAGCCCTAAGCCCGCGCCCTGAACAGGGTATTTATCACTCATAAGTCTTCATTCCTGTTCAGATTGCGGCTCAGATAATAGCTAAATTATTGAGCGCCACCGCAAGAACCTTCTGTCATAGCTTTTTTATGGTCACCACCGCAGCTACCCTCTGTCATGGCTTTTTTGTGATCGCCACCGCAACTGCCTTCCATTTTAGCTTTAGCCTTGTCTTCGCCGCACTTGCCTTCTGTCATGGCTTTCTTATGATCGCCGCCACAGCTACCTTCTGCCTTACTTTTAGCTTGGTCGCCACCGCATTTACCCTCACCACATTTTCCTTCCATATCTTTACCGGCCAAATTGTAGCCTGCGCTCAGCTCGGTAGCGGCGAATGGGTTTGCAATGTCTGCGGCTGAGGCTATAGGTGCCAGAGTCGCAGTGGCCAGAAATGCTGCGCCGATGGCGGCTGCGATTGGGGTATTAATTATGTTAGAAGCCATGATGATATTCTCCGTTAGGGCTGCACAGCCCTTGTATAAAATTAAACTCGGTCGAGAGTTGCGACCAAAGTTACGCATAACGTACTTACAATGACACAGTCATTTGTCATTTGTTTCACCTGCTACAAAAAATTTTTCGATCGAACGCCAATATACAGATACTACTTACATATTCTGACGCCTAAAACAGCGTTGTAATCGCATACTCTATTAACCCTCGACCTCAAGCCACTGTTTGTTTAGGCGCTTTTTCGATACCGGCAAGTGTGTTTTTAAGGTTTGGGCAAATATCGACACGCGCAGCTCTTCCAGCATCCAGCGATACTGTATTAAATCTGCACAAATAAACCCTTGATGAACGCCATGCTTGTCTAGCCACTGATCGTATTTTTGCCACAATTCGGCCAGCTCGCCGATGCCGACTTTATCTTTTTGTACCTGACTCGGGGCTTTTTCCAGTCGCACCAGCATGGCCTTAAAATAGCGTGGATATTGTTGCAGCCACAAAAGCGGTGTGAACGTTAAAAAGTTGGGGTGAATGAGGCGTTGTAACTGGCCGTTAATATCGCCCATAACAAAGGCCAGTTGCAGCTGATTCTTACTCTTTTTCTGGCTATTTTTAACCTGGACCAAGGCTTGAAGAATTTTCACCAATAGCTCGGCAATTTGCTGGGCGCGATCGATCAAAGCGCCCTCACAAGCGGCCAAGGCTTTCTCAAATGCACTCTCTGTGCGCGGCAAGCCGTCTAACTCTGAAATGCCCAACTGATAACAAGCAGCCAAAAGTATTTGCTCCACCACCTGTTCGCGTTTACCAAGCCCCGCCATGGTTAACCCAAGCTCTTTACCCTTAAGTAATTCTTTGCGTAGATACTTTGTACTCTTGCTCTGCGCCACAATCAATAAACGCGTACAACCCTGCAGCGACAGAGCTAATGCCTCGGAGGGATTGTCGAGCAAGCGCAACGACACGCTGCTGAGCTTGTCTTCCAATGCGGGGTAGGCGCGCATAACAACCGCACCGCGCTTAAGCTCTGAGGTCTCGGGTAAGTTGCCAAAATTCCACTCCAGTATATCGTCGCGCTCAAATTCTGATCCTGCAGTTTGCAGACTCTGCTGTACTTGATCGCGATAGCGCTCGCGTAATATCGTTATATCACGACCACTGTCGAGTACTTTTCCGCGCTCATCCAACACACAAATGTTAAAGCGATAAAAGTCATCCAACCCTAGTTCATTCCAAGCATCTGGCGGTATTGTCACCATAGTTTGACGCTTTAATTGCAATGTTAAGGCCTCGCACAAGGACTGATCGGCGGCGGTCATAGAGGCCAGTGCACGATCAACAAACGTGGGCACAGGGACAAAATTCTTGCGTAACTGCTTTGGCAAGCCCTTAACTAAGCTAATGCATTTATCGCGCAGCAGCCCAGGCACCAGCCACTCTAAACGCTGTGATGGCAACTGATGCAAAATACTCACCGGCACACGCACACTGACACCGTCGTCTTTACTGCCCGGCTCAAAATGATAGCTCAGTGGATAAACCGCTCCGTCGGCTTCAAGCTCGTTAGGAAATTGCGCTTCGGTTACCTCCATCGCCGCGTGCTGCATCAGCGTCTCGCGCGACAGATACAGCAGTTTAGGTTTTGATTCTTCGGCCGTTTTACGCCAGTGCTCAAACCCTGCACGATTGACGATATCGTCGGGTATTACGCTGTCATAAAAATCAAAGATAACCTGCTCGTCAACCAAGATATCACGCCGGCGCGACTTAGCCTCCAAATCGCCCAGGCCGTTAATCAGTGCAAGATTATTGCTATAAAACGCGGCAATTGGAGCCGGTTTACCACGTCTGCGGCTGGCATTTTTTGGCTGATACTGCCCCTCGACCAAAGCCTGACGAATAAACACCTGACGCGATTCGATGGGGTTAATCGCGCCGTAGCTGACACTTTGCTTTTCAATGAGTACCAAGCCATACAAACTGACTTTTTCAAACGCTTTTACTTGGCCTGAACGGCTGTCATAGTGTGGTTCAAAATGGTTGCGTTTAACTAAATGCTCGGCCGCTTTTAACGCCCAGTCGGGCTCAATTTTAGCCACGTTATGGGCATACAGTTTGGTAGTCTCTAACAACTGCCCGGCTACCATCCACTTGGGTGCCTTTTTAAACTGTGACGAGCCGGGAAAAATATGAAACTTGCGATTGCGTGCGCCCAGATATTCTTTGTCCTCCTGACGAAAACCCAAGTTGCCCAGCAGCCCGCTCAAAAGCGTTTGATGCACCGATTCATAACTGGCCGGTTGTATATTTTCTTTAACATCGATCGTTTTTATCGCTAAACGCAATTGATGATGGATATCCCGCCACTCTCGCAACCGCACAAAAGAAATAAACTCTTTTTTAAATAATTTACGCAGATGATTTTGTGACAATTCTTGACGTTGCCGTTCGCAGTAATGCCATAGGTTCACCAACGCCATAAAATCTGACTTCTCATCATTGAAACGACGATGGTTTTCATCGGCGGCCTGACGTTTTTCCGCCGGTCGCTCACGCACATCTTGCACCGACAGAGCACTGGCAATAATTAGCATTTCGCTGACACAATCCTGTGCCTTGGCCGCAATCATCATGCGGCCCAGTCGCGGGTCCACCGGTAAGCGGCTCAACTGACGACCAATATTGGTCATCTGGCCCTGTTGATTAACGGCCTGTAGCTCTTGCAACAGCTTAAAGCCATCGTTAATGAGGCGACTATCCGGCGGATCGACAAACGGGAATGCCTCAATACCGCCCATGCGCATATGCAACATTTGCAAGATAACTGCGGCCAAGTTAGTGCGCAAAATTTCAGCGTCGGTAAAGGCTGGGCGACCGTTAAAGTCCTCCTCGCTGTAGAGGCGAATACAGACACCTTCGCTGACACGGCCACAACGCCCCATGCGCTGATTCGCACTGGCCTGGGCAATGGCTTCAATTGGCAAGCGCTGCACCTTAGTGCGATAGCTGTAGCGACTAATGCGAGCAAAACCTGGGTCAATTACATAGCGAATACCCGGCACTGTCAGCGATGTTTCGGCGACATTGGTACTGATCACGATACGACGGCCGCGGCCAGGTTTAAAGATTTTCACCTGCTCGGCAAGACTTAATCTTGCGTACAGGGGCAGGATTTCAATATTGCTATTAACCCCCGCAAAAGGGGCTTTGCGTAGACTGTTAGCGGTTTCGCGAATTTCGCGCTCGCCACTCATAAAAATAAGAATATCACCGCCACGACTGCTGCCGGTACGACTACGCTCCATTTGCAGTATCTCATCGACCGCTAGCACCACGGCATCATACATATCGTCTTGATCTTCTACCGGCGGTCGATACAACACCTCAACAGGATAAGTACGGCCAGATACTTCGATCACCGGCGCATTATCAAAATGCTCAGAAAAACGCTCTAAATCAATGGTGGCCGAAGTGATGATGACTTTTAAGTCGGGGCGCTTGGGCAAGATTTGCTTTAGATAGCCCAGCAGAAAGTCGATATTCAGGCTGCGCTCATGGGCCTCATCAATAATGATGGTGTCGTAACGACTGAGATAACGGTCATTTTGAATCTCGGCCAGTAAAATACCATCGGTCATCAATTTAATGTGGGTGTTGTCATTGCTCTGATCAGTAAAACGCACCTGATAGCCAACCGACTGGCCAAGCTCTGTATTGAGTTCTTCAGCTATGCGGCTAGCCACAGTGCGGGCAGCCAGACGACGCGGCTGAGTATGACCAATTAAGCCACTCACCCCGCGACCGAGCGCCAGACAGATCTTTGGAATTTGGGTGGTTTTACCTGAGCCGGTTTCTCCCGCCAAAATAACGACCTGATGTTTGTCGATAGTCGCAGCGATTAGCTCGCGCTTGGCAGATATCGGCAGCTCTTCAGGGAATTCAATGCTAGGCACAGCATCGCGGCGCGCGTTCAAACGCGAATGCGAACGTTCAACGTCCAGCAACCATTTGCTGAGTTCATTGTCGAATGACTTACCTTCCTTGGCGCGACGACGTATTTGTTGCAGGCGCGAATTCAGGCGATGCTTATCGCCGCCCATCACTTGATCGAGGTTTTTGTACAATTGCTGCAGGTCGCTTTCGACCTTATATACAAGTTTATTTTGATCCACAGAAATCACTCGTCACCTTCTACGTTTAATACCAATGGCGCCATTATAAACTTTTGATCTAGCCTTAGGCCAAAACTTCACAAGCTGAAGTTTTGCCGTCTAGACTTAAGTTATGGATATTGATCAATACCGCTCCAAAGTAAGCGCAACATTTAATGCCGCACCCAGTGCTAAAACAGTCGACATAGCTGTTATCGGCGGCGGTGTTCAAGGCTGCGCGTTAGCAGCAGAAGCGGCTAGCCGTCGGCTATCCACACTCTTAATCGAGGCTGAGGACATTGCCAACGGTGCCTCATCACGCAGTAACCGCATTATTGGTGGTGATTTAAGCCAACTAGAGCAGCTGGATATAGAAGCCGTCAATCGAGGGTTACAAGAGCAGGCCATATTGCGCCAGCGAGCACCGCATCTAGTACGCTCGCACAATTTCACTATTTTACCCAACACCACACTGCGTTCGCGTCGGCGCATTCAAGCCGGCCTTTACAGTTATCGGGCCTTACAGCGCCGCTTCGGTTTGCCCTCGAACAGCTGCCCCGCCCATATAATCGACGTACCCTATTCTGAACTGTTCAGCTACTGCGATGACAGTGTCGATGACAGCCGCCTGACCCTGGCCTTGGCGCAACAGGCTCGCACCTTAGGGGCCAGTATTCGACCGCATACAAAGCTTCTCAAGGCCACTCGCAAACAAGATTTTTGGTTGCTAGAACTGCAAAACAGTAATGGCAATATCGAACACTTACGCGCCAAAGTGCTGATCAATGCCGCAGGTTCTGCCAGTGTTAAACTAATGCAAGATCACATTGAGCACAGTAGCCGCAGCAAAGGCATGCTACGGCGCGATGACTATTTAGTTATATCAAGCCCTGCACATTGCGATAACGCCTTAGTCCTTCAGGCTGACAATAAACAGCTGATCTACCTACTCGACACACCGAGCGGCCAGCACGCCGTTTTGGGGCCGTGGCAAAGCAACAATGTTGAGGCAATGGACCCCAGCGCCGCAGAAGAGCAATTAATTGCCCTTTATAATCAAAACTTTAAAGCAAACATCAGCGCTGACGATATAGTGCATCGTTTTCACGCGCTGCGCTGCCTATGTGCTGACAGCAGCTGCGAGCAGAATAAAACCAGCCAAGATTACGCCCTAGATCTGGACAACCCCGCATCTCTGGCACCGCTACTGAACAGTTATGGTGGCAACATCGGTACCCACCGCCTGCTAGCAGAACAGGCACTCACTATTTTACAGCCATTTACCGGGGCTTTAATTAACCCTGAGTTAAAAACTAAATCACTCCCTGGCGGTGATTTTAATGGCGGCTTAACGGCGCTGCAAAGCGAACTAGAATTTAATAACCCCACCATTGAACCAACATTATTACAGCGCTTAGCTCGGTCATACGGCAGTAACAGCCACAAAATATTGCTGGGCGTAACCAGAATGACCGACCTAGGTCTACGTTTTGGCGATAATTTATATCAGCGAGAAGTGGAATATCTCTGCAGTGAAGAGTGGGCTCAAAGCGCCGAGGATATTCTCTGGCGTCGCAGCAAGCTGGGGCTATGTTTTAGCGCCGCCGAAAAACAGGCATTACAAGCATTCATCTCAGCAGGCTAACTTCTTCGCCCTGCTTTAATACAAGAAAATCACCACTACGCAAGGCTCGCCACTGCTCATCAGTGGTAAGCGGTTGGGTAGCAACCACACTCACAATATCATTCGGCGTGGTCTCGCTACCAAAATCAATACTAAGCTCAGTATCTTGCAGATTTGCCAGGCCAAAAGGTGCGCGGCGTGTAATGAAGTGCAGCTTGGTCGCGCAAAATGCGTAAAGGTATTCAGCATCACTGATTAATAAATTGCAAACGCCCAATGTAAGCAACTGATCAGCGCAATTTTTCAACAATAACCACAGTTCCTCTGCGTTTTCTGGCGGTTCTGGAAACTGCTGCCGCACCTGTTCTAACAGCCAGCAAAATGCGTATTCACTGTCGGTACTGCCTACTGGGGTGTAAGCACCGAGCAGGAAGGTTTCGACCCCAGGCAATTGGCCATTATGAGCAAAGGTCCAATTGCGGCCCCAGAGCTCACGCCCAAAAGGATGAGTATTTTCCAGACAGATATCACCGACATTGGCCTGGCGTATGTGGCTAATAACAGTACAACTTTTAATGGGGAAACTGCGAATTAATTGAGCAATAGGCGAATCAAAGCTGGGGTCAGGATCGCGAAATTCGCGCACAGCCTGACCTTCATAAAAAGCGATACCCCAGCCATCGCGGTGTGGCCCAGTTGCTCCACCGCGTTGCATTAACCCAGAAAAGCTAAAGCAAACATCCGTTGGAACGTTGGCTGACATACCCATTAATTCACACATATACAGGAGCCTCGGACATTAACCTTGTAAATAATATTCTGGTGACGCGCGACACGTCGAAATTGGTCGCGGACACTATCTCTCGCTTCGCTAATATCGGCCGCAATAAAACCAGAACGGGTATATAGTTTATCTAAATAGGCTAAAGGAAAACAATAACAAAGTTGCCCATTAATTGTCAGTAAGGCCTCACGGATTAACCGTTCAGCCAAACCGCTACCGCGCTCGCTGGGGGCGACAAAAATGCTGCGCAGAAACCAGCCCTGCGATTTCTTCTGCAAGTATAGCGCCGCTACAATATTATCGGCACGCCTAAGAGTGTAAGCACAATCCAATTTTTTTATACGGCTAGATTGCCGCTGTTGTTTATAAAAACGATTGACGCTTGCAATGCTATCCAACTGAAAACTAATCGACACCGTGACCACTCATGCTGGCGTCGTAGTGACACATGAAGTCTGAAAAGTATTGATTTAAGACCTGCGCATTACCTTTCTCGCCAGACTGCTGGAGCAAACCAATCGCCGCCTCGCAAGTCGACAGACCTACATCCAGCTGATTGCGGCGCAGGCGATACCGGCTCTTACTTGACCCAGATAGGCTCAGACGCGGCAAGTTTTGCAAGTAGGGGGACTGACGCACCATTTTTCGCGCCTGCTGCCAAGTGGCATCAATCAATATATATACTGGGCGCACACCGGCTTTAACTGGAGCAAATGCAACCGGTGTCGCACCTTCTTCAGCGGTAAACAGAAGGTAACCTTGGTAAGCGGGAGAATTGAGTAGAGCCATTAAATTCTCAGGTGGTTCAACTCTTGCCCAACATTCAAACTGCGCCCCCTCAAAAGCGTTCAACACTAAATGGCCAGTATTGCTGCCCTTGCCAAGCTCGCGCTGATGCACTAATAAAAAGAACAAAGCAAAGGACTCTAAAGCCGGAACTTTAGTGCACAGGCAAGCTACCTTAAGCAGATGACAGCGCGGGCAACGGGTCGATGGCAGACTATTAATTTCTTGAGGATACACAGGGCTAGAGTCCAAAAAAATGAAAATTTATACTACCTGAAACAATACTATTTCTCGTCATCAACCGCAGGAAGTTAAGTATAGTCCAGCGGCTAAGGCCGCATTTTCGGAGCTATCGAAGCCGTAGTCGGTACAGTATTGCCGCCTACGCTGGGCACTATACCCTTAACGCCATTCGCACAAACCTTAGATAAACGCTTAAACTAGATTTTTCTCAACCAAAAATCTAGTTCTGGTTCTGGCTTTTCTACTAACGCTAACGGCACCTGTTTTAATGCGACAAAGGGACACCGTCATAACAGCAGAAACATATAGAGGGCTCTTGCACTAAACTGCAACAGCTTAATCGGGGGCGTCCTTTAGACGCTTTGACCATGCTTCTGGCGAGCCAGTTGATAGCGACGGTAAAGCGCGTAGCCAATGCTCAAGATCACAGACAACAACAGCACACCTAGCCATGACACCAGTAAGGGAATACCAGCTCGCGCAGTGGACTCGGTACCTTCAAAAATAGTTTCCAGCGCACACACCAAAAAGGCCGGTGCTAAAAAAGCTTGTTCGGGATCGGCCTGAATTGGAGTGAGCAGTAGTGATGCCAGTGATAAGCACAACAGCAATTTCAACCCTGCCCAGGGTAGCTTAGAGATCATTCGCCAAAACACGGCGACAGCGCCAAAGCTAGCAAGAATATAAAGCTGCCAAGTAAATTGATAATTTTCAAGGGTTAACATAGTAATTTCTCTTTAATTAAGCCAGCGCTGAGCAGTGTATATTTAAACTAATTTAGCTAATCCAATGAATAACGCGCTCTTCAAACTCATCCGGGCTAACACTCGATTCCAACACTACGCGTCCGCGCACTGAAATACCGGCACGCACCACTGACTCCGAATCCCCCGTTAGCAATGGATGCCAAATGGGCAAGCTTTTGCCCTCGGCCACCAAGCGATAGGCACAAGTAGCTGGCAGCCAGTGAAAACTTTCGATGTCTTCAGGCTTTAGCACCAGACACTCTGGCACCAACGTCTGTCGGTTGCGGTAATCGAGACAGCGGCCTGCGCTGCAATCCAAGTTGCGACAGGCGACATCGGTGTAGTAGACCTCGCCTGAATCTTCGCACTCCAACTTATGGAGACAACAGCGGCCACATCCATCGCAAAGAGACTCCCATTCGGAGTGACTCATTTGCGTGAGCGTTAACGACGTCCAAAATGGCTGCATGCCATCTGCATCACTCAAGCTATTTGCTCGCACTCAAAAAGCTGTTGCGATATTTAATCGCGGTCATTTCATCATCATCCTGCGGCGGAGGCATCTGCAGATAAAAACCTTTTTCATCGAGGTCCTTCATTACATTGGCCGCCTCTACTCGAGCCAACTTGCGCTCAGGCGTTAATAAGAGTGTCATTGCATGCTTGGGTTTGCCAAATATCTCCAACAACGCCTCGGGCACACGCTTCAGCCCTTCGGCCTTGAGAACGTAGAGGTACATGCCCTCTTCGCGTGTGCTGTGGTAAATCGAACAAATCTTTTTCACGATACCTCCAAACAGAATAATTAAAAGTTTTTGGCACAGTTTAGCAACAGGTCACCGACAAGACCCTGACGCCAATCGAGCAGGTTATCGGGCAATTGATATTTACCGCCATTGATACCGCTGCGAATAATGAATTCGTAATCTTTTTTGCGCACCAGCACTTCAGCCGGCAGCTCTAAACGCTCAGCCAAAGAGCGCACTTGTACTTTTAACGCCTTCAATAAGTCGGTTTGATCCATGGGCAACGGCATAGGTAAGCGCGCGGGTAAATCAGCTGCGTCTAGCGCCAGCCCCAGCTGTACCTGAGCCAAAATATCCTCACCATCACGATAAATAACCCGTGGAAGCAGACCTTCGATATTAAACAATAGGCTCTCTTTTTTCGGTTTGCGTTTCGCCAGTTCCCACAGCGCTCGCTCTTTCATCAAGCGATTGCGTGGGATATCTCGCTCGCGCGCGACACGCTCGCGCCACAGGCTCAATACTTTTAGTACTGCGAGCTCGCGGCTACTGAGCTTCCAGCCCGATTTCACTTTTAAATAGGCATTGTTTTGAATATATTCTGGCGATGCAGGGTTATTAAACTTGGCGCAATCAGCCAGAACCCAGTCGATACGCTCAAGCGCCTGCAATTCTAATAGGAGCTTGCCGTAGGCGATCAAAAGATAGCCAACATCCAACGCTGCATACTTAAGCTGAGACTGGCTCAAGGGTCGCTGCAACCAGTCAGAACGGGTCTCTCCCTTGCTCAACTCAATGTCAAGTGTCGCTTTAATCAGACCCGCATAACCAATAGAAAAACCATAACCGGCAAACGACGCTGCGACTTGTGTGTCAAACAGCGGCGCGGGGATCACCCCCAACAAACACTTAAATACCTCGAGATCTTCCGAGCAGGCGTGCAGTACCTTGGTGACGGCAGGATTAATGAAAAGAGCCGCTAAAGGGGCAAAATCCGTAATCGCCTGCGGATCAATCAAGTAGCAACCTTTACCGTCGCCAATTTGAATTAAGCCGGCTATAGGATAAAAGGTGGAAACACGCATGAACTCAGTATCGACAGCTATAGCCGCCTGTTGGCTCCATTTATCGCAAAGTTCCGCCAATACGTCATTATTGTCGACCCAGATGGGTTCAAGTGAAATAGACACTAGCGCTCCCCTTTGGCAAAAAGTAGATACCCGCAGCTCTTCACAAGGTCAGCAGTATCAACGGCTATAGCCGCTTGTTGGCTCCAAACATCACAGAGTTCAGCTAATACATCATTGCGATCGACCCAGATGGGCTCTAAAGAAATACTCATAGGGTTCTTCTTGAAGAAAAAGCGTGTGCAAGTGTACCGCCATCTATGTATTCGAGCTCGCCTCCTAGCGGAACGCCGTGAGCGATGCGCGATACAATCACGCCTAAAGGTTTGGCGCGCTCACCAATGTAATGCGCTGTTGCCTCGCCTTCAACCGTCGGATTAGTGGCCAAAATCAACTCTTTAATGTCATCCCCTTGTAATATCGTCACCAACTGATCGATACCAATATCACTTGGACCTATGCCATCAATAGGGGACAGGTGGCCAAGCAGGACAAAGTATTTACCCTGATAGTAGCCGGCCTGCTCGATCGCCAAAATGTCAGCTGGAGTCTCCACTACGCAGAGCAGAGAGCCATCGCGCCGTATATTGCTACAGGTGCCACAGATAGGCTCTTCTGTAAGTGTCCGACAGCGCTGGCAGCGGCCTACCCGCTCGACACAAACCTCTAAACTCTTGGCCAAACGCTCGGCACCCGGGCGTTCACGCTCTAGCAGGTGCAGAGCCATTCGCTGAGCCGATTTTGGCCCAACACCCGGCAGCACCCGCAGAGCACTGATTAACTCATCAACTAAGGGACTAAACATTTATTGAGTTATCATCCTAAAAAGGCATTTTAAAATCGGCGGGAATATTCATACCGCCAGTGATATCAGACATTTTGTCTTTATTAAAAGACTCGACCTTGCGCACCGCATCGTTAACCGCGGCGGCCAGTAAGTCTTCTAGCATCTCTTTATCTTCGGACAGCAAGCTATCGTCTATGTGCACGCGTTTGACATCGTGACGACCGGTCATTGTCACTTTTACTAAGCCCGCACCGGACTCGCCCTGCACTTCGGCACTGGCCAATTCAGCTTGCATTTTTTGCATATTATCTTGCATTTGTTTGGCCTGTTTCATCAGGTCGCCAATACCTTGCATAGCGTTCACTCTTTTATATTGAAATAAATTGTTGGATGTTAATCGACTGGCTGCACACTTTCTTCAGCCAATACGGCATCAAAATGCTCTATCAACTGCTGCACAATAGGATCGCTGCGCATATCCTGCAGTGCTTTTTGAAGGCGCTCGCGACGGCCGCGAATTGCGATCATCGACGGGGTTTCGGTCGTTAACTGGCCGAATTCAATTTGTACCTGAATCGGCTCGATAAAATACTTGGTTAACCTATCGGCCAGACGCACTTGGTGCGAAGGGTCATAGAGTGTGCTGTTATTCTCATCCAACACAAACTGCAGCAAACTGCCCTCACGCCCCACCAGTAAACAATTCGCCACAGTCGACTGCAAAACACCCCCCACCCCCAGCGCCAAATAAACTTGCGGCCAGTGCTGAGGCTGTAATTGATCCAGAGAAATGCGCTGATCTGTATAAGCGACGGCTGATTCGGCAGGCACAATAGCCGCTGGCGCTAAAGGCTTCAGTACAGGCTTAGCCACTGGTTTTATAACTTGCTCTACTGTGGCTGAGGTCACCGTCTCAATAACAGGGACCTGTACGATCGCAACGGGCGTTGTATTTAATGCCTCTAGAGCCGCTGCCGCACCAGTGATTGCCGGTGCGGCATCAATCTTTTTTAGTGGCACTTGCTCCGCGTATTCAGCGTTAGGCTGCTGTGCCTGCTGGTGGACAGGTCGTTCCTGATAATCAGTAGGCTTCTGCTGTACTGGCGGTTTTACCGCAGCTAGCGGCGACGGCTGTGGCGCTGTGGTTTGCTCGTCCCAGGGCATCGGCGCTGTAGGCACTTGCTGTGTAACTGCAGAGGCAGGTGCTGCGGCCATCGACGCAGCACTGACCTGCGATGGCTCGGCTGGATGCGAAGGTTGAGCTGGCGCGCCCAGCGCCTGAGTCGGAACCTCATGCACACCCTTAGGCTTAAAAGCGAGCATGCGCAGCAGCACCATTTCAAAACCTGAGCGAGGATCGGGTGCCAACGGTAAATCGCGGCGGCCAAGCAACGCGGTTTGATAGAACAACTGCACATCTTCAGCGGCAAGCTTTTGCGCCAGCGCCAGCACCTGATCACGATCGCCACTACTGTTATCGACCGCCTCAGGCAGTGCTTGGCCTATAGCAATGCGGTGCAACACCGACAACAATTCCGCCAGCGCGCCACTGTAATCGGGCGCATGCTCGGACAAACGTTGAACGGCATCTAAAACCTCTTTGCCGTTCAGCGAGGCCAGCGCTTCGAGAATACTATAGACCAGCGTTAAATCGATGGTGCCGAGCATGGTACGTACTTCGGCCTCGGTTATTTTTCCGCGACCGAAGGCAATAGCCTGATCTGTGAGGCTTAGAGCGTCGCGCATAGAGCCGTCGGCGGAGCGACCCAACTGCCACAGAGCGGAATCTTCAAACGGCACCATTTCTTCGCCCAATACGTACTGCAGGTGCGAAACAATGCGCTCGGGATTCATATTTTTAAGATTGAACTGCAGACAACGCGACAGCACAGTAACAGGAAGTTTCTGTGGATCGGTGGTGGCAAGCAAGAATTTTACATGCGGTGGCGGCTCTTCCAAAGTTTTCAATAAGGCATTAAAGCTACTGTTGGAGAGCATGTGCACCTCATCGATCAAGTACACCTTGTAGCGGCCTCGAGTGGGGGCATATTGGACGTTTTCTAGCAATTCGCGAGTATCTTCTACTTTAGTGCGCGAGGCCGCATCCACCTCAATTAAGTCAATAAAGCGCCCTTCAGCAAGTTCGACACAAGCCGAGCACTGACCACAGGGTTCAGAACTAACGCCCGCTTCGCAGTTCAAACATTTTGCAAGAATACGAGCAATAGTAGTTTTACCCACTCCGCGCGTACCGGTAAATAGATACGCGTGGTGAAGACGGTTGTGATCCAGGGCATTAATCAAGGCCTGCAGCACATGCTCCTGCCCGACCATTTCTCGGAAGGTTCGCGGTCGCCACTTTCTCGCCAGTACTTGATAGCTCATGCCAGATCCAATTGTCATATACAGATTTAGCCGCGATTATATCCCAGCGCCCTATTAGAACTCCAATCTATTAGCCAGCAAAGAGTTGCCCTTCTAGGCTAAGAATAGAGATGTCCGAGGAGGGCCGAGCCATGCAAAAGCACTTAGTTGTAGTAGAAAAAAGCGGCCAACTGCCACACTACCGTGTACTAGACTGTAATGACACCACCCTGCAATCACAACTTCGCCAATATGCAGGGGCTTTCCCACAGCAAAAAGGTTACCAAATTAAAGTATTGATGCCAGGAAGCTATCTGCAGCCATTAGGGGAAGAGCTAAAAAATTGATGCGGTAGACAAAGAATAGATTAAATAAGAAAACAGACGAGTTTGTAAGCCTATCAAACGATAGATGCAGCTCTAAACAATTAACAAGATAAATTGGGTGGCAGCCCCTTAGCCACACCTCGGCACATGATTTCACTGCTACCGTTGCTCCCTTCCAGGCCTGGCGGAGTTCACAGCTAATCATTGCGAGGGGACCAAAGGGCCACCATAAAGACACTAGAACCAATTGCATTAACTTACAACGCAATTCAACTCAAGCGGCGCGCATTATGCGCATTTTAATAAAACTTGGCAAGGGCTTAATTTATGACTCTACAAACGAACAAAGGCCCATTACTGGGCGACGTAATGACCTCAAACCCTATTGGAATTGAGTCTCACAGTAGCCTTATAGCGGCACTAGAGCTTATGCGACAACACGATATTCACCACTTGGTGGTTATGGATGGCCAGGGACCGAGCGCCAACCCAGAATCTATTATCTCGTCATCAGACATTCTTAAAGTCACTCAACTTGGGGGACACACACTCGACGATTGCGAACTTAACGTGGCCGATATATGCACCGGCAAGGCTTACATTGCCGACAGTAAAGACCCGCTACATGTCTCTCTGCAAGCTATGGCTGACTCTCATGGCGGCACCATTATTGTACTAACTGAGGGCGCCCTAGCGGGCATACTTACCCCTGGTGATGCCTGCCGATTATTATCGACCTACTTATTTAATACTGCCAGTCACTGACGGCGAACGAATACCCGTTAATGTTTTAAAGCAGTGCTCGCGTGCCAACTGCAAAAATTCTTGCACATAAATCTGCTGTAAACTGTCTTCTCTCAGCGCCACATATAGTGTTGGCCACACCCCATCATCGCCTGCCGAGGCCACACTTAAGAGGTTCTGGCGGCGATATTCTTCTAGCACCCAATTAGGCAATGCGCACACACCTAAATTGCTGGCAGCCAATTGCACCATCATCAAGGTCAACTCACTAGTCCTGATCTGTTTAGGTTCGACACCGGCTGGATTTAAAAAACGCTTGAACACATCCAAGCGCGATCGTTCAACCGGATAGGTCAACACTGTTTCGCTAGCCAAATCCTGCGGTTGCCAGACACCTCGACTCGCCAATGGGTGCTGATTAGCGCAGGCCAGTTGCATTTCATAAACAAATAATGGCTGGTACGCTACCCCTTCTAACTCTAAGGGATCAGAGGTAATAACCGCGTCCACCTCACCCCTTTGTAAGGCAGGCAGTGGCTCAAACGTAAAGCCAGCAGAAAAGTCCATCTCTACAGAGGGCCACTGCTGACGAAACACTTCTACAGTGGGCATCAACCAGTTGAAGCAACTGTGGCACTCAATAGCCATAAAAAGTCGCCCAGCCTCACCGCACTGCAAAGCTCGCAACTCTCGCTCAGTATCGGCAATTTGTGGCAAAACCTTCTCGGCCAGCTGCAGCAGTTTTTTCCCTACCTCGGTAAAACGCAACGGTCGACTCTTGCGTACGAATAGCGTTGCCTGCAAGCGCCCTTCTAACTCTTTTAACTGATGCGACAGCGCCGACTGCGTCACGCACAGACGCTCTGCAGCCTCCACCAGACTGCCGCTCGCCCGCAACTGCTGCAGCGTGCGCAAGTGTCGCAACTCCAACACCCCCGACACCAAACTCGATATATCTGACATTAAACACCCAAAAAATGAAAATAATTCAACTTTAAAAAATTTATACTCGTTTTATTAATGCTACAACTGGAATGAGAATAAGTATATCAAAACTTTTCAATATAGATTTTAAAGTAAAACACTTTGCCGTTTACACACTCCTACTACCTAGATATGAGATGAGTCTATAGATGCGGCAATTGGTCGATGAGCGGCCACAGGCGCTTGACGGTATCTCCACCTAAACAGCAAAGGCATGGGCATCTAAAAAATACCGTTCCAACATGCCCAAGGTAAACATTGTGATGCAAATATTAGAGCGCTATGGGCAGTTATTAGCAGATGAGACGGTTAGGACACTAGGTAAAATAAGGCAGACTAACCTTTCCACAGTTACCCATCCGCACTCGCAGCTGGGTAACTGGTATAATGCGTTTTTTTCATTCAGCGCAGTACCCAACTATGCATCTGTTCGTCGATAACCTCACTAATGTTGATTTCAGCTACCTGCATCCCGAGCGCGGCCTTTTAGGCGAAACTTGGTTGGCCAACATTGAGCTGGAAGGCGAACTAGACGAACAAGGTATGGTCTGTGACTTTGGTACGGTTAAAAAAGTGCTGCGCAACTGGCTGGATGATGAAATCGATCATCGCTTAGCAATACCCGTCCACTCCCCCAACTTAGAATTCACCCTAGTGGATGACACTATTGAGCTAACGTGGAACTACGGCAGTGGCGACAATATACGCCAGCTGCGCTGTAAAGGCCCCGCTCAATCGATCGCGCTGATCAACGCTGAAACCGTGAATGCTGACAGCGTGTCAGACTGGGCCATTGAAAAACTAAAAAGCCACTTTCCCACCAGTATTGAGCAACTGTCTCTATCTTTTAGTAGTGAAGATATTCCCAGTGCCAGCTATCACTACAGCCACGGGCTGAAGAAACACGATGGCAATTGCCAGCGCATCGCCCACGGCCATCGCTCGCGTATAGAAATCTGGCAAGATCAGCAGCGCTCACCCGAACTAGAGCAACTTTGGGCTGAAAAATGGCGCGATATCTATGTTGGTAGCTTAGACGATATTACCCTACAGAATGACACTGAGATTATGTTCGCCTACACCGCCGAACAAGGCGATTTCGAACTGGATATGCCAGCTCAGGATTGCTATTTAATGAATAGCGACTCCACCGTCGAGCTCATCGCCCACCATATCGCCACCGAACTCAAAGCCCTGCGTCCTAACAATCAAATAACAGTTCGCGCTTTTGAGGGTATTAATAAAGGTGCTCTGGTGAAACTGTAAAAAAGTCACTAGACGGCAATGTTGCGTTTATTCTATCGTTTGTGTAAAGTGCTGCCCTCGCAAGATGCTGTGAACAATATATCAGCTTAGCGATATTGGTGAGGTGTCCGAGTGGCCGAAGGAGCACGCCTGGAAAGCGTGTAAGGGGAAACTCTTCGAGGGTTCGAATCCCTCCCTCACCGCCATATATAAAAGCCCCCGTAAGCTCACGCTTACGGGGGCTTTTTCGTTTCCAACTTTGCCAAACTTCTGTTTAAGGGCAATAAGTCTACACAAATTTTTTAACTGCATGCAAAACCTGTAATCCCACCGTCTATGGCACTCTCTTTAAACCTACAGGTGTTCTCAACTGCTAATTTTACCTACTCACAAACAACCAACGGGCCCTCAAAAAGGCCCCAGCCAGAAACTCTTCACCAATACTATTTAAACTGGCCAGGCCTCAAAATAATCCGCCACAGCCAGTTCTGGCAGCGGTTTTAATTTACCTTCTGGCGAGCCAAGGTAAAGAAACCCCACCACGCTCTCGCCTTCAACTAACCCCAAATCTTTCATAACGCTAGGATGGTAAGCCATTGGTCCCGTGCGCCAGTAAGCACCGACACCCAGAGCAAAAGCGGCGTTGAGCATATTCTGCACGGCCGCCCCGGCCGCCACTACTTGCTCTATTTGAGGCACCTTAGGGTGTTGACTCGTTTGTGCAATAGCCACCACTAATAGCGGCGCTCTTGTGGGCATTTTTTGATAACGCTCAAGCTGAGCCTCATTAAGGTCAGAATCATCCGCGAGCGCGGCCGCCGAAAAAACCTTACCCAAACTTGCGCGCGCAGCGCCCTCGATCACCAGAAAGCGCCAAGGCCTTAAATTGCCATGATCTGCGGCGCGCAGAGCCGCGGAAAAAATTGCCTCTCGCGCAGCTAAAGACGGCGCAGGCTCTGTTAATTTCCCGCAGGAGACCCTATGTAATAGGGCATTAATTGCTTCCATAATGAACATACCATTTCACATTACACAGCCACTAAAGATGGCTGGTTACAATAAAGAAGCCCAACTATATACCAATTCGCATACAGTCATGGCCTATACCATAATCAATGCAGTGACCTGAAAATAATGAATCACCGCATCTAAGGCTCAGATAGCCACACTAATGCGGAGATTGAATGCGCCAGAACTTTGCTTGATTGGACGAACTGAAAAATCTGCAATAACAATGCAAATTCATACGCATTGGGGTTCACAGCAGTACCAAAGGCCAGCAGATGCTTTAGAAGCGTGTAACCCTGGATTTAATAGCAACAAAGTAGGTTTCAATGCCAGCACTAATGCCGTAGACCATAATCCAGAAAAATATAGGCGCTTAAGCAAGACCGGTTAACTCTGCAGACGTATTATTTAAGTCTTAACTTTGCTTATTTACGACTTAAAAATTAGGGATAAACCCGCCACTTCTGCCCACCACCAACAACTAGACAAAATACCGTAAAAGACGTCTAATACCCTTGCAGCGGCCCTTACCATAAACGTGAGATCAATTTATTAGCTCTCGCTATTAAAGGCTACATACAAGCTATGAATAACAATAAAAATACAGCTACTGAGTCCCTAGGTAATTACAAAACCGCTAAGTCGGCGCTCTATCAATACTACTTTCGTGCCCTGATCTGTTTTTCAGCGGCCGGTACACTTGCGTCTCTAGTTAATTGGCAAAAAATCAATCCACTTTATGCCGGCATGATTGTATTACTGCTGGCTTATACTTATGGTGCCTTTTGGTTGAGCAAAAAATATACAGGCCCACTGCTCAGTCGTATTACCCGCTGCCTGCAATACAGCGATGCATTTTTAATTGGTATAGTTGTCGGCATCACTGATTTCAGTATTGTCTCGAGTATTTTGTTTCTCGCCATGATTCAGTTCAATGCATTATTAGCGGGCGGCTTAAAAAAATGGGCTGAAGATAATATTGCCTTTGCTCTAGGCGCTGGTCTGAGCTTGCTGATTCACGAACCTCAATTGGTGCTAAACGCCAACTTTCAGATTAGCGCCGCCAGCTTTATTGGCATTCTGACCTACTTTCTGGCCTATGCTTTTTACACACACACCCGCGTTAGTCAGCTCGAAAATCACCTGCAATTACTCGAGTTAGAGGATAAAAAACATAAGGTTCGCGCTTACAAGCTGTCGCGCTATATCTCGCCACAAGTCTGGAAGGCAATTAATAAAGGCCAGGATAAAATCCTTCAAGCTGAGCGTAAACGCCTGAGCATATTTTTTTCCGACATCAAAGATTTCAGTCCGTTGTCGGAAGAAATGGAGGCCGAAGCTCTGACCGAGTTGCTGAACAATTACCTGAGTGAAATGTCCAAAATTGCCATGCAATTTGGTGGCACCATCGATAAATTTATGGGCGATGGCATCATGATTATCTTTGGTGATAACGACAGCAAAGGCGTTAAAGCCGACTGCTTGCGCTGCATAGCTATGGCTATAGCCATGCGCAAACGAATGAAATCGCTTCAGCATGAATGGCAAAATAAGGGCATTAAGCGGCCATTGCAAATCCGCATGGGTATAAACACTGGCTACTGCACAGTAGGCACTTTCGGCACTACTAGTCACCTCGACTACACCGTGCTGGGCACCCACGTAAATCTGGCCAGCCGCTTAGAATCAGCCGCAACTCCAGGTGAGATTTTGATATCCCATGAGAGCTGGGCCCTAACCAAAGACGCCATTATGTGCCGTGATGAGGGCGATATTCGCGTTAAGGGCTTTTCTCACACCATAAAGGTTTACCAGGTAATGGATTTTCGCCGCGATCTGGGCAAAAACGACAGTTTTTTAGAACACACCGCCGATGGCTTCAGCATACACTTAGACCTCGATAAAGTGCATAACTTCGACAAAGAACAAGTTTTGAAAACACTCGAAAAAGCCGCTGACAAACTAAGAAGCAAAGTAATCGTCTAAGACACTCGCAACACCACTATTGGCGAACGAGTCGCGGCTGCGACACTGTCACCTCATCAGTCGAGCGCAAAGGATTAATATCCAAGCCACCCCTACGAGTATAACGCGCATAGACGGTTAGATTTTGCGGCTGACAACGCGTCATAATGTCGACAAACATCCGCTCAACGCAGTGCTCGTGAAAATCTTGGTGCTCGCGAAAAGACACGACGTACTTAAGCAGCCCCTCATGACAAATCTTAGCGCCGGTATAGCAAATATGCACACTCGCCCAATCGGGTTGACCAGTCACGGGGCAATTCGACTTTAGTAGATGGCTATAAAGGGTCTCACTCACCTGACCAGCGCCCACCTCACAGCCCAGCAAACCGGGTTCAGGGTGATAACAATCTATACTGACATCTAATTCATCAACACATTCACCTTCCAGTGTCTTTATTTCAGCCCAGGGCACCTCGGATAACGAGGACAGATGCAAAACTATAGAAGCACCGCAAGCCTTTGATAAGTCGGCTTGCAATAAATCAACGACAGCCTGCTGTGACTCGAATTGTGTCTGATTAAACGAGTTTAGATACAGTTTGAACGACTTTGATTCAACAATAGCGAGGCTACTGCAAGGAAAGTGAAACTCCGCCACAGCAACCAGAGGCTTGCCTTTCATATCGAGCCAAGAGAGTTCGTAAGCCGTCCAGACGTCCACCCCCTTAAAAGGCAAATTATTTACATCGACGGCCAAACCACTACGAGACTGGGCCCGAGGAATCGGGAAAAGTAGCGTGGGGTCATACTCGCTAACATACTCCGTCTGTTTACCTAAAGGCGCCTGTTCAGGTACCGGCGCATGAGCAATGTTTGGATCTTTGTTCATAAAAACTTCCTAAATAAATAGACCTTGAACCACTAATTACGCAGGCGCTTACCGCTTTCGAGCAAGTATAAACTGTATGAAAATAACGCCACAATACACACAATAACGCCGGCAAAAGCAAAACCTACATCGACATCTGACACACCCAACATGCCATAGCGGAACACATTAACCATATAAAGCACAGGATTGAGTTGTGATACACCCTGCCAAAACTCAGGCAATAAACTGATCGAGTAAAACACACCGCCCAGATAGGTCAGTGGCGTTAAAATAAATGTCGGCACAATCGATATATCATCAAAGCTATTGGCATACACGGCATTGATAAAACCAGCCAGAGCAAACACCATCGCCGTTAGAACGACAATCGCAACAGTAATCGCAACATTGTGAACCTGTAAGTCGGTAAAAAACAGCGACAGCAAGGTCACAATCGTGCCCACAATCAGACCGCGAGTCACTCCGCCCAGCACATAACCCAGTAAAATAATGTAATTGGGGGTCGGTGACACCAGCACTTCATCAACACTGCCCTGAAACTTTGCACCGTAAAAAGACGACACTACGTTAGAGTAAGAGTTGGTCAGTACCGACATCATAATCAACCCTGGCACCACAAATTCCATATAGCTAAACCCCCCCATAGTGCCGATTCGAGAGCCAATAAGTGTTCCGAAAATCACAAAATAAAGCGCCATAGTAATCGCCGGCGGCAGCAGCGTTTGCACCCAAATACGAGTAAAACGCCGCACCTCTTTTCGCAAAATAGTAATGAAAGCAATCCACTGGGCATCAAATTTCATCATTTTCTCCCGCGCCAGACCCTGTCAGCGACACAAACAGCTCTTCCAGCCGATTAGTTTTATTGCGCATACTCAACACCTCAACCCCCTCCTGCAACAATCTAGAAAAAACATCACTCAATAACTGACCTTTGGTTACATCCACCTCCAAGTGCTGAGAATCAATCAGACGCAGAGAAAAATTTTCAATAGTCGGTGATACTTCCAGTGGCTCGCGCAAATCCAAAACAAACGTTTCCAGATTCAGGGTTTTCAACAATGAGTCCACACTGGTATTTTTAACAATTTTGCCACTGTCGATAATGGCGATATTACGACACAGACTTTCAGCCTCTTCTAAGTAGTGGGTGGTGAGAATAATCGTTGTTCCCGCTGCATTAATGTCGCGTAAAAAAGACCACATAGACCGACGCAACTCAATATCAACCCCAGCGGTTGGCTCATCCAAGATCAATAACCGCGGTTCATGCACCAGAGCCCGCGCGATCATCAGGCGCCTTTTCATACCACCGGAGAGCATTCTCGCCGGCGTATCACGCTTATCCCACAACCCCAACTGCTTTAAATACTTATCCGCCCGCTCTTCGGCTAGGGAGCGAGGCAAACCGTAGTACCCGGCCTGTACTAGCAATATGTCACGCACTTTCTCAAACTGATTGAAGTTAAACTCTTGCGGCACTATGCCCAACTCACACTTAGCCGCTGAAAAATCTTTATCAATATCTATACCAAAGATTTTTACTTGCCCTGAAGTCTTTTTAACCAGTGAACAAATCACACCGATGGCGGTTGATTTACCCGCGCCATTGGGGCCTAAAAGAGCAAAGAAATCGCCCGCTTCAACCTGCAAAGAGATGCCTTTTAGTGCCTCAAAACCATTACCATAGACCTTGTGTAAGTTATTTATTAAAAGAGCGTGAGCCATCGAATTCCCCATAAATACTAAATAACATCCAGCGAACAAAGGCACTCACTAGTGTACTGCTGTCAAAAGAGTCGTAAAATGCGATTAATATAAACTACACAAGATTATGGACCGCCAAGCATGAGCCAAAAAAACGCCCACACACACCTGAGCTTCCACATAACACTGCTCAAAACATTCAATCAAACCGTGCGCCAACAAGCCCCTTTTTGCGGAGCCGAGATGACAACAGATCAGCAGGAATTTATTGACCAGTTAGAAGCTCTGCCGCAGCAACTAAATGGGAGCGCTGACGGAGTTTTCAACGGCCAGCAGCTATTTTGTAAGATTATAGCAAGCTACCCACACCTGACACCGCTAATACCTCGAGACCTACTGTGGTTTTTGGGTGGCGACTGTCTGCACTTCATGCCTGACAACGAAATACACAGCTATCAGCAACTCGACGAGGCACGCTTTAATGCCGACCATGAGCAACGCCTATTTGACTATAAAGAGGAGCGCGCTAAAGTGTTTGGTATGCATTAATGCATTAGCCCCCCCACCATTAGGTGGGTATGGGTTAAATTTCAGGCAAAAAAAAACGCAATCTGCAAGGATTGCGTTTTTTAGTATTGGAGCGGGAAACGAGGCTCGAACTCGCGACCCCAACCTTGGCAAGGTTGTGCTCTACCACTGAGCTATTCCCGCTTATTTCTTTTAACCTCGATTGTATTGAAGCTAACAATCTTCAGTCAAATATGGCGTCCCCAAGGGGAGTCGAACCCCTGTTACCGCCGTGAAAGGGCGGTGTCCTAGGCCTCTAGACGATGGGGACCCCGAACCTTCAATGCAGTCGGCTTTGTTTGCCTGCTGTCTCGAAGTGGGGCGCATTCTATGCAGAGGGGGCTTAACTGTCAACAAGTTTATAAATCTCTAGCCGTAAAAAGCCTTCTCAATATTTGCCAGATAAGATCGCTATAGTTATGAACGTGAGCAATAGATTACTGAGCAGGATAGTTATTTGCACAACAAGGGAAAAACAAGACCAAATGGCTTAATTGACGTCTTTTGTTTCTATATAAAAATTATTATTGCTCTTATTTAAAACGCTGTTTTTCTATCGGATTGTTTCAAATTATGAACAATACGCAGTCACTGACAGTCCTTGCTAGCCGCCCTGAAATTGTGCCTAAAAACCACCCGCGGCTTACTCAGCGTTTTTTCCCATCCAAAGAGTTCTCAGCTCTAATACTGAGAAGATTGGTACAGTCCTGCAAAGAACTATTAAACAGTACAGCACAAACCTACAAAGACTAACGCCATACACACAATAAAAAAGCTACAGCCCGACATCAAGCCCCGCGAGCTGAAAACGGGGCATGCGCAGCAAATGAAAACGTTCAGTGCGTTTTAGATGAGATGTATGAATTTACCCCACAACAGTAAATCTAAAGCAATATTAGCGGCGCCAAATTCGAAAAAGTGTTTAAACTCCTACAACAAATGAACTTGCAATTGTATGAGGACAACACCGAACAAGACGAGACAGGACAAAATAGTGCCATTGTCAATACAGGTATTTTGACAAAACCAATGAAAATCGGAACAAAAAAACGCCCTCAACTAAATTTTGCCACGACTAACACTCAATAAATCAGAAACCCTTAGCATCAGTACTGTCGTCATTACTTCAACAATCTGACATAATCAGTAGTAATCTATTTGACTGCCAGCACACAGTTTACAGCTGTCGGCCCGCTCGCAGCACAGGGTAATCGAGCACATGCAAGACATTTTAAAATCCAATAAGCTTCATGACGTCTGCTATGACATTCGCGGCCCAGTACTTGACCATGCCCATAAGATGGAAGAGGAAGGCCATAGCATTCTTAAGCTGAACATTGGTAACCCCGCCACTTTCGGTTTTGAAGCGCCCGACGAAATCATTCTTGATGTCATCTACAATTTACGTAACGCGCAAGGTTATACCGAATCTAAAGGATTATTTGCCGCCCGCAAAGCCATTATGCAAGAGTGCCAGAAGCTTAAAATTGCCAATGTCGATATTGATGATATATACCTTGGCAATGGCGTTAGCGAGCTGATCGTGATGTGTATGCAGGCACTGCTTAATAACGACGATGAAGTACTGGTGCCTGCCCCCGACTATCCTTTGTGGACAGCAGCGGTCAATCTAGGCGGTGGCAACGCCGTGCACTATCGCTGTGACGAACAGGCCGATTGGTTTCCCGATATCGACGATATTAAGGCTAAAATCAATGCCAACACTCGCGCTATTGTAGTAATCAACCCTAACAATCCGACCGGTGCGGTTTACAGTGAAGCTTTGCTTGAACAAATAGTAGAGCTGGCACGCGAGCACAACCTAATTATATTTGCCGATGAAATTTACAGTAAAATACTCTACGACGATGCCAAATTTATACCGATGGCACGTCTGGCCCATGACGTACTCTGCGTGAGCTTCAATGGGTTATCGAAGTCTTATCGACTGGCCGGTTTTCGCTCTGGCTGGATGGTTGTCAGTGGCGCCAAGCATCGCGCCAAGAATTATTTAGAAGGCATACACATGCTGGCCTCTATGCGATTGTGTGCCAATGTGCCGGCTATGTACGCTGTGCAAACAGCACTCGGCGGGTACCAAAGCATTAACGAGTTAATTCTGCCAGGCGGTCGTTTGCTAGAACAGCGCAACGCCGCCCTAACTGCCATAGAAGCCATACCTGGTATGTCTTGTGTTACTCCTAAAGGCGCAATCTACCTATTCCCGAAACTGGATTTAAATATCCACAAAATTCAAGACGATCAACAGCTAGTACTGGATTTTTTAAAGCAGGAAAAAATCCTATTGGTGCAGGGTACAGCCTTTAACCTGCCCGAACGCGACCACTATCGTATTGTATTTTTGCCGCGCAAAGACAAGCTAACAGGTGCTATCCAGCGCTTTGGTGAGTTTGTTGATCGCTATTCACAATGAACCTAGCATGCTCAAGCAAGTCTACTGGTACTACTAAGCGCAACGCTGTGGTGGGGTTTTTGGGTACTGTTCGTAAGACTTGTCGCGACCACAATCATGAGTGAGCTGCATATTGACGACTTTTATAAAGATGCCAGCAAGATTTTGCTGCAGCTGTATAAAAACTTCCCAAAAAAAATTACGATTTTAGTTGAGGATATTGCCGGGCCTGACGCTCCAGACGAATTCGGCCTGGCCTGTGAGCGCCACCAAGCCTGTTTTGGCGCTATGATTTGGCTGGCTGAAGCCGGCTATCTAAGCTATGCCGACACTATTCGTCAAGAAGCACTCGACCAAGCCATTCTCAGCCACAAAGCTTTCACCTTGTTGACGGCGGCCCCAACCTTCGATGCTAACAACCCCAACAGCAATATCCAACACTTGCGTCAGGCCTTGAAAGCGGGCTCGTCAAGGCAGCTGGAAAAATACATGAAAGCGCTACTGGCTCAAGCTCACACCTTCAGCTGAGCACTCTGCAACCGAGCTTTCTGCAGGCACATATTCTTTGGCGTCATGAAAACGAAAGTGCAGCAACTTTAACTGCCGGTCGGCGTCAACATCTGGAAAGTCAGCGCTGGGTTCTAGGCGCCCGATAAATTCACACTGTGGACACTCCGCCGCAAACAGCTGGCGCAAAAAATCAACACTCAACACTGGCGCATTCAAGCATGCCAAAATATCACCACCAGCGCGCATAAACTGCGGTAACCGGCGAATTACTCGAGCATAATCTTTACTGCAAATAAAACTGCCACGCTGAAACGTTGGCGGGTCAATTATGGCAATATCATAAGGACCAGGTTGCTTAATGCGGTTCCAAGATTTAAGAATATTTCTTGGTAAAAAGCGGCTGTTTTGCTTGGGCAAATTGTTTAAGTGATGATTGTCCCGGCCGAGATTAAGGGCGGCGCGACTCATGTCGACATTAATGACCTCAGTCGCCCCGGCCTGAACCGCCACCACCGAAAATGCACAGGTGTAAGAAAATAAATTTAGCACCTTTTTATCGCGACATATTTCTTCCAGCCAGACACGGCCCGGCTCCATATCGAGAAAATAGCCGCTATTTTGCCGCTGCCCCAACTTTAAGTGGAAGCGCAAATCACCTCGCCGAGCATAAACCGTTTCTGGCTGCGCCCCACGCAACACTTCCATAGGAGAGCCATCGAGATAACGGCGCTGCACAACTAAAGCCTTAAAACGCGAGGCAAAACACTCATAACAGCGCTCTATACTCCCCAATATTGCAGCCTCGTGCTCCCCCGCTACAAAAAGAGTGACACACACTACTGGGTCATACAGGTCGATTGCCAGCATCTCTAAACCAGGATAGCAGTGGCCGCGACCATGAAATAAGCGCTGGCTGTCAACAGGCTCCGAAGCTAAAGATTGCAACTTTGAGCGAAGGTGAACGTCCAGCACAGCCAAAGTCTCTGTAATAGATTCATTTAAATCAAAACTTTTAGTCATATCGAACTTTTACTCATATCAAAGATTTAGAAGATAAACCGAGGGGGTACATCACTGTCTCGTTATAGCCAGTAATCACAGCGACAAAACCCGACCAATCTCGATCCAGCTCGGCATCATTACTGTCCATTAGCAGAGGCCGCCCCTCTAGCTCTTGCAGCTTTGAAGGCGTGGCAATAATGCGCAAGCCTTCGCGACCGACGTGATGTAAGATCGGCGCACTGATTTGCTGGTTGCCGCGGCCAATAATATGGCCTTGTCCTCCAATTGCGGTCACTAATACCCGCACGGGTCCGGAATGATGAGTCACTGCCGCTACAATATCTTGCGAGCTCACATCGGCAGCCAATAAGCTGCCATTACACACTAGATCAACCCCCAGCAGAGTCCCCTGTAATCCCATTTCAGCCATTACCGCCAGCGTAGTGGAACCGGGCCCGACAATATAGAGTTCGCCCTCTTCTATTGATTCAATCACGCTGGCGGCAATATCGGCCTGCTCTAACGGCTCGGGGGTGCGACCACTGTTTTTAACCTGCTGCACAAACTGCTCGGCCGTGGGCACGCGCATTTCTCCGTAGTATTTAGCTCGAACTCGGCCAGCACGAAAAGCACATTCATCAATGTCGCGCACTTCTTGTTTACGCAGTGGCACAGCCACGCCACGCACTAAAAGTTGCAACACCTCACCGGCCGCTTCGGGCGATACTGCATAAACACCGGAGTGCATTTTGACGCCCGCTGGCACCCCCAATACCGCTTTATCTAATCCCACTGCGGTAAACAAGTTGCGCGCGGTGCCATCGCCCCCAACGAATAAAATTAAGTCCACGTGGTTCAACTGCAACAGCCCTGCGGCTCTGATAGTGTCCTGCGCTGAGGTTGTGGCGCCGTCAACATGACCCACAATCTCAACCTTAAAGCCCATAGACAAGGCTAGATCGCCGCCCATAGATCCTGCCAGGGTAAAAACCTTAACCTCTGCACGCATAGGAACAATAGCTGCCAATGCGCGTTGGCAGCGCTGAGAAGCCCGCAATTCCGCTCCGCAAGCCAGTGCTTTAGAAACGGTGTCATCACCATCACTACCTTTTAAAGCCACAGCACCGCCGACTCCGGCTAGCGGATTCACTATAAGGCCTAAATTAAATATCATAATTTCAAACCTACGACTGAGACGCAAAAAATGCCGATGCAATAGCCATGAAGACAGCATGGCCACTGCTTATTTATATTTGATCTAACACAAAGTAGGTTTTAACAGCGCCATTTTATAAAAGCCGTCTTATACTTAGGTTAATCAGATTATTTAACAACTTGAAGGGCCTAATTGAATATGCACCCTTCTTAAGTTTAGAGCTTCCCAAGAAGACGGCCTTGTCCGGGCCACCGCAGTCAAGGACGACTGTTTTAAGTGTTTACACCCGTTTTAGATGTTTCAAAACCTGTGCAAAACCCTAGAGTCGCTAACACATTGTTTAGCGACTTTTTTTCTATATGGGTTTTAGCAACAGTCGAAAAACAGTTAAATTCTCGACGTTTAGGATAATTTTTACGCAATGCATCAAAACCTTGTCGCAGTTGATTTACTGGCAAATTTTGTAGCTGCTCACGCATACGGGCGTCATCACCTCGGATATCGTAAGCCGCAAGTACAGCTTGACGCATCAACTCAAAATCGGTGGCTGCCGAAAGTTCCAAAGGAGTCAAATCAGCTGCCACAAGATCAGCGGCGCACATTGTGACCTCAATACCAAAATGCGTACATAGCGCTTGATAGATCATCTCGGTACCCGCGACTTTGCCATCAAAACTGTAGCCGGCAATATGCGGGCTAGCCAAGTCCACCAGCCGCAATAGTGACGTATTGATGTTAGGTTCCCCCTCCCAGACATCAAGCACCACCTGCACATCTTGCCGTTGTTGCATAAAACTCAATAGCGCTTGGTTATCAATGACGTCGCCACGGCCGGCATTAAGCAGTAGAGCACCGCTAGTCAACTGCTGTAACTGGGCTGTGCCAATCAAGTGCCGAGTTGGATGGGGTCCGGACAGGGTCAACGGCGTGTGCAAACAAACAATATCATTCGCTAGTACTTCATCAAGGCTGCACAAGTCTACATTATCAGCATGGCTTAGAAACGGATCGTAACAGCGACAGTTAACACCAAACTCCAGCAGGCGCCGATACAAGTGCCCACCGACATTGCCGCAACCGACAATACCAACACTCTTGCCGCGCCAATCCACATTCAAAGCACTAAACGCACTAAAAATATATTCGACTACCGAGTTAGCATTGCAGCCGGGCGCGCTGCTATAGGCAATGCCTTGCCGCTTAAAATAAGCGATGTCCAGATGATCGATACCGATAGTGCAGGTACCAACAAATTTTACCTTACTTCCCGCTAGTAAAGCCTCATTTACAGATGTCACCGAGCGCACGATCAGAGCATCAGCATCGCGCACATCGGCAGCGGTAAGGGTTCGACCCGGCAGACGAACCACCTCAGCCAAGGGTGAAAAAAATGCCTCCGCCAAAGGAATATTTTCATCGACAACAATTTTTAAGGTCATAGTTAAGTTCCCTAACAGGTTGGTAAAAAAGGCTCCCTACCTTTTTAAAACACGAGAATCAAAGGCTCAGCCGCCTTCTATTCTACAGAAACATCCTATTTCGACAGTTTGCTAAATAACTAGGCGTTAATCCAGGGTTTGACGCTCATAAGAATTACCCTGAAGACTTTTATCGCGATAATAGAAGTGCTGCAAGGCCATTATAAACGCATGCGCGCGCGCATTGACGCCAGTAGTGCAATTTTTCATAACCCTTGCATGAATACGGTCTTTGAACTCAGCACTGGCCCCAAGCCCCATAGCGAGATTGTCAGCACTGACTCGAAACTTGATACCCGCTGCTTCAGAAAACATCCACTCCAGCGCTTGGGGCGCTACCTCAACCGATTCAAACTCTTTCTGCTGAGTGTCACTGCGGCCATCAGGGGCATACCAGTAGCCATAATCCAGTTGCTGCCGTCGAGCCTCCCCCGCCACACACCAGTGCGCAATTTCATGCAGAGCACTGGCATAGTAATCGCGCGTAAATGCAATACAGTGGTGTTGCTGCCCATCACCTGCAGGGCGATATAAAGGCTCATCGGCTCCTTTTTGCAAACAGGTATTGTGACTGTTCAGAAAAGTATCGTTAAATATTTTCAGCAACTGATCGCAATGTTTATGAGAGGACGAGACAAGATTTGAATTAGATCTATATGTCATTAGCGAAAACTTTTTTAGCACTTAATAAACTCATAAAAAATCGTCAATCATCCCCCTATCCCCTAACTAACAGCCTTTAAGGGAGTCATAGCGCCAAAGGACCCTGAAATTTTTATGCTCTTTATAAAAGTTGGTTGTAAGCAATACCCATTTTTGTTGATCAAAATCTTGTACTTTAAGAAATGAGCATATAACTTAGATAGTGAAGATTGATTAAACTCATCTTACCCTGTGCGCAGGAGCACTCACCGATTCCTAAGGTCAAGCCCGAGGTATTTAAGTGGTGGTTATCAGAGCGCAGGGTCCTCAACTAGGGGTGGTATTATGAATACCTCAATCGATTGTCACAACACCGACAACGTTGTCGATTTTTTTACTGGCAAACCATTTACATCCATAGCCGGCGAGCGTTTTATCCGGCTGGCTCCAGAGCTAGACGGCTTAGAGATGGTTTATACCAACGACTCCAGTGATGGAAACTATTTTAGTTTAAAAATCCTCTGTTGGGGGCTACGCGCTAACGGCGAGGTAGTAGGTCTCGTTCCCTGGCTCGACAGCATTGTCGCGGCACCGGAGATTACCGACCCTCTGCATGGACAGTGGGAAGGTTACTTTGACCCAGGCATTAACGAGCTTTTCACCGAACCACCCATTCATAAAGTGATAGAAGTAGAAACCGCTGCTGAATATTACGAGATGGCATGCGAGGGCGAGGACGATGTCATTCAGGAGATACCCGACATGATAGGCACTCATGCGGTACTCTCCGACAACGGCTTCCACTCCATTACCCTCAGCGAAGTAATCAGCTGGCAGTTGCTGCACGATGGCACACTGTGGGGCATGCTGGCGGATGAGGCCAAGGTCAAAAGCACACCGGTGTTACCCGGTGACAAGTGCCTTTACCCGGCGCAATCGCGAGGCTCATTCCGCTATTTCTTCCAGCACAATATTGCCAATAAGCTTAAAGACGAAGACCCTGAAGCGCTGGCGGCAATATCGCTATTAGTAGAAGAGGAAACGGTAGAAGACGCCTGAATGGGACATTAGACACCAATTCTAATCTGGTATCTGTACACCTCTCCTTCCACGACCTGTAAAAGCAGGTCGTGGCCAAGAAATTGACAGAATTTGGGGATGTCCCTTGTAGTGGATGGATCAGTAGCCGTAACCTCCAACACCTGCCCTAAATTGAGCTCACGCACCGCCTGGTGCAACATCATCACCGGTTCTGGGCATAGCAGACCGGAGGTATCCAAGTATTGATTAATCGCTTTAGCATCTTTCATGACGCTATTTTCGCCGATTCCAGCGCTAAATACAAAACCGCAGCCATAGACACGCCCTCCAATAGCTTAATTTTGATCTATGGCATAGATAGCTGAACTCAATATACAAAGAGCTGAGCGACAAACGCCTGAAAAATATCGGCTATATTTAATCCCAATAACCGAGTCAAGCCTAAGCAGACTTAACTGAATAGAAGGTTACTCAGACTCACTTAATGTTTTACTACCCACCGTCCGTCCATCACCCATGCGATACCTTACTCAGTGCCGATACCTTTGTGTCTGCGTCTTGGCTGACATGTAACCGGAGCTGCAACACTCATCCGAAGATAACAACGGCCAATATCTGTTTGTGATTAAGCTCGAGGCCGCTACAATAAGAATAGTAGTAGGCAACTCGGTAAATGCGTTTGAATACCCACAACATTACGCCTATAGCTATTACCGCATAGAAATGAGACTGTTATTTGACATGTAAACCCTGCTGGCTGGGTAGCCAGTAAGATATATTTGCAACAACCACTAATTACAAAAATTATTACTATATAATTTGATGCAGAGCCCTAATACTTTTGTCAAACAAGGGCAGCCTGCAAAAATGATGGTAACAAGAGGCATTTAAATAAAACCATGATTCAAGTGTTGATTGAACGTCGCATCGCCGACGGCATGGAAACTACCTATGAGCGCGAAGCTCGTAAAGTAATTCAACAAACCTATCAAGCCCGCGGTTTTATTAGCGGCGAAACCTTTCATGATATAAAACGCCCCAATCGACGTTTTGTGGTGTCCAAGTGGCGGTCGGTGCAAGACTGGCAGCTATGGAAACACTCCGAGCAACGGCGCGTCATTATCGGCCAGCTCAGTCCGATTCTCGATGAACCGGAACGAGTGACGTTGATGCAGCATTAATTGTGATAAACAGACAATAAAAAAGAGCGCCTAGGCGCTCTTTTTTATTGGGAAAAAACAATCCATTTAAATTCGCACGACCTAGGCCCAGATAATATCAACGTCTGTAGGCGGGTCATTATATTAATAGAGCGAGAAACTAGCGCACAAGACCGGCGTAACAATTCTCAAACTTGGACTTCACACTATATTACTCCCCCTGTACTTCGATGGTAATGGTACCTATGCGATATAAAATCTCTATACCGCATAGGTACAGTGTCCTAGCTTATTAACGCAGCCCTGAAATAGTTATTGAGGCGCTGCATTCTGACGTTTCATCCTGAACATAAGCGCCGCTTAAATATCTCGGCGACGAATGTGCCCGGTGACCTCTTCGCGATCGTGATAAAGCTGTTTAAAGTTCATTTCCACCTCAACCCCCGCATCCGCCAGTATTTCTTCAATCTTAGCGGCGCACTTTTGCACCTCAGCATAGCGCTGTTTCATTGGTAGCTTTAAATTGAACACCGCCTCACCGCACCAGTTTTTTGCTACCCAGGTGGCGATCATATTAGCAACACGAATGGGCTTGTCTGCAATATCACACACCAGCCAGTGCACGCGCTTTTTCGGTTTATAAGCAAAACCGTCGAGCTTGTGATGGGTGACCTGACCCGTTTCCATCAATGCCTCTTGCATAGGACCATTGTCGACGGCATCGACAAACATACTGCGCCTCACCAGCTGGTAGGTCCAACCGCCGGGCGCCGCACCCAAATCTACCGCGCGCATGCTGCCAGCCAGCCGATGATCCCACTCATCGGCTGGCACAAAGTGATGCCAAGCTTCTTCCAGCTTTAACGTAGCTCGGCTCGGGGCCTCGCGCGGCACTTTTAAGCGTGGAATACCGGAAGAATAAACAGCACTGTTGTTCATTGGGCTCCAGCCAATATAGGCCTCACTGCCGGTAAGAAAGACCACATGCAAACGACTGGTGCTTTTACCCCGCAATAAGCCTTTCTTTTTCATCGCTGATGTCAGCGGTTTTTCGATCTTTTTACGCAACCCCGACAGCGCTTTACCGTCGTTGGTATCGACCGTTTCAATTACTAGCTCTTTGCATAGCGGCAGCTCGGTGCAGGCCTCCAGCAACGGCGTAATACGATTATCAGTTGGTAATTTATCCAGAAAAGGTACGCAAGCGAACCACTGACGGACAAAAATCAACTGCTGAAATTTAAGCTGCTGCAGCAGCGTTTCGGCATCGTCAGCTTCATTTCCGATAAATATTACAAAAGCGGATTGATCTTTGGTTTTACAAAAACCGAAGATGCCCAAACCCGCTGCCAATTCGCTAATTTCCGCAGCGCATTCTTTTTCAAACCCTGGACGGCAATGTAAAAATAAATGATTCAACATTAGTGATTCTTCTCAACTATTAATGTCAGTAATAAAGTCACCGGCCTTTGTGGCTGCGGCTTGTAAATGTTCGAATTGCTTAAAACCAGACTTTACTCGCGGTTTTAAATCGTGATCACCATCTTCGAGCCAATGCAGTTCTATTGCCTTGGGCAATCCATAGTCCTCGACCTCCTCGCAGTTGCCCAGCGCATCGCGCGTGCCCTGTAAAACTAGCGTCGGCACACTCATATTGAATAAATGTTCGGTACGCAACTTTTCGGGCTTACCCTGTGGATGAAAAGGGTAGCCAAAGCAAATGACGCCCTTACAGCCTAGCTGTTGCAGCGACTCTGTTAACAATAAAGTCGCCATACGCCCGCCCATTGATTTACCGCCAATAAACAGCGGTTCAATAAAGCGCTCACTGACCCGCTCAACGACCTGTCCGAAACACTCGAGCAGATCTAGTTGCCTATTTGGCGGTCGGCGCTTGCCACTCTGGCGGCGCTCCGACATGTAGGGAAACTCAAAGCGAATCACCCGGACGCCCTGCGCTATGAGCAACGCAGTTATAGACTGCATAAAATCACTGTCCATAGGTGCACCGGCACCGTGAGCAAAAATATAGCTGGCCTGCACAAGCCCTTCGGGCTCATCAATGAGGCAAGCCGACAAATTCACCATTGTTGTGCCGAGGTTTCACTGGCGAGTAACTGCTCGGCTTCACGCTTAGGCAACAAATTCACACTCTCTAATGCGGGGTCCAACACCACCACTATCTCACCGCGATCAAGCTGTAGGCGCAATTGAGCCAGTTTACTCGCCTGAGACGCTTCCTCGTCACCATAGTCTGTGCCCTCGCGCTGAATATACTCTTGCAGCAGTCCCTGCAGGGCGTCTGACGATAACTGTTTGTGTGGAATGATCATAAAAATAGTTCTTAGACTGTAAATCGTCATTCTATCACTTGCCGAGCAACGCACAGAGGATTAGTCTCTAGTTAAGCTTTTTGAAAAAATTTTCTCCTTCAAACACTACGGAGCAATACCTGTGACCAATTTTTTAGTGCTGACAGTGATCAGTGATGACAAGCCCGGCGTAGTCGAAACCCTGGCAAAAACCATCGGCGAACACGGCGGCAACTGGCTTGAATGCCGCATGTCACATCTCGCCGGCAAGTTTGCCGGAATATTACGTGTCAGTGTTGAAGTTGAGAAGCTTGAAGAACTTAGTCAGTCACTATTAGACCTACACAGTCACGGTTTAAAGGTTATTGTTGAAACGGCACAAACTAGGGTAGCTGCAACAGAAGCGCCCAAGGCGATCAACTTTAACCTAGTGGGCAATGATCGGGCCGGTATTGTGCGTGAGTTGTCTCAGGCTCTGGCAAGCCGTAACATTAACGTCGATGAACTCAACACCGATTATTCCAGCATGCCTTGGTCTGGTGAGCCGATGTTTACCGCCTCGGGTCTGCTGCAAATTCCCATCGATACGGATATGGATGAACTGCAAGAGCAACTAGATACTATTTCGGATGAATTGGCTGTAGATATAACCTTAGAAGAGTCTGAGTCTTAAGGAGCCTTTGAGCAATAGCTGCAGGTCATGCCTGCGGCGACTCTACCCAGCAGTATTATGCTTATTCCTGCTATGCCTATTCCGGTTCACGACCAAAGCTAAGCGGCATACCCAGCCTCATTGACTGGCACCACAAGAAACGTAAATAACGCTAGTAACTTGCTGACGAACAAAACGTGTTTGACCAAGCCAAGCTCAATTAATTAAAAAGAGCAGCAATAGGAGTGCTTAGCTATTGCAAAAGTTCGCGCCAGTAAATAATGCGTTCATTACCGCGATAGTGGCTAAAACGCACGGTAATATCGGGATGTGTGACCTCGATATACAGACCATCTTGATTCCAGTCACCGCTGAGGTGTCCTAAGTCGATGCAATGCAGGTAGTACATTGCGGTAATTTTAGAGATATGCCAGAGCTAAACCGTCGGCGTGAACTTTCACCCCGACAAGGTTGTCACTTTTACGCTGACTCAAAAGAGCCTCGAACATTGCGTTCAACAGAGTTTTATTCGCCTCAACTGACGCTGAACAATGCAGCACTGCTACAAGGTCAAACATTATAACTGTGGTTAATTTAATGATTCTCATAACATACGAAGGCGGCACTAATTCATTGAAACACCAATTTAGCCACAGATTATGAATTCATTGGCCTATAAAGGCTTTTTCATAACTTAGCTCATGTTGGCAATCAATTATGCCGCAAGCGACAAACCGCCTTTGCTGGTGCGTGTATCATAAATTTAATTGGCAATTATGTACCCCAAACCGCAATTATGGGACTATAGATCTTAGGGAGTCCTGCCGCCAAGACACCTCAAAATGTATAGTTGCCGAGCTATGGCGTCACTCTGAAAAATGATAATACTGGGTGAGTCGAATAATAGACCCGCCGCGCGTAATGCGTCAGCTTTTTATGAATTCCTGACGACTTTAAACCTGAAAAGGCGAACCATGCTAAACACTCAGCCGTCTGTTTCGAGCCTTGTTGACCGCCATAATAGACGTTTTACTTATTTGCGCCTGTCGATTACTGATGCCTGTAACTTCCGCTGCAGCTACTGCCTGCCCGATGGCTACTGCGCTAGCGCCCAAGACGCACCTCTAAGCGTCGAAGAGATTCGCTTACTAGTCGGCGCTTTTGCGCAAAATGGTACCCGTAAAATTCGCATCACTGGGGGTGAACCGACCCTACGCCATGATTTGGCCGAAATTATCAATGTCTGCAAGTCGACGCCTGGCATTGAAACTGTGACCATGACCAGTAATGGTTATCGCTTAACAAAAACATTGAACAGTTATATTGATGCCGGGCTCGACAGTCTTAATCTCAGTGCCGACAGCCTACAGCCAGAAACATTCAAGCTAATTACCGGTCACAACAAGCTCGAGCAAGTCTTAAATGCGATTGATCTGGCTCTGGACTTAGGTCTAACGACCGTTAAAGTCAATGCAGTGCTAATGCGCGAATACAACGCCACTGAAATTGGCGATTTTCTCGAATTTGTTCGCAACAAACCCATCACATTGCGCCTAATTGAGTTAATGCAAACGGGGGACAACGGCGACTTTTACAGCGCCCAGCATGTCAGTGGTATCGAGATTCAACAACGCTTGCTAAAAACAGGTTGGCTACAGGTTATTCGCCATCCAGATGCTGGCCCCGCACTGGAATACACACACCCCGATTACGCCGGCAATATCGGCCTGATCATGCCCTATGGCCAAAACTTCTGCGACAGTTGCAATCGCCTGCGCGTTGCCTCAAATGGCAACATTCACAATTGCTTGTTTAACGAGGCCAATGGCAATTTACGGCCTTTTCTAATAGACGGCGATACCGAAAAACTGGGGCAGTATCTACGGCAGGTGGTACTTGGAAAATGGCAAGGCCATCAACTTGAACAGGGTTTTAGCGGTACCACCCAACATTTGGCGATGTTAGGCGGCTGATAATGACTAAAGTTATTGGTATTCTACTTGCGGGTGGCCAGTCTCGCCGAATGGGCACAGACAAAGCCGAGCTGATCATCGACGGTATGACTCAACTCCAGCGCACCGAACAACTGTTGCTCGATGCTGGCTGCGATACTGTTTTTATTAGCCGCAATAAGCCTCAAAACATTGCCGATATCTATTTTAATCAAGGCCCTTTAGCGGGCATTCATGCGGTGCTGTCTCAACTCAATACTGCCCATAAATGCCTAGCTCTGGTGATACCTATAGATATGCCGCTACTCCACAAAGAGCCCCTGATCGAGCTAATTGGTCAGGCAACACATAGTGGTCTCAACAGTTATTTTAAAGACTGCTATCTGCCCTGCGCACTTCACATAGATAACAATACAGCGGCTAAATTAAAGCAACGCCTGCAACAGCAATTGCGCTCGGTAAAAGGGTTTTTGGCCGACTCGGACGTCTTAGTATTAACGACAGACAAACAACAACTGATTAACGCCAATACACCCAACGAATGGCAGCGGGCCTGCACTTTACACTGCACACATTAATCGAAATATTTTGAGAACCATAATGGACCAAAACACTACTGAACCACTGATGCCACTTAATATTGCTGTGCTGACTGTATCCGATAGCCGCAATGAAACCACAGATACTTCTGGCGGATTACTAGTAGAAAAAATGCAACTGGCAGGCCACCGTCTCGCCGATAAAAAAATTGTGATCGACGACATCTATAAAATTCGCGCGGTTTTGAGCGACTGGATTGCCGACGACATAACCCAAGCGGTATTGATTACCGGTGGCACAGGTTTTACCTCCCGCGATAGCACTCCTGAAGCGGTTAGGCCTCTATTTGATAAAACAGTAGAAGGGTTTGGCGAGCTTTTTCGTCAAGTTTCACTCCAGCAAATCGGCACTAGCACTATACAGTCGCGTGCGCTTGCAGGGCTCGCCAATAAAACGGTAATTTTTTGTATGCCAGGCTCCACCAATGCCTGCCGCACCGCTTGGGATGATATTATTTGTAGCCAGCTCGACAGCCGTCACAAACCTTGTAATTTTGTCGCACAATTAAAAAATCTTGATACTGTAACGTGCAAGAGCAGGAGCTGAACTCATGTCAGAAGCAACCGATACCGACTCGCATGATAAAACCCTACTTAATGCTGCTGTCGCCACAGAATCATCAGAACAACAACACAACGCGCTCACCCATATCGATCAATACGGTAAAGCCGCTATGGTCGATGTCTCTGATAAACACGCGTCCACCCGAGAAGCCTGGGCGATCGGTCGTATTAGCATGCAAGCCATTACCCTTGCCGAGGTCGTTAACAACGGCAATAAAAAAGGCGATGTCCTGGCCACTGCACGTATCGCAGGCATTATGGCAGCGAAAAAATGCAGCGACTTAATCCCATTGTGCCACCCATTGATGTTGTCAAAAGTGGCTGTCGACTTTACTGTTGATACCGACAACAGCAGTATTTTGGTTAAAAGTTACTGCAAACTCAAAGGCCAAACTGGGGTCGAAATGGAAGCGTTAACCGCTGCTAGTGTCGCTCTGTTAACAATTTATGACATGTGCAAAGCCGCGGATATGGGCATGACTATCGAGCAGGTTTGTTTGCAGGAAAAACTCGGTGGTAAAAGAGGCCACTTTATAAGAGACAAAAATAAGACGAGTAATCAATGATTACCGTATTATTTTTTGCTTCACTCAAAGAGCAGTTAGGCTGCAATGGCATCAGTTTATCCGGTGCTGGTATCAACACCATCAACGACATTAAACAAAGCCTAATTGCCGACAAACCAGACTGGTCCAAATGGCTGCACAAGCCCAACCTACTCTGCGCAAAAAACTGTGAAGTGGTTAACGGCGACTGCTCTGTTACTAGTGGCGACGAAGTGGCATTTTTCCCTCCGGTTACCGGTGGCTAATAAGGTCTATTAATATGCACTATATCGAGGTACAGAAAAAAGACTTTAACGTCGGTTACGAATACCAGCAACTCGTTAAAGACAACAGCAGTGATGGCGCAGTGGTGTTTTTTGTCGGCCGCATGCGCGAGTTTAATCAGGGCCAAAAAGTCAGCGCGCTCACACTTGAGCACTATCCCGGCATGACCGAAAAACTATTGGCTAAGATCGAAGCCGAGGCGCAAGAACGCTGGCCCCTCGAAGACAGCCTGATCATTCATCGTTATGGACGGATGGAGCCCGGCGAACAAATTGTCCTGGTCGTGACCGCCTCCGCCCACCGCAAAGCCGCCTTCGAGGCGTGTGAGTTTTTGATCGATTGGCTTAAAACCAAAGCCCCCTTCTGGAAAAGTGAAGAAACCGCTGAGGGCACAAAATGGGTCGAAGCCAAAGCATCGGATGATCAGGCGGCGGATAAGTGGAGTGAGAAATAATTCTCAGTCTTTACTCGTCATTCCCTCTAGTTTCTCCGCCAATGCCCACATTGCTTCAGGGTTTTCGACATGGGCGTTGTGAGCGACATTTGGAATTTGGACAGCGTTTTTATCCAAGCTGCGATATTGCTCAATGGTGACAATTTTATCGTGTTCGCCAACGGCGAGTGTCACCGGACAAGTAGAAATATTATAAAATTCCTGCATCCACGGACCGCCGACGGTACCCGCTTTGTTGTCGGCGGCGAGACGATATTTTCCAGCTTCTTCGACGATACCCAATTGTATCTGAGGGGCGTCTGGCGGTAATACGTCAATC